>WQYW01000147.1 GCA_009781045.1 Alphaproteobacteria bacterium
CGATTCCTGTTCGTTCCGCATCCGATTCCGGTTTGTTCACGAACGCATCTTTTGACCTGGGACTGCCGGGGAAATGGAGACCACAAAATTCTTCAGTTTGGGGGGCATTTAGAATCGCTGGCGGCGCGGAGGGCGCTCGAATCGGCCATCCAGGCACCGCCGCGAAGCATCCGGCGGCTGCAATCCCCAGACATCCAAGCTGTGCCGTCCTCTGGCGCCCCGTTGTAACTCTTATTGGCACAGTCTTCCACCCACGAGAGCGCGTTGCCGTGCATGTCGTAGAGCCCGAAATCGTTCGCCGCAAAACTTTCCCCCGGCGATGTCCAGGCAAAGCCGTCCCAACACGGAACAGCAGTGAACCTGGAGGACAAGCGCAACTCTGCGTGCATTGTCCTATCCGCACCATTGCCATTGCGGCACATCGCCGCTGCATCGTCGCCAAAGGAATACCGCCCCCGGCTCCCGGCTCGCGTCGAATATTCATATTCCGATTCCGTCAGCAGACGATACACTTTGCCCGTTTCCTTCGAGAGCCACGCTACATAATCCTTCGCATCTTGCCAGTTCAGGCACACCGCTGGATGGGTTGCTCCTTGCGCAAATCCAGGGTTCTTCCACGTCCATCCCTTCCGTTCGCCCACCTTGCGTCCAACCACCCCATAGCACGATGATCCGGCGTCATACCCCGTTGCTTTGACGAAGGCCGCATACTGGGCAACCGTCACATGAATTTTCCCGACCGCAAACGGCTGCGCAAACGTCACCTCATGTTGCGGGCCTTCTTCCTTCTGCCGTCCCTTCTCACCCTCAGGCGAGCCCATCACGAACGACCCTGCCGGCACCACCACCATTTCCGGGCAGCCCTGATCGCACTCCCGAAACACATCCTTCGGTTTCAGGGAACGCTCTTCCGCCGCCGACAACGGACACGGCGCTCGCGAAGGCGAAAACGACACCGTCATTGCACCGCTCCCACAGGGCAAAGCCGACGAGCCCGGTGGTGTGCGTGCAGCGGATGGAGCCGCTGGCGGTACCGCCGCAGCCACTTGCGCTTTCTTGAGTTCCTCAATGCGGGTGCGGGCGACACTGGCGTAGAAACTGTCGCCGTAGCGGCGAATGAATTCCTCCAGCAGCGCCACGCTCGTCGTGTCCCTGGCTGCGGCCCACGCCCGTTCGGCTTTGTCTTGGGCGACGCCCGGCTGTGCCCCTGCCCCCTCAGCACCCGCCTTCCCCGGGACCAGAATGATCTCCGAACCACCAAGGGAACCGAAAATCGTCGGCTCCTGGCGACGATCGGTCTGCGTCAGGACCTCGTCCCGTACCCGGCCCATTGCCATCCGGATCTCAAGCCCGGGTGTCGCCAGACTGTGCAGCAACGCCGTCGTATAGGGACTGTTCCTGCCATCCCCGTCCTCTGCCGTCGCGCCGGGCTTCGCTGCAAAGGCAACCAGCGTATCTCCAGTCGAGAGCTCCACCTTCCCAAGACCAAGGCCGATCGAACGGCTGCCGCCGGTGCGCTTTATCCGGATGGCAAAGGGATTGTCCCGGCAGGCATCAACCAGAACCAGACGCAGGCGCCGTGCAGGGCCGATAATCTCGCTGACCCGCTCCAGCGGAACCGTTTCGTCGACAACATCAATATCACTCCGCAAAACAGCGTCGGTCGGAATCAGATAATTGCTGCCGTTCATCTCAATTCCGTGACCGGCATAAAAAACCACCGCAATATCCGAATCCAATACCGCTTCGGAGAATTCCCGCAGTGCCTTGCGCAAGGCCGTCTGGTTGAGATCCGTCTTCACATCAACCCGATCAAAGCCCATCCGCCGGAACAAGTTCCCGATCGCCACCGCATCCCGCTCCGGATTGGGCAGCTCCGGGACCTTCTGATACCGGCTGTTGCCGATCACCAGCGCCACACGTTTCTCCGCCTGCGCAGAACCCGAGCCCAGCCACAGCGCCATCAGGGCCGCCACCACAACCAGTGCATTTCGCATCCAACCCCTCCAGCCCGGCCAGCCAAACGCAGGCCCGCAACCTACAGGACCGCGAAAGTGGGCGAAATGAGGGCAGATCGCGTGAGAGCGGGCAATCGATGGAACGTCCGGGCAGATGTGGCGGAGCGCGGCCTCGCTCGCCAGCCCTCCGCTCACCCATCACGGCTGTCCCAGCAGCATTTCTTGGCCTTGCGGCCGCTGCCACAGGGACAGGGATCATTGCGACCCACATGGCGCCACGGATTCTCGGCCCGGCCGGGGCTGCTGGAAGACAGCAAATCCTCCATCTTCCGGTTGCCCCTGTCGGTGTCCCAGCCAAGCGAGCGGATCACATCATCAATGCCGCCGACCGCACCATTCTTCAGGTCTGTTTCAAATTCCGTCGCATCATCGTCGTATCCCCGGATCGCATCGCTGCCGTCCGCAGCAGCGTCCTCGCTGCCCGCCCCGGAACCGCCTTCGGATTCCTCCGGCTCAAGGATCGAACAGGCAAAGAGTCGTGCAATATGCCAGAATTCCTCCCCCTCCTGGTTGCCATCATCATCAACCTCTTTCACCATCCACGCGAGCCAGTCATGAGGAAGCCTCCCCAGCAGCACTATTCGCGACATGGCCACCAGTGCTGCTCCACGAACGGTCCGATCGAAACTGCGCCCCTTGATGAGAGCCGACAATCGGATGGGATCTTCACCGAAGATGCTCCCGATGATCCGGGACAGCTCAAATGGACTGTGGTCAAACAGCTCAATTACCTCATCCGGGTATTTCCGCAGCAGAGCCATCAACGGCCCGCACGTTGCCTCATCGCGCAGGCTGGCGAGAACATAGAGGCCACGATGAAGCAGAATCACCTGGTCACCACGCGGCCACGCCACCGCAGCCAGCGCCACCACATCCCGGAGAACGGGTGCAGCCGCCTCGCCCCTCGCAAGACATTCTCTCAGCACACCGATCACCGCACGCCCCGGTTTCGCCAGATCAGCCACGATCTCCTCAATTGGCCGCTCCGGCCTGAGTGCTTCCAGTTGCGTCTCAGTCATGGTGAACCTCCCGGACACTTCAATTCACGTGCCATTGTCGTTTGCGTCATCATCGGCGATCCTGGCTCCAGGCTCACCAATGCCGCTCCCACCCGCAAAATCCGGGTCATTTCCAATCCCTCCGCCATCGCGGTTGCCTTCCGCCTGCCGGTTTGGACCCCGAAATCCTCAATGTCCTGACCGGGCTCCTCCCTGAAAGCGTTTGGCGCCCGGAGCGTTAGAGGTGCCGCGCGCATCTCCAACCTCTTCTTCGCCGCATCCCCCTCAAATCAGGAAAAACATGCGGCCGCACATGGTCAAGAGCTGCCAGTGCGTCCCGAGCTGCGCCCGGCACGAAAAGTCCGGCGCACTGGCGCAATCCCCCCTTGCAGATACTCAAGACCGATGCCAATCGCAAGAAACGCCATGGCGGTACCAACAGGCCCGTGACTTCAGGTCAACGATCTGCCGCGAGCGCCACTTTCGCTCTCGATTGCCTCGAAGCCATATGGCCAGCCTTCGCCACAGCCACGCCGCGCGCAGCTGGCGCCAATACCCGGCCCAATTCCCGGTGACTTTTTTCGCACATGGGGCACATGGGCGACAAGAAACACCAAATCGCGGCGGCCGACGACGACGGCGATCGCGCGCGGATCGGCGGTCGCCATCAAATTGGGCGCGACGCCGTGGCCCGCTCCTGACGACGGCGCCACGGCAAGGAGCGGATCTGCTGATTTCCGCTCGCGGCTTGCACATCCCGACCTGTCGCCGCCGCTCTTTGTACCCACCCAACGGACAGAGAGCCGCGAGACCGCACGTCTGGCGTCTGCCGCACCTGACGGCGCCACCTTTTTCACCTCTGATCACGTCGCTCCCAGCAGCATTTCTTGGCTTTCCGGCCGCTGCCACAGGGACGCAGAAAATCGATGCCGGCTCAAATCACCTGGCGCCATTCCCGAATTCCCCGTCCCGCTCAAAAAGCGATCAATGGCACGGCATCGCAATCAATTTCCCGTACCCGTCGCTGGGGCCCCCTCCCGCTCGAAAATGAGCCGCCGCAACTACCGCGCCGGAATTCTGTGGCTGCATACGCCCCCTCCGCCTTCCAACAGACCCCGCCGTTGCAGCCGGTTGGCGCGCCACAACCGGGGGCGAATGGTTTTTGACAACGGGTCTGCCGACTTCCAGATGTCGTTCACGATTCACGCGCCCCCCTTCCCGAAACCGAAACTACCTTCAGATACATCATACGTCATACGTCATACGTCCCTAGCCGTCTTTCAATTCGCTGAGGTCCGGAAAATCGCGCCCGCGCTTCCATAGATACCAGACAGCCGCTGGTGGCGCTGCCAAACATGCGAGGATCAGTGCCCAAAACTCGCCAACAGTGAGATATATGGGCGCCCGGACAGCCAAAGCGATCATTCGTTGCAGGATCAATATCCCGATCAGTACGATCACCATGATCAACCATCTCCACCATGAGCCGGAGAGCCCCTTGTACGGATTCCAGCCATTGTCACCCCTGACCCGCGTCAGGTAATAGGAATAGTTCGCCGTCTCTGCGGCCGTGGATGAACCGATTCCAACGACGACGACCAGGAAGAGAACCGTGGATCCGAAGTCCAAGACATCCGGGTCCAGCCACCACACCAGAAAGACGCAGGGGTAGCTGAGCTTGCCGAAGAGCAAGGACACCAGCATCATGCCCCGGTGCACCAAATCCACCGGAGCATTGAAAAACACCACGTCCGTGACCAACGGGAGAACGCCAGCCAGGAAGACGATGCCACTGAGCGTCAGCGCTCTCCGCCACATCCCCAGCGTCAGGAAATAGATCGGGCCCAGAAGATATCCAGCCCAGTTTGAGGTAATCAGGGATCTCTTCCCGGAATCCGCCATCGCCTTCAGTGCTGCGCGGGCCTCAACTGAATCCGGCGCCCCGAATGCCTCGAAAAACTCGAAACGCGGTCGCCATTTCGGCTTTACGGACGCGACCGAGGCTATCACGTCCCTGCTGGGGGGACGTCACCTCCAACTCCCGAGTTTTCGGGTCAGGGCTCCAGCCGCGAAAGGAGAAAAAGATCAACAGGCCAAGCCCGAACCCGAGCCCGACAAAGCTGACAAGGCTGACAACATCATCCATCATGCCCATGGGCATATCCACAAAAATTGATGGCGGATCAATTCGTTCCCATTGCCACCTTGCGGCAACGCTGTAAAGCCCGGGTCACGGCGTTGTGACCGGCACCTCCAGCGATGCTCCCTGTGGGCACATTTTGACAATGCCTTCTGCCGCTCCATGCCGGGGTGCATTTTTCATCACCGGCAGCGATGTTCGACAGCTCCCGCAAAATATACAGCTGACGCGACAGGAACGACGCATGGAGCACCGGCCGATGCGGCAGCGGAGCTGCCCGCACGCGCTTTGCGCCCTTCCTCGATCGGGGATCGGGAGCCAATCCGGTATCTCATCTTGCGGGACAGATGCGGCGGCTCGTGCTGTCGCGCCAATTTCATCTTTGCAACGCCCCGGATACCCTCCAGGTTCCGGCCCTGAAAAATGTCAATGCCGCCTCGCATCCCGGTGCGAAGACGGCAAAGGCGATCCCCGTTCTGGCCGCAGGGGCAATCGCGGCCGAACACCACCTTCGTCACACCAGGTCTCTGTCACCTCGTCTCTGTCCGCCTGGCCTTCTTCACCCGACGCCCCTCAGCCCTCGCGCAGGCGGAAGCGCTGGATCTTGCCGGTTGCGGTTTTCGGCAGATCGGCGACGAAATGGATCCAGCGCGGATACTGGTAGGGGGCGAGCCGGGTCTTGCACAGGGTCAGCAGTTCCTCGCTCACGCCGTCCTCCTCGACGCCCTCCTTGAGCACGACAAAGGCCTCCGGCTTGACCAGCCCGGCAGCGTCATTCCTGCCGATGACGGCCGCCTCAAGCACAGAAGGGTGTTCGACCAGCTTGGACTCGATGTCGAAAGCCGAGCACCAGATGCCCCCGACCTTCATCATGTCGTCGGTGCGCCCGCAATAATAGTAATAGCCGTTTTCGTCGCGCTGATAGGTGTCGCCGGTATCGATCCACTCCCCCGCAAACGTCGCTGCGGTTTTCTGCGGATTGTTCCAGTAGCAGCGTGCAATCGAGGCCCCGGTCATGTAGAGCCGTCCGCTGCCGACGCCCGCGATTTCTACGCCCAGATCGTCAAGGATTTTGGCGCGATAGCCCTTGACCGGCTTGCCGCTTGAGCCGGGCTGGATGTCGTCGATGCGGTTGCTGAGGAAGATGTGCAGGATTTCGGTGGAACCGATGCCGTCGATGATCCACAGGCCCGTTTCGTCGCGCCAGCGCTGGAGGATGGTCGGCGGCAGGGCCTCGCCCGCCGAGACGCAGAAGCGGGTCTTTGCAAAATCCGGCTTTGAGGCCGGCATCTGCGCCAGATAGGTGGCATAGAGGGTCGGCACCCCGAAATAGACCGTGGGCTGAAACCGCGCCAGAATCGGGAAACTGGTCTCGGCGCAGGGACGTCCGGCATTGAGCACCGCGGTGCCGCCGACCCAGAGCGGAAAGGTCATGTTGTTGCCAAGGCCATAGGCAAAGAACAGCTTGGCCTCGGAATAGCAGACGTCGTCTTCGCCAAGCCCAAGCGTCTCGACCGCGAAATACTGGCTGGTCACCACCATGTCGCGGTGGCGATGGACGGCCCCCTTGGGGCGCCCGGTCGAGCCTGAGGAATAGAGCCAGAAACAGTCGGCATCGGCTCCCGCGGCCACCGCCGCGAAGGCGTCCTTCGCCCCTGCCCGCAAGGTGGCAAAGCCGGCTTCGGTGAGGACATGAGGCGGTTTCCAGGGCGAGGCCTTGAGCGCCGGCTCGACTTCGGCGGCGAATTCCGACGAATAGATGATTGCAGCAGCCTTCGAGTCATTGAGGATGAAGGCGTAAGTATCCGCGCGCAGCAGCGTGTTGATCGGCACCGGGATGAAACCGGCCTTGATCGCGCCCCAGAAGGCGTAGAAAAATGCCGGGCAGTCCCGGATCACCATCAGGACGCGGTCGCCATTTCCAAGTCCACGAGAGGTCAGGCCATCGGCGGCGCGGTTGACCTGGGCAACCAGTGCCGCATAGGTCACGGTCTCGTCCGGCGTCAGGATGGCGGGCTTGTCGCTCCTCCCCTCCGTGAGGTGGCGATCGATGAAGGCTAGCGCGACATTGAAGCCTTGCGGAAACTTCAGATTCTCAGGATCGCGCAAGCCTTCGGTCAGTTCCTCCCTGAGCCCCATGAAGCCCATCCTCCCCAAGCGAATTTCTAATCAATAAGACCCTTGTCCCTGTCCAGCTGATTGCGTGCCGGCAGAGAAATATCAGCATCGACCCGCGGTCGCGTGGAATCGAAACAGGAAAGAGGCTCAGAGCGCTGCAAAGTGGCGAGGCTGCGCTGTGCCAGTTCCTGGTATTTCCTGGTGCCCTCGATCTTCATCGCCAGCTCCTTGTCCGAGAGTTCACGCACCACGCGGGCGGGCACGCCGGCGGCGAGATGGCGGGCAGGAATTTCGCTTCCGGCCTTGACGAAGCTCATCGCCGCGATGATCGCGGATTCGCCGATTCGGGCATGGTCCATCACCACGGCATTCATGCCGACCAGGACATTATCGGCGAGCTGTGCGCTGTGAATGACCGCGCCATGGCCGATATGGCCATTGGCGCCAATCACGGCATCGAAGCCCGGCAGGCTGTGCAGGATGCAGCTGTCCTGCACATTGGAGCCTTTGCGCACAATAATGCGGCCGAAATCCCCGCGCAGCGAGGCACAGGGGCCGATATAGCAGCCGGCCTCAACGATGACGTCGCCGATCAGCACAGCGTCGGGGTGAACGAAAGCCCCCGGCTCAATCACCGGGATGACGCCATTGATCGCATAGACCTTCAGACCTGCCGCCATGCATGACCTTTTAAAAAAAAGACCGCACGGCCGGCTTTAAGCGCCGGCTCGTGCTGATCGGGCGCTTCTCCCTTTGGGCAAGCTTCGCGGGGGGATCAAGCCCCCTTCCATTGCGGGGCACGCTTTTCGAGGAAGGCGTTAAGACCTTCGACGGCATCCGCCGTTGCCATCAGATCATTGAGGTAGAGCGCCTCGACCGCGGCAAGTTTGTCAGCGACCCGCTCGATAATACCATGCCGCGCCGCCCTTGTGGCAAAACGCAAGCTCGACGGGCTCTTCGGGGCCAGATGGCTGTCGAACCAGGCAAGTGCGGCGGCTTCCGGATCCTCGGCCACCCCGGTCACAAGACCAATGCGCAGGGCCTCTTCTGCACCGATTGAGCGCCCTGACAACAGCAGATCCTCAGCCGCGGCCATACCGACGCGTTCCGGCAACAGACAGGAGGCGGCGGGCGCGAACACCCCGATCTGGATCTCGGGCTGGCCGAATTTTGCCCCTGGCGCAGCAAAGAGCACATGGCCGGCGCTGACGAATTCGAGACCCCCGCCCAGACACTGACCGCGCACCGCCATCAATACCGGGACATCGGAGGCAAAAACCCGCATCACCAGACGGTGGAAGCCCTCCAGCATGGAACGGCACTGGCCCGGCAGATGCTCTTCAACCGAAGCGCCGAAACTGAAATGGCCCCCTTCCGAATCAATCAGAATGGCCCGCAGCTCACGGGCCGTGCCATGTTCCGTCAAAGCCGCCTCGAGCGCGGCGTTCATCGCCGCGTCGAGGATATTTGCCTTGGGGCGATCCAGCCGCAGACGCAGCAGCGTGCCATCACGTTCAACCCAGACCTTCAGCGGATCACCCATGGTCTCAGCCCTTTGTCTTCGGGATCAGGTCTTCGATCATCGCCTCGGTCCAGCCCTCGCCATTGGCGAGACGCTGCCGCAGCGTGACGAAATCGATCTCGCGCTCGTTGCGCGGCCCCTCGTTGAAGGCACGGAAGCCGGTGCGGGCCTCGGTCATCATGTTGAGGGCAAGCCAGGCACGGCTGTTTTCCTTGTTGCGGTTCCAGGCGTCGAGCTTGGGCTTGCGCAGTTCCTCGAAGCTCTTGGTCAGGCATTCCGGGAACGTGGCAAGCAGCTTGGCGCAGAGTTCCTCGACCTTGGCATCGAGCAGGCTGAGATCAACCGTGCCGCGGGCCAGCACCGCCTTTCCAGCGGCCAGCGCCTCCCCGGTCAGCGGCTCGCCGTGAACGATGCGGCCATAATCATCGAGATAACGTTTGGTCTCGACCAGCGGATTGGCAACAAAGGCGCCATCGACCTTGAGCGCCGGCACGATGTCGAGCACAACGCCGAGACGATAGGCCTTATGCGCCGACCACGGTTCACACAAAGTGCCCGATTCCATCGCCCGCTCGCAGCCCACCATCAGGGGCAGGAAGTCGGTGGCACCGCCGATCGCGGCCGAACCATGCTTGGGACCGGCCTGGCCAAAGCGCGCCAGGTCCTGGGAAATGGTGAAGTCGCAGGCCATGCCGATTTCCTGGCCGCCGCCGATGCGCATGCCGTTGACGCGGGCAATCACCGGCTTGTCGCAGCCCAGGATCGCCGACACCATGTCGTTGAACAGGCGCATATATTGCCGGTATTCCTGGGGGTTGCCGGCATAATATTCGGCATATTCCTTGGTGTTGCCACCGGTGCAGAAGGCCTTGTCGCCGGCCCCGGTGAAGACCACGGAGGCCACGTCACGGGCATTCGAGGCGGCGCGGAAGGCACGGATGACGCCCTTCACCATATCGGTGGTGTAGGAATTATACTGGCTCTGGTTGTCGAGCGTGATCCAGGCATTATAGAGGCCGTCGGCCACCTTGCCGTTGGCGCGCTTCGCGGGGCGCTTTTCATAGATGACGCCTTTGACGGGTTCGAAGGCAACGATATCGTGGTCCACCATATGGGACATCTGGACAGAGTCTCCTGCTGTTATTGACCGGGAACGAGGATGGCACGGCGCGTCAGTTTATGCGCATGGACATCTGCAAAAACGCGATTGATCTCAGAGAGCGGATGCTGCTCGACGAAGGCAGCCAGATTGATCCTGCGATCGAGAACCAGATCGAGGGCAGCCGGGTAAAGTTCCGGCGGGCAGCCCCAGTTGCCGAGCGCCCGGGCATCGAAAGCCATGAGATTGGACAGACGCACTTCAACCCGGTCCATGGTGAAGCCGACCACACAGAGCGTGGCACCAAAGGTCAGAAGGCCGAAGGCCGTGGTCTGCCCGGCCGCGGTGCCGGAACATTCGAAAATGGTCCACTCGCTCAAAGGCAGGCCGTTGGCCTTGCAGAAGGCGTTGATCGCCGCCTTGAGGCTCTTGGCGTCATGCTCGCGGGCATTAAGCGTCAGACTGGCGCATTGCTCGCCGATGGCGGCGAGCTTTGCCGCATCGACATCAACCGCGATCACGGTGGCGCCGAAGGCTTTGGCGATCTGTGCCGAATAGCCGCCAACCCCGCCGACCCCGATGACAATGGCAACCGAACCGGTGCTGACGCCGGCCCGCACCACCGCCTGATAGGGCGTGGTCACGGCATCGGCCACCACGGAAACATCGGCCAGCGACAGACCGGCGCTCTTGAGGCGGTCCTCATCGACCTCGCACAGACCACGCGCCGGGACCACGATATGGGAGGCAAAACCGCCCTGGATGTCATTGCCGGGCATTTTCTGCTTACGGCAGATATTGGGACGACCGCGCTTGCAGGAATCGCATTCGCCGCAGGGCAGCACGGCGGGGATGATCACCGCGCGGCCGGCCCAGGCCTGCGCACCAGCGCCAGTCGCCACCACGCGCCCTGAGATCTCATGGCCCAGCGTCAGCGGCAGAGCATGGTTGGTGCGCACGCCATCATAGAGATAGCCGAGATCGGTGTGGCAGACCCCACAGCCGGCAACCGCCACCACAACCTCGCCATCCCCGGCCTTTGCCGTGAATTCCTCGCGAACCATGGGCTGGTTCACGCCCGTCATCTGCCAGCGATACGCCGAAATCTCCACCATTCACTCAACCTCCACCAGTCCCGGAATTGAAGGAATATTAGTACCCAAATGCGGAATTGGCAAGCGGGTCCGACGCAGCCTTGAGGCCCCGTCAAGCGCAAAGCGCACGCACGCCCCCCGCTTCCCTGGTTCAAGGGGGAGAAGGCTGTGCCAGCCCCCCTTGAACCATATTTCAGTCGATCAGCACCCAGTCTCCGTTCTTGACCTCAAGCAGGCGGAAGGCCGATGCCGACAGTCCCATGTGATCGGTCGGCGTCATATTGAAGATGCCGTCGGCACCGACGAGATCCGTTGTCTGCTCAATCGCATCCCGGAGCTTCGCCCGGTCGGTGCTGTTGGCCCGCTTGAGCGCATCGACCAGGATCAGCAGCGCATCATAAGCGTGGCCCCCGAAGGTCGAAACGTCTTCCTTGTAGCGGTCATGATAGGTCCGGGTGAAGTCGGCCACCACCGGCTTCTGGCGGTCACCGTCGGGCAGTTTGTTCGGGATCAATACCGCGCCGGCAGGCAGGCGCACGCCCTCGGCGGCAGGCCCCGACAGGTGGATGAATTCTTCCGAGGCCACCCCATGGGAGTGATAGACCGGCAGGGTCAGGCCCAGCATGCGGATATTCTTGTTGACGATGGCCGGTCCCTGCCCCAGCCCGAAGACATAGAGCGCCTCGACGCCGGGCGTATTGCGGATCTTGGTGAGCTGCGGCGTCATGTCGGTGTCCTTGGCGCCATAGGTCTCATTGGCGACCAGGGTCATCCCCAGCGTCTTCACCACTGCCTCGGTCTCTTTCCTGCCCGACTGCCCGAAGCCGCTGGTTTCCGACAGCAGCGCCACTTTGGTCAGGCCGCGCTTCTTCATGTCGTTGAGCGCGCGTTCCACCGCCATGCGGTCGGTATGGGAGGTCTTGAACACCCATTTCTTCACCGGCTCGATCACCACCGCAGCTCCCGCCAGCGAGATGAAGGGAATCCCGGTGCGCTCGACCAGCGGCACCACCGACATCGTCGACCCCGTGGTGGTGCCGGAGATCAGGACATCGACCTTGTCGCTGTCGATCAGGCGCTTGGTGAAACCGATGGCCGCGTTGGGATCGGAGCCGTCATCATAATGAACCAGCTCCAGTTTGCGCCCCAGTACCCCGCCCTCCTGATTGATCTTTTCGACATAGAGCTGCAGCGTCTTGAGTTCGGGGTCGCCCAGAAATGCCGCCGGACCCGTCACCGAGAGCACGGAACCGATGAGAATCGGATCCGCCCCATAGGCCGTGGTCGCCGCCATCAGGCCCAGAACCCCTGAAAGGGCAACCCCTCCTGCCCTTTGCATCAGCCGTTTCATCATTTGCGCTCCTCCCTTGCTCTTTTTTGCTCTCGTTGATTTCGTTGATCGCGCCGTGGTCCCGTCCCTCGCCGGCCTGACGCCAGGCCGTGTCGGTTCAGGTCTCCTCAAGCCGGACCTCGGATTGATCCCGTCAGTCGATCAGGGCCCATTCTCCGTTTCTTATTTCCAGGAGACGGAAAGCCGACAGATCGAGGCCCATGTGGTCGGTTGGCGACATGCTGAAGCTGCCGCTGGTGCCGACGAAGCCCTTCGTCTCCTCAATCGCATCCCGCACCCGGGCCCGGTCGATCGTGCGGTCGCTTCCCTGGGCGCGCTTTATTGCGTCCGTCAGGATCATCAGGGCGTCATAGGCATAGCCCCCGAAATCCGACACATCCTCTTTGACCTCTTCGCCATAGATCCGGCGATAGTCCAGCACCACCGGCTTCTGCGGGTCATTGTCGCCCAGGCGATCGGCGACCAGCAGCGCCGAGGCCGGCAGGCGCGCGCCCTCGGCCGCCGGCCCCGCCAGCTTGATGAATTCCTCCGAGGCCACGCCATGGGCGTGATAGACCGGCAGCGTCATGCCCAGCATTTTCATGTTCCGGCTGATGATCGCCGGACCCTGGCCGTGCCCGAAGACAAACAGCGCCTGGACGCCTGCAGCCCGGATCCGCGTCAGCTGCGGCGTCATGTCGGTGTCCTTCGGCCCATAGGTCTCGTTGAAGGCGACCGAGATCCCGAGCCTTGCTGCCGCGCTCAGCGTCTCCTTCCGCCCCGACTGTCCGAAGCCCCCGGTATCGGCGAGAAGCGCAATCGTGGTCAGGCCGCGCTTCCTGATGTCCTCGAGCACGCGCTCGGCGGCCATGCGGTCGGTATGGGCGGTCTTGAAGATCCACTTGCGCACCGGATCGACCACCGTGGTCCCTCCCGACAGCGAGATGAAGGGGATGCCGGCACGCTCGACCAGAGGCGCAATCGCCAGTGTTGATCCCGTAGTGGTGCCCCCGATCAGGAAGTCGATGCGGTCGCGCTCGATCAGCCGTTTGGCGAAACTGTTGGCGCTGCCGGCCTCCGAGCCGTCATCGTAAGCAACGAGTTCAATCTGCCGCCCCGCTACCCCGCTCGAGGCGTTGATGCGCGCGACATAGATCCGAAGCGTTTTCAGTTCCGGGCTGCCGAGATAGGCCGCCGGCCCCGTGACCGACAGGACCGCACCGATCCGCAGCTGATCGTTCCCCGCTCCCTGCGCAACGCCGGGCCGGGTCAGAAAGCCCAGCGCCAGCCCCATCGCGAGGACAGCGACAAGGCATTTCCGCAAGACCGTTGTGCCGGACCCGGCCTGTCCCAGGCGATCCTGTCCCGGACGGCCTTGTCCGCATTTCGCACCCATCACCACCCAACTCCTTGAATCCAGCTGCTCAGACATCAAAGCCCGAGGTCCCCCGTCACATCCCGAGATAGGCTTCCCGCACCCGCTCGTTGGCCAGCAGTTCCCTGCCGCTCCCCGACAGCACCACCGAACCGGTTTCGATCACATAGCCATGATCGGCAATTGCCAGCGCCGCATGGGCATTCTGTTCAACCAGCAGAATCGTCATCGCCTGTTTCCGCAGCGCCATGATGACGCTGAAGATCTCTTCGACCATCAGCGGCGCCAGCCCCATCGAGGGTTCGTCAAGCAGCAACAGACGCGGCCGCCCCATCAAAGCGCGTGCCATCGCCAGCATCTGCTGCTGGCCCCCCGACAGGGTTCCCGCCGCAAGACGCGCCTTCTCTTTGAGGATCGGAAACAGCGCATACATGCGCTCAATGTCGGCGGCGATCTCGCCGCGCGCCAGCCGGGCATAGCTGCCAAGCCGCAGATTGTCGGCAACCGACAACGGCCCGAACACCCGTCGGCCTTCCGGTACATGACAGATGCCGAGCCGCACCCGTTTCGACGGCGTCATGGCGGTGATGTCACGGCCGTCGAAGTGAACCCGGCCGCTGCTCACTTTCTGCACCCCGGAAAGCGCCCGCAGCAGCGTGGTCTTGCCCGCCCCGTTGGCCCCGACCAGCGCCACCAGCTGTTCGCG
>WQYW01000148.1 GCA_009781045.1 Alphaproteobacteria bacterium
ACCTGCCGCGTTTCGCAGTCTGTGATCTGTGCCGGTTTTGCGGGATGGCGAGCCCGGAACCATCTCGAGCCTCCCACATGGCACCTCGCGAAAGGCTGCCATCCATCTTTGAGACGCTACTCGACCTTATCGGCGGTATCGGGCTCCCGCCCGGAGGCACTGGCGATGCGGGCGGCATTGGCCACCCCGGCAAGAGCGGCGACATTTCTGGCGTCGGGGCTCGAATTCGGCTGCACCACACCGGCCGACATGATCAGCGTCGCGGCATCCTCGGCGCTCATGTCGACATCGATGATCTTGCTGCGCGGCACATAGAAGAAGAACCCGGTGGTGGGGTTTGGCGAGCACGGCAGGAACACCGAAATATGCTCTTCCGCCCCCGGCAGGCTGGAGGCGACTTCCGGCCCCGGCGACTGCGAGATCAGAACGATCGACCACATGCCGGGCGAGGGAAACTCCACCAGCCCGACCCGGCGCAGGCTTGAGCCCTTGCCGGAAAACAGGGTCTCGAACACCTGTTTGAGGCCGCGATAGATGGCCCGCACCGCAGGAATCCGACCCACCATCCGTTCACTGATGTCAACCAGCGAGCGCCCGATCAGGTTGGCGGCGAAAAAACCCAGAAGCGTCAGGCTGATCACCGCGACAATCAGCCCCCAGCCGGGGATGCCGAAATAGTCCGGGCGATAAGCAGCTGGCACCAGAGGGCGGACCAGACCGTCGACCCAGGTGATGAACCACCACACCAGATAGCAGGTGATGGCAAGCGGCCCCGTGACCACGAGGCCGGTGAGAAAATAATTGCGCAGGCGCCCGATCAGACCGGTATGCGGCTCTGGCGTCGGCTCTTCTTCGATCTCTGCAGGTTCAGGCACATTGTCGCGGGTCATGCGGGTTCCAGGTCCGTCGGCACTCCAGACTATCCTCTAGCAGGTTTCGGGCCGCTGGCGCAGCCTCGGTTCCTCCTGCCTCCTCATGGCGGCTATTCCACCGTCACCGATTTCGCCAGATTGCGCGGCTGGTCGACGTCGGTGCCCATCACCACGGCGGTATGGTAGGCCAGAAGCTGGACCGGCACCGCATAGACCATCGGCGTGAAGGCGGCCGCCATGTCGGGCAGGACGATGGTGACCAGCGAGTCCACGGTTGCCTCCGCCGCCCCTCTGGCATCCGTCATCAGGATGATGTTACCGCCGCGTGCCGCCACCTCCTGCATATTCGACACCGTCTTGTGAAAACCCGGTCATGGGGCGCGATCACCACCACCGGCATGGTCTCGTCGATCAGTGCAATCGGACCATGCTTGAGTTCGCCAGCGGCATAGCCCTCGGCATGGATATAGGAAATTTCCTTCAGTTTCAGGGCCCCTTCGAGCGCCAGGGGGAAGCTGGTGCCGCGCCCGAGATAGAGCACATCGCTGGATCGGGCGATGCCATGGGCCAGTTTCTCGATCTGCGGTTCCACCGCGAGCGCCACCGACATCAGCCGCGGCACCTCGATCAGACCCTGCACCAGTTTCGCTTCATCCTGCTCCGACAATTCGCCCCGGGCTTTGCCCGCGGCAATGGAAAGCGCCGCCAGCACCATGAGCTGGCAGGTGAAGGCCTTGGTCGAGGCCACCCCGATCTCGGGACCGGCAAGGGTTGCGAGCACCGTCTCGCTCTCGCGGGCGATGGTCGAGGTCGGCACGTTGACGACGGCCACGGTGTGAACGCCGGCCGCTTTGGCATAGCGCAGCGCTGCCAGCGTATCGGCGGTTTCCCCCGACTGTGAAATGAAGATGGCAAGGTCACCTTTGCGCAGCGGAGCCTCGCGGTAGCGGAATTCAGAGGCGACATCGACCTCGACCGGGAGACGGCCGAAGCGCTCCAGCCAGTATTTGGCGACATAGCCGGCATAGCTCGCGGTGCCGCAGGCGGTGATGGTGACGCGCCCGATATCCCGGAAATCGAACGGCAGCTCAAAAGGCAGCGCCACCCGGCCGGCCGCCATATCGATATAACGCGCCAGGGTATGGCTGACGACTTCGGGCTGCTCGTGGATTTCCTTGGCCATGAAGTGGCGGTAATTGGCCTTGTCGACCAGCGAGGACGATGCCGCGAGCCGGATCCGCTCCCGCTGCACCACCTGCCCGTTGCGATCGAACAGGGTGGCGCTCTCGCGCGTCAGCACCACCCAGTCGCCATCCTCAAGATAGCTCACGGTATCGGTGAACGGACCGAGCGCGATGGCGTCCGATCCGAGATACATCTCGCCGTCGCCATAGCCGATCGCCAGCGGCGGCCCATTGCGGGCGCCGATCATCAGGTTGTCGTCACCGGCAAAGATGAAACCGAGCGCAAAGGCCCCGCGCAGCCGCGCCAGCGTCGTCCGCACCGCCTCGACTGGGCCCGTGCCGCGCTGCAGCTGTCCGTCGACCAGATGAAGCACGATCTCGGTATCGGTCTCGCTGCTGAAGACCGTGCCCCCGGCCTCCAGTTCGGCGCGCAATTCACGAAAATTCTCAATGATGCCGTTATGGACCACGGCCACGCGTTCCGTGGCGTGGGGATGGGCGTTGTGCTCGGTCGGCTTGCCATGGGTGGCCCAGCGGGTGTGACCGATGCCGGTGACGCCGGAAAGCGGCTCTGCGACGAGGCGGGCCTCCAGATTGCGGAGTTTGCCCTCGGCGCGGCGCCGCGCCAGGTGATCGCCCTCAAGCGTGGCCACGCCCGCCGAGTCATAGCCGCGATATTCAAGCCGTTTGAGCGCCTCCACCAGCTGCATCGCAACCGGCTCGCGCCCGAGAATGCCGACAATCCCGCACATGCGGATCCATATCCCTCAAAAAACGTCCAGACTCACCTTGGGGGCGTCGCTCAGGCTGCAGCGGAGCCGACAAGGTCTTCAAGAAATCCCGCTGCCCGGTCAGCCATCGGGCCGGGTTTTCCGGTTCTTGATCAGACGAAAGCGCGACGCGCCACCTTCGCGGGTGGTCTGCGGCGAGCGCTCCAGCGCCATGGCGTCATCGGGGACATCGCGGGTGATCACCGAGCCCGAGCCGATATAGGCCCCGTTGCCGATCCTGAGCGGTGCCACCAGCGAGGAATTGGTGCCGATGAAGGCGCCCTCCCCGATTGTGGTCAGGTATTTGCCGTAGCCGTCGTAATTGCAGGTGATGGTGCCGGCACCGATATTGGAGCGCGCCCCGACCACAGCGTTGCCGATATAGGACAGATGGTTGACCTTGACACCGTCTTTCAGGGTGGCGGCTTTGGTTTCGACAAAATTGCCGATTTTCGCGCCCTCGCCGAGTACGGTGCCGGGCCGCATGCGGGCAAAGGGGCCGACCGAGGCATTGCGGCCGATCGAACTTTCGGTGATGTGGGAGAAGGAATAGATATGCGCTCCGTCGGCGATCGACACTTTGGGTCCGATCACCACGAAAGGCTCAATGGTAACGTCGCTGCCGAAACTCGTGTCGGCAGAGAGAAAAACCGTCTCGGGGGCGACAAGCGTCACTCCGGCATCAAGCGCGGCCTGGCGCAGCCGCCGCTGCATCACCTCTTCCGCTTCGGAGAGCTGTGTCCGGGTATTGATGCCGCGCACCTCATCCACACTGGTTTCGATCACCACCGCCCTCTCCCTGCGCTGACCCACGATATCGACCGCATCGGTCAGATAATATTCCCGCTTGGCATTGTCATTGCCGATGGCCTCGAGAATGGCCAGTGCCCGGCGCCCGTCCATGGCCATCACCCCGGCATTGCACAGTGTGATGGCGCGCTCCTCTGGACTGGCATCGGCCTCCTCGCGGATCGCCACCAGAGCGCCGTCCTCGATCACGAGGCGACCGTAACCCGTTGGATCCGCAGCACGAAAACCAAGTACGGCGAGGGTTGCGCCCTCGGCCAGAGCGGCGCGGAGCTGCTCAAAACTGCGCCCTGAGATCAGGGGCGTGTCCCCGAAGGCGATCACGAGGTCATCGACGCCGCGCCGGATCTCCTCTCTCGCCGCCAGCACCGCATGGGCGGTGCCGAGCCGTTCGTGCTGCACCACGGCAACACTGTCGGGGCGCAGCCCGGCGGCCTCCTCGGCCACCGCCTGGTGATCCGGGCCCACCACCACCGTCAGCGCCGCGTCCGGGCCGCCCGGTATGGCGGCCAGAACATGGGCCAAAAGAGTTTGACCAGCCACGGGATGCAGCACTTTGGGCAGACGGGAGCGCATGCGCGTGCCCTCGCCGGCGGCGAGCACGATGGTGAGGCTGGAACGGCCGGTCATGTCGATTCCTCTAAAACGCCAAAGGCGCCAGCAGATAGCATGTTGCGCTGGACATGGGAAAACTTTGGTTTCACAATGCGACCCCAGGTCTCGCTCTGCAACCTGACCCGGAGATTTAAGGAAACGTTAACCCCGGGATGCAACTCCCGCGGAGTGACGTCAACCCTGGATGGAAGGAACGTCGACAATGGGTTCTGCAGTCAAGCTTTCCGACACCACCATCTCCGCACTTCGTGACGCTGCCCATGTGCACAGCCGGTCGATGTCGGGGCAGGCGGAATACTGGATCAAACTGGGCCGGGCCGTTGAGCACGACCCCTCCTTTAACCTCTCCCGCATCGACCGGGCATTGCGTGGTATCGAACCGGTCGCGCTTGACGGCCTCAGCAGGCAGGAACTGGACCTTCTCTTCCTTGGCATGGCACAGGCCGGCCCGACACCCCAGGAGGAGGCATTCTGGCGCGATCGCCGCGAACGCGGCCTCGGGGTCGGTCTCGATGACGATGGCAATCTGATCTATGGCGCCAACGCTGTGAAGCCCGTGACGCCATGAGCACCCCTGCCTTGGTGGTGTTGGCCGGACCCAACGGGGCCGGCAAGTCGACCCTGTACCACACCGTCGTCGCCCCCCAGGTCAAGGCACCTTTCATCAACGCCGACATCATCCAGCGCGATGAACTGAAAGACCCGTCGATGGAAGCCTCCTACAAAGCGGCGGCAATCGCTCAAGGCCGCCGCGACGAGGCGCTGCGCCGCGCGTCCAGTTTCGTCACCGAGACCACGTTTTCGCACCCCTCGAAACTGCAGCTGATCCACGATGCCCGAGAAGCCGGCTTTTACGTCGTGCTTTATCATGTCGGTGTGGACCGGGTTGAATTGTCGGTTACCCGCGTCGCCCAGCGCGTCCATGAGGGCGAGCACAACGTCCCGGAAGACAAGATCCGGGAGCGTTTCGAGCGCAACCAGCCGCTGATCCGTAGCGCGGTGCTCTCCGCCGACATCGGCTTCGTATACGACAACTCCAGTTTCAACTGCGCCCCCGAACGGGTGATCCTGTTTCGAAACGGGGTCGTCATGGACCGCGCCCGGAGGATGCCCGCCTGGGCGGCAACGCTCTATGCCCCGGAATTGAGCACGAAAGTGGTCAAACACACCAGGCCGCGCCCTGTGCGGTGAAGCCTTTCCTGTGGTGCAATCTACCCGTCCTTGCCTGCCCCTTCATTCCCGGCCTATAGTGCACGAATGAAAAAGAAACCTTTCCGCCTCTCCCCCTGCCAGGTCCAGTTCCTGCTCGTGGTCGGGTTCATCGCCGTCGGTTATGCCATTTACCTGCGCTATCTCGCCATCGAGCTGACGCCCACGGCGCTGGCCTGCGATGCCGGCCTGCAAAGCGCGCTCTGCGCCGCGCGCAAGCTGTCGACCACGCTGTTCAACAATTCGGTGTTCGGCGCCGTTGCCCTGGTGATCGCCGTGCTCAATCTGATCAGGCCATCGATCGTGCTGCTGACCGGCGGGATCATCGCTGCCGGCCTTGGCATCGTGCTCTACAACATCATTCTCTCAGGACTGGCAATCGGCCTGCTTATTCTGGGTTTTGCCCGACCGGCGCCGGCCACAGCGTGACGCCAGCCCGACCTCTGGAGATGGTACCGCCCCCACCAGACGCCGCTCTCCCTGATGAACCTGTCCGCCGGCCCTGATTCCAGATCCGTCCGGCCCCGCCAGCCGTGCGCAGACAGGGAGCCGGAACCAGCAGGGATCGTCGCCAGGCCGAAGCAACCCCAGGTCTGCAACCATAACCCGCTCAGGACACCGGCAGATCGGCAGGGTTCTGCCCGACCCGCGCCCGCCACAGCGTGAAAGCGAGCAGGACGAAGACGGCGCAACTCCACAGCGACTGCCAGTTGGAGCGCCCCTCGTTGACCACGATAAAGGCTGACGACAGCACGAAAAGTGCCGCAAACAGTGCCTCGGCAATCGGCCGCACCCCGCCTGAGGGCCGGTTCGCCAACAGCATGGCGAAGGGCACCACCGCCATGGTCAGCGAAGCGAAGGGGAAGTCGCGGTAGCGCGGATCGAAGACCAGACCGAGCGCCATCTGGGCGGCAATCACCACAGTGACGGCAAGGGTGAGGCCGAGCAGGATGGCAAGAGCGGAATGGCTGCGGCTCTGGCGCGGCCCCATAAGATCGAGAAATGTCGGCAGGCTCTGACCGCTGACCAGCGCCCGCGACACCAGCAGTGGCGACAGCAGCCCCATCACGAACAAGGCGCCCCATTGCAGCCAGCCAAAGCGGCCGAGGCTCTCATAATACATTTTGTCGAAGGCGACCCCGAGCAGAATCCCGGCGCTGGTGGCGGCAATCCCGATCCCCAGCCATACCGAGGGCCGGGGTTTCAGCGACTTGCGACGCTGGCTGAGGCCTGCAACCAGGAACACCAGGGTACAGAAGCCCAACCCCAGTCCCAGATACCACTTCCATGCCGGGAAATTGCTGATCGGGACTCCAGCCGGATATTTCAGCTCGCGCTGGACCGAATCGAACAGGCCCCAATAGCCCCCCACCGTGCCTTCGATGCGGCGCTTCCAGGGCTGGTCATAGGCCTCTATCAGATTGACGCGGAAATTCTGTGCCCGGGCCAGGCTGAGGATTTCCGATACCACCCGGGCCTGGTTGGTGCGGGAGGGCAAGGCACCTTCCCGCATCCGCCCATGGCTCGGCCAGCCGGTCTCGCCGATAAGGATTTCCTTGCCCGGAAAGGCCACCGCCATGCGCTGGCGGATGGCATTGACATGGGCCGCAGCCAGTTTGGCGCGGACCGGAATATCCTCCCAATAGGGCAGAATATGAATGGTAACGAAATCGACCGCGTCAGAGATTTCGCGGTTCCTGAGCCAGAACTCCCACACATCGGCATAGGTGACCCGCACCTTCACCTGGGCCTTGACCTGGCGGATGATGGCAGCGAGATCGGAGGCCGTCATCTCCCCGCGCAGCAACACCTCATTGCCGACCACAAGGGCGGTGATGGTTTTCGGGAAATCCCTGGTGAGGCGCACGGCTGTGGCGATCTGGGCCCGGTTCTTGTCCCGGTTGCTGCCGATCCAGACCCCCTGGATCACCTTCAGGCCCACTTTTGTTGCGATTTCCGGCACCTGGTCGAGCCCGTTCTCGATCGAGTAGGTGCGGATACAGTCGGTGACCTCGTGGAGGCGGCGCAGATCCTGCTCAATCTGGGCGGCATCGACATGGGTCGACTCGACCAGAGGGGACTCCCTGCCGCGAAACGGCGCATAGGAAACGCATTGCAGCCTGTAGTCCGGATCAATCGGGGCTGGGACAAGCATAACCGGCGTGGCCAGCCACCACCACGTGGCAGCGATTGCACACAGCGATACCAGTAACAGTGCCAATGGCAAACGAAGCGAAATGGGACCAGCCCTCCCCGAAAACCCAGTCGATTACCCGCTTGGACGCCTTCTGCCAAGGGGGGAACCCGAGGGAACCCTGAAGGCAGGGCCAGAAGTGGTCTGCTGCCGTTTACGATCGTGAGGTCGTGAGCAGAACGTGAACCGACATTGCTGGACAAAGCCCGAAATTCAGGCCATGGGAATGCCGTCAACGGCTTACGCCCATTTAATTCGGATTGGACGCCATCGGGCACCCAATCTGATAACGTCAGCGGCTGATCAGCCAGAAATACTCGGGGAATCCATGCGGCAACGGATTATCAAATCGAAGAACGTGCTGCGCCATGTCGCGGCGGCGGCCGTTGTCATTCTGCTGGGCGCCACCGGCGCGATCGCCCAGAACGGCGGCGAAGCGGACGCGGGCAAAGCGGCGGTCAGCGACGCCAAAAAGCAAGGCGCCGGCACCGCCAGGGCGGACGAATATGTCAAGGCCGCGCAGGCGCTCAACGGTCCGGCCGGCAACCCGGAATGTGTCCTGGTCGGCAAGAAAGTGGTGTTTCTGGTCTGGCGCGAGGATCCCGCAACGGCGTTGCGCCAGCATGAACTCTATGATCGCTTTGGCTGCCCGGGGAACCATATTCCCCAGGTACTGCGCTGCCTGACCCGCTTTACCGACAAGATCGACGACAAGGTCCCGGACAGCCTGAAAAATCAGATCAGTGACTGCTGGATCAACCCGGCGGCTCAGCCCGAATCGGCAAACGTGACCCAGACCCCGCAGACGCCGCCCAATGGCATGGCGGCTTCGCAACCGCCAGCGACGCCCCCCGCTGCTCCACCCGCAGCGAAATAGCCGTCTGATGCTGGGGTTGATCCGGCGACTGTCCCCAAAGGCGGTTTCTGGGGTCAATTCCCATCCGGGGTATCATGGCCCTTGAGTTCAATTCCCGCTCCCGATGCGGGAGCAGCATGGTAAAAGACGGCAGATATCTCCGGATCATCATGTCCGTGCGACTGAAACGCCCTGTGACGGCCGCCCTTCAAATCCCAGGCCACGAAATCCCAGGCCACGCCATGCCAATGCCGTGTCTGCCAATCCGCTTCCGAGCCAACAGCCAATCTGCTGTGTGGCCGTCTCAACAGGTTTGATCGCGATGCGCGTCATCATTGCTGTTGTCCTGCTGGTGAGCCTGCTCCATGCCGGACTGTGGGGCCTCCTCCGAGGACAGCAGGAGGCAGCCGACGTCAAAGGCCTGCTGCCCAGCATTTCCTACACCTCCCGCACCTCCGAGCCCCGTTCCAAGTCGGACGTCGACACCGACATGCCGGTCGCCGAAAAGAAAGAAATGATCCGCGCCGACATGAAGGCGCTGTCGTCCGTCACCCGCCAGATCCGTCTCTATTCCTCGACCGGTGGCGACGAACTGGTGCCCGAGATTGCCAACGAGTTCGGCCTCAAGGTCATGCTCGGCGCCTGGGTCGACGGGGCCGAGGCAGTGGACAACGGCCTCCAGAAACTGCCCTCGGGCAAATACGTCTCAGAGCGTACCGAACTCGAGATCGCCAAGGTCATCGAACTCGCCAAACGCAACAGCAATGTGGTCGGCGTCGTGGTCGGCAACGAAACCCTGTTTCGCGGCGATCAGACCGTCGACGACCTGATTGAACTGATCAAGAGGGTCAAGAGCCAGGTCACTGTCCCGGTCACCACCGGCGAGATCTTCTCACAGTGGCAGATCAACCCCAGCAAGGACTACGTCAAATCCCTCCGCGAAAATTTCCGTAAAAAGGACGACCGCTACAAAAACCTCGCACTCCCCGAACTCGATAAAGCCATCCGCAACCTCTATACCGACGAGCGCCTGCGCCTCGCCAGCTCGGTCGATTTCATCGCCCCCCATATTCTGCCCTACCACAACAATCAGCCCGCAGCCGAGGCCGTCGACTACGCGATGAATGTCTACCAGGAACTGCGCAAAGAATACCCGGGCAAGCGCATCATGGTAGCGGAATTCGGCTGGCCCAGCGCCGGCTATAATTTCGGCGCCGCGTTCCCCGGCACGTTCGAACAGGCCACCGTGCTGCGCAATTTTGTCAGCCGTGCTGAGGCCATCGGCATGGAATACAACATCATCGAAGGCATCGACCGGGCATGGAAAGCCAGGCTTGAAGGTGGTGTCGGTCCCTATTGGGGGGTTCTCAATGCCGCACGCGAGGCAAAATTCCCCTGGACCGGACCCGTCGTCAGTCCCGGCTACTGGAAGATCGCAGGAATCGCACTTGTGGTTGGCCTGCTGCTGTCCCTGCCGATCCTGCGCATCACCCGGCCCACCGCCCCCCAGACCTTCCTGCTCGCCGCCGCCGCCAATGCGGTCGGAGCCTGGGCCGCGACCATTTTCGACTATTGGAACGGACATTATTTCGTATGGGGCTCGGCCTTCGCGCTGACGCTGGGCATGATCCTGCTGGTGCCGCTGACGCTGATTGCCATGGCCCGGATCGCCGAGATTGCCGCCGTCGCCTTCGGCCACAAGCCGCGGCGCCTCCTGACCCGGGCGGCGGCGCTCGCCACCACCGAACGCACCTATCTTCCCAAGGTCTCGATCCACGTCCCGGCCTATTTCGAGCCGGTGGACATGCTCAAACAAACGCTGGATGCGCTGGCGCGGCTCGACTATCCCAATTACGAATGTGTCATCATCATCAACAACACACCGGATCCGGCTTTCTGGCAGCCGATCCAGGACCACTGCCGCGCCCTTGGTGAACGCTTCAAATTTATCAACGCCGAGAAAGTCCAGGGTTTCAAGGCCGGCGCCCTGCGCATCGCCATGGAGCGGACCGCCGCCGACGCCGAGATCATCGGCATCATCGACGCCGATTATGTGGTCGATCCCGACTGGCTCAAGGATCTGGTGCCCGCCTTCGCCGACCCCCATGTCGGTCTGGTCCAGGCGCCCCAGGAGCACCGCGACGGCGACACCTCGATCATGCACTATATCATGAACGGCGAATATGCCGGCTTCTTCGATATCGGTATGGTCCAGCGCAACGAGATCGACGCCATCATCGTCCACGGCACGATGTGTCTGATCCGCCGCGCAGCGATGGATGACGCGGGCGGCTGGTCCAGCGACACCATCTGCGAGGACAGCGATCTCGGGCTTGCGATCCAGGAACTGGGCTGGACCACCCATTACACCAACCACCGCTATGGCCACGGCATGCTGCCCGACACCTTTGAGGCCTTCAGGAAACAGCGCCATCGCTGGGCCTATGGCGGCGTGCAGATCGTCAAGAAACACTGGCGCCGCTTCCTGCCCAATGCCAGCCGCCTCACATTCGAACAGAGGCGCGAATATTCCCTCGGCTGGCTCAACTGGCTTGGCGCCGAAAGTCTCGGCGTCGTGGTTGCGCTTTTGAACCTGATCTGGGTTCCGATTGTGGTTTTTGCCGGGATCGCGATTCCCGACCGCATTCTCACTTTGCCGATCATCGCCAGCTTTGTGGTGGCGCTGGTGCATTTTCTGTCGATGTACCGGCTGCGGGTGAGGGTGAATATCGGCCAGATGCTTGGCGCCATGATCGCGGCGATGTCGGTGCAGTGGACCGTGTCGCGCGCCGTGGCGCAGGGCTTCATCACCGAACACCTGGCCTTCGCCCGCACCTCAAAGGGCGGGCTGTCGCGCATGTCGATCGAGTTCCAGGCCTTCTGGGAAGCGGTGATCGGCACCCTTCTGCTCGCTGGTGCCGGCCTCCTGATCGCCAGGAATCCCCTGCATATCACAGAACTCTACATTTTCGCCGCGGTTCTGGTCCTGCAAAGCCTGCCCTTCCTGGCAGCAGTTGCGATTGCCATCCTGGAACTCAGCCGCATCAATTCCTTCGATTTCTGGCGCGAAAGTGCCATCCGTGCCGCAGAACTCATCGGCCTGCGCCCGGTCACCCTGCCGCTCCCGGGCATCCCGTACCGGCCGACCCGGAAAATCAGCCAGGAGGCCAGCTGAGCCGACACAGAACACAGACAGCAGAAAGGAAGGCATTGCTCCGAATCCACGCGCCATTGGCAGGACACTGGATGCACGATTCACAGCCTTGTTCCCCGATCGCTCGACGAGGGCGCCTCTTACGGATAACCGTCAGGCCACACTGGTGGCGACCGCTGGCACCTGATCGAGACGCTCCCGATTGGATGCGGATACAGGCGGTGACATCGTGGAGATGGCGCAGATCCTGCTCAAACTGGACCGCATTCACATGGGTCGAACCCACAACGACGGATCTCCTCCCCGCAAAGCCGCGCGCAGGAAGCGCATCACGCCGCAGCCAGCCCTGCAGTCCGGATCCATCGGGGCCGGGACAAGCATGACGGATGATCGGTGCCGCCAACCACACGCGGCAGTGACTGCACGAAGCGAGAGCAGCAACCGTGCCAGTTGCCCGTGGGAACAAGGCGAAGGGCGAACAGCGAAGCGGAACCGGCTCACCAAAAACCCGACTGATCCGCCGCCTGGGGTTCTGCCAGGGGGGGAACCCAACGCAAGCGCGAGGAACCGCCGGACTGGTCCTTCACGATCGTGAGGTTGTGAGCGGGACGTGAACAGACGTGACCTGACATTGCTGGACAACGCCCGAAATTCAGCCCATGGGATTTGGCGGAACGCCACTGCCCGGTGAGGTCCCGTCTGGGCGCTGCGGGAACGCGACCGCGAGATGACCGCAGATATTTTCCGGATCCCCATGTCCGTGCGACTGAAACCTTCTCCTGTGCTGGCCGCCCTTTCCATTCGGGGCGCCATACCGTGCCTGCCAGTCTGCTCGAGAGCCGGCAGCCGATCTGCCGCTCGCAGCGTCTCAACCCAACTGGTCTGATCGCGATGCGTGTCACCCTTGCCGTTGTCCTGCTGGTGAGCGTCCTCCATGCCGGACTGTGGGGCCTTCTTCAGCGACGACAGGAGGCTGCCGATGTCAAAGGTCGGCTGTCCAGCATCTCCTATACATCCCGCACATCCTTGCCCTATTATGGGGACTTCCACACCGACGTGCCGGTCGCCGGGAAGATCGAAATGATCCGCGCCGACATGAAGGCGCTGTCCGCGGTCACCCGCCAGATCCGTCTCTATTCCATGACCGGCGGCGACGAACTGGTGCCGGCGATCGCCAACGAGTTCGGCCTCAAGGTCATGCTCGGTGCCTGGGTTGATGATCGGGTCACCCAGGAAGGAACCGAAAGCTGCAAGACCTGGAAACTGCCCTCGGGCAATTGCGTCTCGGAGCGCACCGAACTCGAGATCCGGCGGGCGATTGAACTCGCCAACCGCAACAGCAATGTGGTCGGGGTCATGGTCGGCAACGAGATCCTGTTTCGTGCCGAGGCGTGCTGCGACCGGATCGAAGCCATCACAGGTGACCACCGGATCAGAGCCATCACGGTCGACGACCTGATCGAACTGATCAAAAGGGTCAGGGGCCAGGTCAACGTCCCGGTCTCCACCGGCGAGATCTTCTCACAGTGGCAGACCAGCCCCAATGCTTGGCAGATCGCCCACCGGCGCAGGCGTCTCAAGAGAGACGACCCCACCCGCGAGATCAGCGACGACGCCATCCGCACCAATTATGTCGAGGAGCGTCTGCGCCTGGTCGGCTCCGTCGACTTCATCGCCGCCCATATTCTGCCCTTCTGGAACATGGTTCCCGACGCCAGCGCCGTCGATTTCGCAATGAAAGTCTACAAGGAACTGCGCGATGCCCACCCCAGCAAGCGCATCGTGGTGGCGGAATTCTGCTGGCCCAGCGCCGGCTATAATTTCGGCGTGGCGCAGCCCGGCACACTCGAACAGGCCAGTGTGCTGCGCAATTTCATCAGTCGGGCCGACGCCATCGGCATGGAATACAACATCGTTGAGGGCGTTGACCGGCCATGGAAAGCCCAGATCGAAGGTGGTGTCGGTCCCTATTGGGGGGTGCTCAATGCCGCACGCGAAGCAAAATTCCCCTGGACCGGGCCGGTGGTCAGTCCCGGCTACTGGAAGATCGCAGGAATCGCGCTTCTGGTCGGCCTGCTCCTGTCCCTGCCGATCCTGCGCGTCTCCCGGCCCACCGCCCCCCAGGCCTTCCTGCTCGCCACCGCCGCCAATGCGGTCGGGGCCTGGGCCGCGAGCATTTTCACCTGGTGGAACGGGCATTATTTCGTCTTCGGCCCGGCTTTGGCGCTGATGCTGGGCATGATGCTGCTGCTGGTGCCAATGATGCTGATTGCCATGGCCCGGATCGCGGAGATCGCGGCGGTCGCCTTCGGCCACAAGCCGCACCGTCTCCGGACCCGCGCCACAGCGCCCGCCACCACCGAGCGCAGCACCCTGCCCAAGGTCTCGATCCACGTCCCGGCCTGTTGCGAGCCGGTCGATCTGCTCAAACAGACGCTTGATGCGCTGGCCCGGCTCAACTATCCCGATTTCGAATGCGTCGTCATCATCAACAACACACCGGATGCGGCTTTCCGGCAACCGATCCAGGACCACTGTCACACCCTTGGTGAACGTTTCAGGTTTATCAACGCCGGGAATGTGGAGGGCTTCAAGGCCGGCGCCTTGCGCATCGCCAGGGAACAAACCGCCGCCGACGCCGAAATCATCGGTGTCATCAACGCCGATCTTGTCGTCGATCCCGACTGGCTCAAGGACCTGGTGCCAGTCTTCGCCGACCCTCAGGTCGGTC
>WQYW01000149.1 GCA_009781045.1 Alphaproteobacteria bacterium
AGCCCCACCAGCGTTTGCAGCTTTGCAGGTGACGAATTGGACGAGTTGATTCCATGCGGCGTTGTGGACGGACTTCGCGAGCATTCCGGCCGCGAGTCCCTTCACGTTCAGATTTTCGAAAGCAATATGCGTAAAACGATCCGCCAGGGACCGGGACAGTTTGTGCGCAAAGTCGCGGCGCTGGCTGGCAGCGGGCGCAAAGCGGTGGGGTGCGCGTGCGCCGTTTGCCGTGCGCCCGGTGCAATCGGCGGCTGCGGCGTGGAGGGGGTCGCACTTGCCAGAAACGAAAGCTCTCTTCTGTCCAGGCCGATCAAACCGGGGCAGGTCTGCTGCGCCCCTGCGCAGGAGGTGCGAGGTGAGACGGGCGCGATTCGCAAACCGCGTGAGGAATTTTGAGGGGCAGGCCGGGAAGCCGGGCTTTGCGAGCGTTTGCGTTATTCGGCGTGAGGTCGTATCGCGAGAGACCTTCCCGGGTGATGCCATCGCTGTTTTGAAAGATGCATCCAGAGGGTGAGGCGTGTCTGCCAGAGCGGCCGTGCCGCCGGTTTTTCGCAGGTCTTCAGCTGTGGGTCGGGGGTTTCAATGCGTGGTGTTGTGACCTGGGTCGGCGCCGTTGTGGCGCTTGGTCTGCTGATTGCGCCGGCTGCTGCCGAGCGTCGCCTGGCGCTGGTGGTCGGCAATAACAGCTACAGCAATCTTCCCGAGGCGCAGCAGCTGAAAACCGCCGTCAATGACGCCAATGCGGTGGGGGACGCCCTGGCCCGGCTCGGCTTCACGGTGACCCGGGGCGAAAATCTGAGCCGCAGTGAATTCAGCGCCCGGCTTGATGTGCTGATCCGCAGCGTGCAGCCCGGGGACACCGTGGCATTTTATTTCGCGGGGCATGGCGTGTCGCTGGGGGGCGGCAATTACCTGCTGCCGAGCGACGTGCCGCCGGTCGAGAGCGGTCAGGAAAGCCTGCTGGCGCGTGCCTCGCTCGGCGAGGACGACATTGTCGGCGATATCCAGGCCCGTGGCGCGCGGGTGGTGATCGAGGTGCTGGATGCCTGCCGCGACAACCCGTTCAGGCAGGATGGCCGGCGCTCGGTGGGCGGAGCACAGGGCCTGACCCGGATGGAGGCGGCGCGGGGCGTGTTCAAGCTCTATTCCGCCGGCATCGGCCAGACCGCGCTCGACCGGCTCAACCGCAGTGATGGCAATCCGAATTCGGTGTTCACCCGGGTGCTGCTGCCCGAACTGGTCAAACCCGGTCGTGATCTCACCGCGCTGGCGAGGGATGTCGGGCGCGAGGTGCTGCGGCTGGCCGCCAGCGTCGGCCATGAGCAGCAGCCGGCCTATTACGACCAGATTCTCGACAGCGTCTATCTCGCCGGCGCTCCCGCGGAGCCGGGAAAAGCGACGCCAGCGCTGCTCCCGGCCTCCCCGGGCGCCCCGGGCGAGGCCGAGCGGGCCTGGGCGGTGACGAAAGACAGTACCGACCGGGAGGTGCTGGAGGAATTCATCCGCCGGTTCGGCAGTGACTACTATGCGAGCCTGGCGCGCGCGCGTCTGCGCGAGCTGGAGAGTCGCAGTGCAGCCGCAGCGACCAGCGGAAAAAAAGAAGGAGAATCGGGGCCGGCGGCAATCGCGCCATCGTCGGCAGAAAAGCCGGCTGCGCCGGCGCCGGGCCACGACGTGGCCGCGACGGCGTGCCGTGTCGTGGCCTCGGAGCATCTCGACAGTGAGAAATTCGCCTTTCAGTATCAGGGCGGCTGCAAAGCCGGGCTTGCGGAAGGCCGGGGCCGGGCAAGCTGGAGCCTGTGGGAGGCGCCGGAGAGGACGGAGGCGACGTGGGAGGGGCGATTTGCCGGCGGGATCTATCTGCCGGATCCTCCGGGCATCGTCTCCGCACGCCAGGCCGGCAGGAACAATGCGAGGAAATATGAGGTGTTCTTCGGCCTCGGGTCATTGCCGCCGCAGGCAGGGATCCCCGCCGCGAAGGTCACGGTCGAGACCCGGTCGGAACTCACCAGCTATGCCGACCCCTGTATTGCCAGGAGGGTCTTTGTCAGCAACGTACCGCTGGCTGCGCTCGCTTCGGACAGTGTCGTGCAGGCTGTGATGGCAGCGGCCGTCGAGAAGCTTCGGACGCGCTGTGGTGAGGAGATCACGCGGGTTTCCCGCAGCCAGCGCCCGCAGCTTCGACCCCGCAGCCATCTCGATGTTCTGGTGGTGGCGACCGCCGAGGTCGGGTTCGATTCTTCCGGCGATCCGGATTCGATCGTGGCCTATGGCGATATCCCGCTGACCCCGGGGGAAACGTTGCGCAATTACGGCAACCAGGTGGCCGCGCAGCTGCGCAAAGCAGAAGTGCAGAAAAAGGACGAGGCGGCGCGTAAGCTCAACGCACAGCGGCTGCGGGGCTTCTTCCAGGCGCAGCAGGCCAGGATGTGGGTGCAACTCGGCACCCTTGATCAGAACCCGTTCCGCTACGCCGAGGGCGTGGTGGTGACGGCGGTTGCACTCGATCGCGTCGTCAGCCGCAGCAGCGCACTGGTCAGCGACATCCACCCGGGCAGTGGTGTGCATGCTGTAATCGAAGGAGCCAGAGTGGCGCAGTGGGCCCGCGGTGCCCGCGTCGTGGCGGTGCGGGTCCTTGATCGGGTGCGGGCGGAGGATGAAAATGGCGGTCGGGTGCGGTTGCAGCTGGTGGCGAGCGAAAGCTGCGCAGAAGAACATTGTGAGGACTGGCTGAAGCTGCCGGTGGAACTGGGCGACGGGCAGATGCCGTAGGCGGAAAAGAGCGGTTGCTGGTTCCGGCGTTCGGTGGGGCGCGCGACACCGGCAAGCGGGGACGGCTGCCGGGAATCGGCCTTTTCGACAGATGGGCCTTCGCGGGTCTTTCGCCCGCCTTCAGACGTGCCAAAGCCTCGCGCCGCTATTTAACTCTCACGCCCATCGGGAAAGACTTAAAGACGATCTTGTCCAACCCTGGCAGGACGCGCTGGCGACATTCAAGGCCGAACCCGAAAAATTGCCGGCGCTGGCAATTGCGCGGTGCTGACAGGGCCTCCGCCGACAGCCAGCCAGGGCGCGGCCCGTCGGGCGCAGGGCAACAGGCGCCTTCCGCCGCCGGGAGCCGATAAAGCCCGTAAAATGTCGTGTTCGTCGCCTTCCGGCCAGCGTCGCGGGGTGGAGTTCGCAGCCTTCCATCAATTCGTGAGAGATAAAGTAAAAAGATCAGGAATGGGGTCGGCGCACGTTAACATTTTCAGGAGGTAACGCTTGCATCTGAAAATCGCGACTTTATGCAGGCGGCGCAGACTCGCAGAAAGGGTGCAGCAATCCTGGTGATGTGCGTGGGTTCGGTCGGTTTCGAGTGCATGCGGATTCCGGCACTGTGTTTGCAGGACAGGAAACATGTCTCTTCGCGACTGCTTTAGTTGAGGAAGCGAGAAAAGATGTCGGCCGGACGGAATTCCATCGCGCGCAGCAATCGGAACGCGTTCGTGCACGGCGATGACGCCGGGTGACGGGTCGGGAGGGAACGGGGGCCTGGCGAAGGCATCGGGCCTGCGAAGGGCTTCTGCCCGGTCGCAGCAGCGGCAGACGCCACGGCCACACAGAGGAAGGTTTCGCCGGCGACAGGCGCGGCGGTTGATGTCGCGCAAGCTGCGGACGGCTGCGCCAAAGCGGGTTCCTCCGCCGGACGCTGAAATACGCGAAGCTGAGGAAATTCGCCGGCCCGGTGAGGGATCAAGGAAAATGAGCTTCATTCTCACGCGAGATCACGACCATGGCGCCCTGACGGAGGCAAAAGACCGCGAGGGCTGGACGACGCCGGTGATGCAATTCGGCGGTTTCTGTCTTGCGGTGGCTGACAAGGCCGGTTTCAGCGTGGCGCAGTCGGGGAGCCGGTCCTTCTGCCTCGTCGGCAGCATCGCCAACCACCGGGAACTGCGTCGCATGCTGGCGGGTTTCAACAGCAACGCGATGACGGCGTCGGAGGCCGGGCTGGCGGCCCTGATGGTCGAACATCTCGGGCTTGCCGCCCTTTCTTTCATCGACGGTGCCTTTGTGCTGTTCTGTGACGATGCGCAGCGGCGCTGTCTGACTGCGGTGATCGACGTTCTCGGCCAGTATCCACTCTATGCTACCAGGGGAGCGAATCCCTGGATGGCTCCCAGTCCGCGGCTGGCGGCAGGCAAGCCGGGGTTCCGGCCCGATTTCTTCGCGCCTGAGGATGTGTTGAGCGAGGCTCCGCGCCCCGACGATTATGTTCCGATCAAGAACATCATCCGTGCCAAGCCGGGCACGGCGCTCGAGCTTGCGTTCGACGGCCAGGAGCAGTGCTATGTCGGCACAATTCCATTCCACATCCTGCGCCGCCGGGGCGATCAGAGAGTGAGCCTTGACGAGGGGGTGCGGGCGTTGGAGGCCATGCTGGTGGCGTCGATCACCTGCGCTTTTGACTCCGGGGGGCGGAATTATGTTCCACTGTCGGGCGGGATCGATTCGGGTATCGTTGCGGCTTTTGGCGCACGGGTTACAGAACTCCATACCGTGGCTTTCGGTACCGAGCGGTCGAACGCGTATGAGCCGGCCAAGCGGGTGGCGAGGCATATCGGTTCGGCCCATCGCGAGATTGCGATCAGCAGCGGCGAGATCATCCGGGGATTGTTCGATTCGATCTACCATAACGGGATCTTTGACGGATCTGCTGCCGCGGTCCAGGCCAGCCTGTTTGCGGTGATGGCGAAACTCAGGGGCGAGGCCGACCTTGTGGTGACCGGCCATGGCGCGGATCTGTTGCTCGGCGGCACCCTGGTGCCGGGTCTTGCGGCCGCTGCCGTCAACCGGGAGTTGTGGGAACAGGTCTACCGCACGCGCTGGAGCGGCGAATTTTCACCGGTCGGGGCCATCGCGATGGGAATGCAGATCCGGCATCCGTTCTGGACCCCGCGCTTCCTCGGCTATTGCCTTGATCTCGCCGGAGAGATCAAGGTCTCGGACCAGGACGTCAAGCTGGTGCTGCGCAGCTTCGCCGAAGGCGCGAAGATCCTGCCCGGCGACACGCTGCGGCGCAGGAAGCCTGCTGCTCACCATGGCTCTCCGGTGGAGAGCATTCTTTCCGGGACGCTGGAGATCGATTCGAAGCCACAGGCGAAGTCGCAGTTTGCCTATGCACTCTATCGCCGGGCGGTGGCGGGGGAATTGAGCCCTGCGACCTTCGACCCGGAACAGGTTGTGGCGGGGTTCAGGCAGCAGGGGGAGGAAGTCCGGAAACTGGTGCGGGCGGCGCGCAGGCCCTACCGCATGGCGTCGTGATCGGGCTTGTCGAAAGCAGCGATTGCGGGCGCGGCGCACGCCGGGAAACTGAAGGATATCTGGAAGCTCTCACCGCCAGCGCCGCACGCTCAGGCCTGGATCGCGGGAATGAGGACGGGGTCGACACGGGGGGCGTTGCGCACGGCGAGCGACCAGACGAAGGTTGGCGGAAAATGGCCGCGCCACAGCCGCCAGTCCGCCGGGTTGCCCGGCAGCGGCCCGGGCTGCAGCAGCCGCGGAGGGTCGAGATTGCAGCAGATCTCCTTCATCTTTCTGGTGATGCCCTGGCCGGAGGCCTTGAGCAGCGCCTCTTTCAAAGTCCACAACCGGATGAAGCGCTTCACCCGCTGCCGCGCCGACAACAGCAGCATTTCCCGGCCTTCGCGCGGCGAACAGCAATGGGTGATGAAATCGGATTCCACCGTGCGATCGAGCCGCTCGACGTCGACGCCGACCTCAATGCCTCGCGTCAGCGCGATCAGGACCATGTCTTCCGTATGGCTGAGATTGAAGCGCAGCGGCACCGCAACCGGAGCGCGTGCCAGTTCCGGCTTGCCGTTCTGACCCGGCCGGATCTCCACAGCGTCGATGGTGATGTCGAGGATGACGGCAATGGCTGCACGCAGCAGCGCGTGCGCGCAGATATAGGCGGCGTAATCGGAATAATAGCGAAATCGGACGGCTTTTCCGCGCTCTTCCGCGCTCAGCAGGGCTTGCCAGGACCGAAGTCTTTCCGCGGCGAGCTGACCCGGGCTGCAATGTAACAGGCAGATCTGGTCGCTGGAAAAACCGGTCTTGATCTGGGCGGCAACCGAAGGCGGGAAGGCTTTCACGGATCTGAACTGAAGAGCGGGAAAGGGACTGTGGCTCTTCTTAACGCGCGGGCGCGGCCAAGAAAAGCGGGAACACCGGAAAGCATGGCGGCCGCGCACAGGACCGGACGGCACGTCGGTGGCCGCGCATTTTATCGGTTGCGGAAGGCAGGCGAAGGGGTGGCAAACGCGCCATCATGGTTAAGCGGGGCGGAGTGAGGCATGGCTGAGACAGTCTTTCAACCACAATTGCTTTTCCTGAGGCGGCGGTACAACCGGAGCTTGCGTCGCCGGTCGGGGCAGGCCATGACAGGCGCTGCGCACAGGCTTCCATTTCCCACGGAGCGAAAACGGCAATATAATGGTTGCTCACAAGTTTGACAGCGTAAGGTTGTTGCGTGGGGGCGATGTCGCGCCCGTGCACGAGGTTCATGTGCAGGGCCCGTCGCCATTTCTGCTGGTCTGCGATCACTTCGGGCGGATGTTGCCGCAACATCTCGGCGATCTCGGTCTTTCGGAAACAGATCGCAACCGGCACATCGCCTATGATATCGGCATCGCCGAAGTGGCCGAGCAGCTGGCGGCGATGCTGGACGCGCATCTGATCGCCCAGCGTTATTCCCGGCTGGCGATCGATTGCAACCGCCGGCCCTGGGGACCCGCCTCGATTGCGGTGCTGTCGGAGACCACGGAGATCCCGGGCAACGCCAGAATTTCACCACGCGAACGGGACGCCCGGCGCCACGAAATTTTCGATCCCTATCATCGCTGCATCAATGACGCGATTGTGCGGCGGATCCGAGAGCGGCGGCCGACCGTGCTGGTGTCGCTGCACAGCTTCACCCCGGTCTATTGCGGTGTCGAAAGACCCTGGCACGTCGGGGTGCTGTACCGCGACGGACAGATTCTGCCCCAGATGCTGTTGACGCATCTGGGCCAGGAAGGGGATCTGGTGGTTGGCGACAACGAGCCCTATGCGGTCAGCGATGCCACCGATTACACCATCCCCATGCATGGCGAGGCTCGGGGCCTGATCCACTCCGGCATTGAGATCCGTCAGGATCTGATCGGCGACGCGGCCGGCCAGCAACAATGGGCGGAGCGGCTGGCGCGCATTTTCAGCCGGATCGAAGAGGATCTGGCCAGGCGTCGGCGGGAGCAGGTGAGTTCGATTGATATCAGGCGATCGCAGCCTGCGCGCCAGAGTGAAGTCCTCGAGAAGCAGGATTGAGGTCGGCCAAAGCGAAGGCTCAGGCCCCCGGGGCAGGCTTGCGGCGCCGCCCAAGGTATTGATTTGCGGGTCGATTTTTGGATGTGGCGATCCCGGGAAGACTCGAACTTCCGACCTACGGTTTAGGAAACCGCCGCTCTATCCGGCTGAGCTACGGGACCAGGAGTTTCGCGGGTCATGCTCTGTGACCCGCGGATGTGAGCCCGTTCCATAGCAGAGCCGACGGCCGATCGCCAGCTTTGCCAGTGAAAAGGAAAGAAAATGGGCAAGGCCGGTTTCCCGGAAAAACGGTCCCTGCCCGCGAGCGGGGGCCGGTCCGCTTTCTTCCGCCTTCGGCCGGAGGAGAACAAGCCAGAACCGACAACCCTGAAATGGCGTGATCCCGCTCTGGCTGTCGCGCATCGGCGGGGCGCGCGCGCGTGGGCTCCCGGCCCCGCCTGCACCCCCCGGGCCGACCAGTGCCCGCCACAACGCCCTTGCCTTGCGGGTTGGCGCCAGCAGCTCGACTGGTTGTCCGCAGCGCCCGGATTGCGGCTTTGCCAAAACCCGTAGCGGGAGCCACCCGCTCCGGCAAGCGATTGCCGGATTCTGCAGCCTCCTGCTCCTTGCGTCGCCCCGGCTCTCTTTTTCGTCTTCGCCGGATGCGCAAGGCGCCATCCCGTGATGGGCGTGTGAACGTTTATTGAATTTCCCGACCGCTTGCGCAGGATGTGAGCCTGGTCTGACATGCCGGCGCAGAAAGAAACTGCCTGGCGTGGGCCGCGTGCATGAGAGAACTGCCGGTGGCTCCACCACGACAATCGTCGGACAATCTTCGAGGAGCGAGAGGCAGGATCCCGGCGCAGGCGGCGCGGCGTCCCCACGGTTCAAAGCCGTGAGCCTGTGGGCAAAGCCGCGTGAGCCTGTTGTTGTCGGCTGTGCCATCGTATCATTGATCGCCTCGGGCTGGCGCGCACGGATAGTGGCGGCCCTTCCTGATGTGCTGGGGGAAAAGGATCCGATCGTGGCGAAAGATGACAAAGTGCAAACTCTGCTCAGCAGTGAATCGCAAACCGGCCGCGGCGTGATGGCAATGCTTGTTCTTGCCTTTTCGCCACGCCTCATCGTGCTGACGATTTGTGTTATTGCCGCGGTTCTGCTCAGTTGCGGACTTCTGATTGACGGGCTGTTTCCTTTTGTGGTGGTGCCGCTCGTGATCGTCGGCGCCCTGACCCTGGTGGGCATCTATGATCTGCTCCAGACCCGACACGCCGTGCTGCGCAACTATCCGATCAGCGCCCATCTGCGCTTTCTTCTTGAGGAAATGCGTCCTGAGATGCGGCAGTATTTCTTTGAGAGCGAGAAGGATGGTGTGCCGTTCTCGCGCGATACCCGCGCCGTGGTCTATCAGCGCGCCAAGATGGAACTCGACAAACGGCCGTTCGGCACCCAGGAGGACGTCTACCGCGAAGGCTATGAGTGGCTCAATCACTCGATCGCGCCCAAGGAGCCCTCCGGCGGCCGTTTCCGTATCACCATCGGTGGACCGGACTGCACCCGGCCCTATTCGGCATCAGTGTTCAACATCTCCGCCATGAGTTTCGGTGCGCTCAGTGCCAACGCCATTCGTGCGCTCAATGCCGGGGCAAGGAAAGGCGAATTTGCTCACGACACCGGCGAGGGCGGGGTCAGCCCCTATCACCGCGAGATGGGAGGTGACCTGATCTGGGAGATCGGCTCCGGCTATTTCGGCTGTCGCAGACCGGAAGGCGGCTTTGACGGCGAGGAATTTGCTTCCCTTGCGGTCTGCGAACAGATCAAGATGGTTGAGCTGAAGATGAGCCAGGGCGCCAAGCCCGGCCATGGCGCGCTGCTGCCGGGGGCAAAGGTGTCGGAGGAGATTGCGCGGATCCGCGGCGTCGCGGTGGGCGAGGACTGTGTCTCGCCCCCCGGCCACAGCGCGTTCGCGACACCGGTGGAGATGATGAAATTCATCGGCCGGATGCGGCAGCTCTCGGGCGGCAAGCCGGCCGGGTTCAAGCTCTGCATCGGCCACCCCTGGGAGTTCCTGGCGATCTGCAAGGCGATGCTCAAGACCGGCATCTATCCCGACTTCATCGTGGTCGATGGCAGCGAGGGCGGCACCGGTGCGGCACCGGTGGAATTTCTCGACCATCTCGGGATGCCGATGCGCGACGGCGTGAATTTCGTCCATAATGCGCTGATCGGCATCAACGCCCGCTCCCACATCCGGTTGGGCGCCTCGGGCAAGATCGCCACCGCTTTCGATATGGCGCGCGCCATGGCGCTCGGTGCGGACTGGTGCAACGCCGCGCGGGGTTTCATGTTCGCGCTGGGCTGCATCCAGTCCATGGCCTGCCATACCGGCGACTGTCCGACCGGTGTCACCTCGCAGGATCCGGCGCGCGCGCGGGCGCTGCACGTGCCGCTCAAGATCGACCGGGTCTGCAACTACCACCATGCCACCCTCCATGTGCTGAGTGAACTGATTGCAGCAGCCGGGCTGTCGCACCCGGAAGACCTGCGGCCGCAGCATTTCAGCCAGCGGGTGTCGCCGACCGAAGTCAAATCCTTTGCCCAGCTCTATCCGTCGCTGCGGCCCGGCGAGCTGATCGAGGGCACCGAGGATCCCCGCTTCCGGGACGCCTGGCGGCTGGCGCGGGCGGACTCGTTTCAGCCGGTGGCCGACTAAAGGGAAGGTGAAGCGGTCACCGCGGAGGCCCCTGAGGGCCTTGATGGGGATGACAATTACTTGATCAAGTAAGGCCCTTACTTGATCAAGTGGGCCGCATATTTGATCATCGGTCCGGGGTGGAACGAGAACGCAACAAGAACCATATCTCCTGCTGTTCTGTGCCGTCGGCAGGGACATTTCTCTCCTGGGAAGCCGCCATCCGGCGTTGCAGCTTGTGCCTTTTGCCTTCAGGACGATTGCTGTGTGCGGAGGACGGACATTGTGGGCGCCGGAAGTGGTTTGTCTGAGATAATGTTGTACATCTGCGATCTCGCGACGGCGTCAATTTCGGCAAGCGCAGATTTCGGCACACAGGGCAGGCATCGTGCATCGTCTTCCCAGCCTGCGCTGTTTGGCCTTGAGAGCCGGGCGGCTGCGACGGCGCTGGATGTCTGGCGTTTCGCGGCGCGGCAGTGAGCGCCGTCTGGCTGCATTTGCCGGACACGCGGGTCACGATTTCAGATGCGCGTTTCGATTCCAGGCAGCAAGACGTGGGCGCAGACAGCGGGCACATGACACGGGTTGTGCGATGCGTAAGTGTTGTTGCGCGAGGTGTACGGATTTCCTGCGCCCGGAAGCAGTGCAGGGGGCAGGGAGAATGCCGCCCCTCTCGTCGATGCGGGTTTCGAAGAAAGAGAAGTCCGTTTCACGGCCATCCGTCTCTGCTGTTGTGCGACAGCACCACACCGGGTTCGATCAGGCCTCGCGCGATACTCTGCATAATCACAAACGGCTGCATCATCGGGTCGCCGAATCGAAAACGAAAGGCTCTCTCGCGTCCGCGCCGGACCAGTACGTTTCCACGCTCGTCGGTAATGAATTTCTTCAGATGCTGTTGAAAGGCGTCGATCTTGACCTGCCTTCCCAGGATTTGAGACAAGGATTTGGAAACCGCCAGGGGAGTGAATGTCCCGCGCCCGTCTGTATCGGTTTCTGCAAGCGCACAGGCCAGCAGAACCTCTTTGTAAAGGTTGTCCTGTCGGTTGGAGTGTACGGCCTTTGCATATTGGTCCTTGATCCCTTCCTGTGATTTATCCAGGGCCTTGCTCACCGCAAAATCCACGTCTGACTCTGTGATCGCTGTCGAACGTCGGCTCACCGCACTTTCGGTGGAGTAAAGTCCCAGGGAATGCACATAAGCGGGAAGCCCTTTGGAGAAATTAACAATCTTGCGAAGCGCATTGGGCGCGATGGTCATCCCAAGTCTGGGAATGATTTTATCGAGAATTTCGCTGCTGTCTGCGACGCTCATTCGCGGCACGAAAATCTGGTCGAGGCACCTTGCAATAGAGGGATGCTCGCCCAGAAGATCGTTGAGACTGTCGGCAACACCGACCAGGATGATGGTTGCATTAACGCCATAATCGGAGAGAGATTTTATGGTATTTGCCATCGACTCATTTGTTTTTCCTTTGTCGCCGACTTTGTCGTACTCGTCGATGATCAGAACCGGTATGTCGTTCGGGCTGAACATAGCTTCCAGCTCACGCCGGACATCGTCTGGCGCAATGTCCTTTCCCCCGGAGAATTCAGCGAGTGGGACGTCTTCCGATCTGCCACTTCGCGTCGCCTGAACGTGGATGTCCTTGAACACTTTTCTCCATAAGGATGCAAAATTGTCTGCCGGGTCAGCCTGTTCCCGGACGGCAAAGACGTGCCGGAGCAATGTGGGAAACAGGCGGTGGAATACCTTCGCCAGCGAGGTCTTGCCGACCCCGCGTTCGCCGAACAGAATCGCGTGCTTGCCGCGTTCGAGTGTCGCCTCCATAAGCTTTCGGATTTCCGTCGCTCTCCCAGCGAACAGGTCGTTCTCGTCAATCGGGGTGGACGGGGTGAAGAGCTGTGTGGCCTCGAAAGAGACTGCGTTCCAGTCCTCCACCGTTTGCGGGGCTTGCAGCTTCATCGATATCGCACCTGCGACGGGATCAAATGGCGGCCACCTCAGAAAAACTCGGTGGTGATGATCAAGTACACCCATTACTTGATCAAGTAAATCCTTTACTTGATCAAGTAGGCACCTTACTTGATCAAGGAAGCCGCAAACCTGATCTTCTGACCGGGGCTGAAAGTGAACGTAAGGAGAACATTGTCCAGTTCTGACCTGTGCTCGTTCTGGCCGCTTCTTCCCGTCGCCGCGGTGCAGGCGGGCTGATTGCGGGCAGTGGGGACGCCCGCTTTGAGGGAGCGCCTGGGAGCCGCTGTAACGCCCCGAAGTTGGTGCTCCATGTGTGAGGGGCAAGAGAAGGCGCAGACAGGTCATCCCGGTTTGAGCGTCAATTTCCGAGACAGTGTCCCGGAAATTGTAGGAAGGTTTTCGGTGCGGAAACGTCCCGTGGTTTCAATGCCATAAGAGGACAGCCGGGGACTGGCACGGGAGTCGATGGAAGCCGAGCCGTTTGAGGGGGCGAGGGCCGAGAGGGAGCCTGAAGCAAACATCCAGTTCGCGGTTCCTTCGCAAATTTCCGAGACCGCGTCTCGGAAATTGTAACGGCGAGGTGTGCTTGCGGAAATTGCCCCATGTTTTCAGGGAGGCAGGCGGGTGGCACCCGCGACGGCGCGAGGACACCAGGGTGCGTCTGTTCGCGAATTTCCGAGACGGTGTCTTGCGAAATTCGGGAAGGGTGGAGAAGAACTGTCGCGTTTCTTTGAGGTCGTCCGCGGGGCGCACACGGGCTTGCGACTGGCGGTGGACCATTTCCGGCAGTGTACTGGCCAAATCGCTGCTGGTGCGGCAGCCCTCAATCCGGATTCTCGAGGCTGAAGGTCTCCGACTGCTCGTCATAGGCGAAGAGTTCGCCGTAACGGCCCCAGGACACCACGGTCTTGAGGGTCCCGTCGGCGTGGTCCTCGGACATGTAATCCTCAAGTTCGTCGCGGAAGCGGGCTTCCGGCGCGATCAATCCCAATGGTAGTCGAGCGCTTTCTGACAGGCGATGACAAGGGACAGGCGAGGGCGGCGTTCAAAGGCCGTGGCGGCTTCCTTGCCATGAGCCTTTTGCCGGCGAAAACGAGTGGGGGCTGCGCAGCGTCCGACGGATTCTGAGCTGCGACTGTGAGATCCAGGTCAAAATCGCTGCGCCGAAGGCTGCAGGATATTGCAATGCCGAAAGCGGATGGGGTTTGCTGCGCTCGACCCCTCCTCGGCCGGTGTGCTTATCGCTGCGTCAATGGCTTGGAATATCGCAATAAATCTCGCCGTCGGCGGAAAACGTTGGCGCCGTACCCGGTGCGGCATACTTGCCGGCATTCTTGTTTTCAGTCACGCCGAGCACTTTAAGCGAATCCTTCAGCACAGTGCCATGAAAGCCCTCAATGCAGCTTTTTTCCAGCTCCTTGGCCAGGTTGGCCTTTGCCTCATCTGCGGTGGTGCCAGAGGCGGTGTGGTTGGACAGGGTGGAAACCGTGGCCAGAGCGGATTGACTCACTGCGACAGCGAAAAAGGCGATAAAGAACAGCTTCTTCACAGATACCTCCAGGCATGGCCCGGCACAACGGGCCAGAAACAGGCTTCTGCGCGGCGTGCACAGGCGGATCAAGCTATTGAAAGGAACGGGGGCCGTCAACGACCAATGCAGAAGGGCAGGGAAGTCTGTGAGGACGTGGGTGTGCGGTTCCGTGCTTTCGTCCCTGGGCAGCTTCGAGGGGGAGGCTTCCGACGTCCGACGGAGGACTGCGCGTCATGGACGAATGTTTCGCGGTGATCGCCTCGGGAGACCCGGGGCCAAGGTCGTTCCGGTTTTTCCGCGAAATTGTGACAGCATGGATTGCCGCGAGGAAACACTCCATATTTGCAAGCTCATAGGCGAACAGGGAAAGTCTGCGGGAAAGCCCCTGCCATGCTTCTGGGGCTGTTCAAGCCGACCCCGATAGCCTGGACTGCGATTGGCGCCGTTTGGTGGAGCGGCGGAGGTCACTCAATCCGGATTCTCGAGGCTGAAGGTCTCCGACTGCTCGTCATAGGCGAAGAGTTCGCCGTAACGGCCCCAGGAGACCACGGTCTTGAGGGTCTCGTCGGCGTTGTCCTCGGACATGTAGTCCTCAAGCTCGTTGCGGAAGCGGGCTTCCGGCGCGGTATGGGAGGGCCGCTCGTCGAGCACCCGGCGGATCAGTCCCATCACCGGCACATAGGTGACGAGATGCTCGGCGAAGAGCTTCTTGCGGGCGTCGGTGGCGAGATCGACGAAACGCCGCCCCGCATCCGTGATCACGAGATCGCCCTCG
>WQYW01000150.1 GCA_009781045.1 Alphaproteobacteria bacterium
GGTTTCGCGAGGGCCATCGGGCTCCTTGGCATGGCGGGTTGACTTGGCAATCGAGGCGGCCAGAGCGGCCGAGGAGGCGCTGGTGGTGCCGGCATTGAAAAGCTCGGATTCGATTTCCCGGCGCCGGGCCGAGAAAAAGCTGATCGCCTTGTCGTCAATGGCGGCAAGCTCGAAGGTTCCATTTTTGCCGAGGCGATCGATGGTGAAGCCAAGATCGGCCATCTCTTTTGCCAGGGCGGCGTGATAGACGGCGCCTGCCGCCATCTTCCAGCCCCGCAAGACCCTGGAGTGCAGCGCCCGGACCGTGCCGTCGCAGCGTGTCGCCATGTTCAGCACCACAGCATGGGTGTGGAGATTGGGGTCACCAAACACGCTACCATCCTCGTGCGCCGAGGGGCGGCTCTCGCCATGCTGGAAAAGCGCAGCCGTCAGTGCCACCCTTTCGACCCGGACGCCGCCCTGGCCGCGGCGGGCGAAGATGCCTTCCCTCTCAACGACGGAAAGGCTGGCGCGCACGGCGCGCTCCTGCGCGGCCTCAACACGCTGCCGGAGGTCACTTTCGCCGAACGCCCAGGCCAGCGATACCGATCGCGGCGCCGAAAAGGTCAGATCGAAGGCCGGGACGCACTGGTCCGCCTTGCCGCCGGCATTGGTGAGGAGCGCTCGTCCGTCCGGGCTCTTTCCGTCATAGAGGGCGGAGAAGTCCGCCGCCTCCACCATCGCAGCATTGACGCGCTCGAAATCGCCCCGAGGAGCATACCAGACACCATCGGGCTCTCTGCTGCCAAGGTAATATTCGGTGCAGAGCGTATAGTAGGATTTGGAAGTAGCCACATTCCATGTTGCAACCATCTCGGGTCTCCTGTGTGAGACCAGCCAGATACACGATTTGCAATATGCGCGCTGGATTCTGGGTCCGAATTGAGCACCTCGGTTCAACCACTACCCGCGTTTGCCCTCTTCACCGTTGCCAATCCGCTGAAATCCGGCGCTCCGCAACCGCATACCAACCGATTGCACGCGCTCAAGCTCAAGCCCGCTCCGCCACCGCACCGGACCGCACCGGACCGCACCGGACCGCACACAGCCGCAAATTTGTAGCAGGAGCACCCTTTTTAAAATTGCCAATTGAAATCAGGTTCTCACTGGTTCTTTTTGGTGTCCCGAAGGCAGAGCGGATTCCGCCCCCTTCGGCAGGATCGAAATAGCATGATTGCATCAAGCCAAAACCCATCGACACTGCACCGAGGATGTCGCGTGCCCGGCCTCAATAGAAATCACGCGCCTTCTTCAGGACACGCCCCTCCCGACCGATTTCATCAACCACCCGAAGGCCCTGACGCGACCAACTGATGGATTGGGAGCCTCAGCACCCGTCCTGAGCTTCATCACCAAACCCGCCGCTCGGCGCCTGCACGCCGACATTCTCAATCGCACTGGAACACGTGAAATCTCACAGAAAGGATGCACAATGTCGATTTTGGAGCGCGTATGGAACCGCGCCTTTCACTGGCTCTCCGATTCCAGCAACGCCACCCCGAAGGTAACGCTGAGCTTCACCGTCGACCCTCGCATCGCGCATCGCACAGCTGGCTCTGCCGTTGATCCAGCGGCTCCTTGCCGGCGGCCCCGAGGGCAACATCCATCGCTCGAAACTCATGGCATGGCGCAAGGCGGAGCACCAGCCGGTCACGTTCTACCGCGGCGGGAGTAATTTCTGCTGGCTCGACCCTCCGAGCCTGATGACTGACGATTCAGCCACTCCGCTCGCCGGCCTGTTCCTCACCCCTGACATCCGAATCTTCCTTGATCCTGTCGATTCCCAGGATCTGTTCGACCACATGACCGCGGCCGTCGACAAAGCCATCGCCAAATGGATCTCTCGGCGTAATCCCCCTGGATGTCGCCTGTACCCGATTCCGGTCACGACGGTGCCTTTCCGACAGGCCGACGAGCCCAACGCCCCCCCTTGCCGTTCCATCAATCGCGGCTGCAGCGATATCACCGACGCATGGTCGAAGGATCCGGATAATGCCTGAAACCCTCCAGAAGACCACGCTGCTCGCACTGCAATGCGGCGCACCGCCTGGCCCCGGCCAGAGACCTCACGCCCGGACAAGACCAGCCCGGGTTCACGGTCCGTGAATGCGGCTGAAGCGTCCCATTACAGCTCTGTCCGAACGAGGCCTGCCGATGCCAATGTGACGACACCAACAGGACGGACCGACCGTCATTGGCGGACTTAGCACCGAGTTTTTTTGTAGTTACGGCCGATATGCAAATCTGGCCGGAGTTGGAGAAATTATGGAAGAGTACCTCAGGCGGAAAGACGCCACGAAATATCTGAAGGAACAGCACGGCCTGCTTACGTCACCGAACGCTTTGGCGAAGCTTGCCTGTCTCACCTCGATCGGTCCCAGGTTCCGGTACCACGGACGCTTCCCGCTCTACCCAGTGTCGGAACTCGATAGCTGGGCTGCCGGGCAGTTGAGCGAATTGCAGTGTTCCACTTCCAGCCTGTCGGCCAGGCGCGCCCTGATGCAGAAGATCAGGACGAAAACGAAGTGAATCGTCAATGCGCCATTCACCATTTCCAACGGATCTGGCGAAAGCAACATCCATGCCCCCAAGACATCGCTCCCGGATGCGCTATCCGGGTCGCGTTCGACGCAGAATAGCGCTGTCCCGGAAGTGCTCCCGATGTCAGGATTGTTCATCCTGATGCTGCTTGACCCGGCTCGCCAGACAGGCAGGTGTCGCGAGACCAGAGGCGACGGCTGTGCGGTTCGAGCGCTCTGCGCTCTGCCCGACACCATGCGCCAGCACTACACCGAGGGACTATGGGCAGTGCTGTGCGTTGTGGCTGGGGAGATTGAGCACCACGGCATCTGCGACCTGCCAACCGACAGGATTGGCGCTCTTGGCTGGCGTCCGTGGCACCACGGTCCAGGCGACGCTGCACCAGGCGCGCCAGCCCGGTCTCACGCCCATGTACCCGCGAATGGCGCCAGCGGATGCGCAGAGCTGGGCTGGCGGCAAATCGCAAGCTGTCTCTGATCTTTTCGCCTTCAGACCCCACCCCTATCAGGATGAACATCCCTTCATCTGCTCGGTACTCTTGATGGCAGATATCAATGTCTGGTTCTCCGAACTCAAAGGCACATCCTCCATGTTGTCGAACTGGCAACCTGCATTGCCGAAGACAGAAATTGCGCGCGGCGTCCTGAAACAATAGCCCGCCTCCTTGAAGATGCTGTTGCGGCCGAACCAGAGCTGCTGGCAGCTGAACGAAGCGATCGAAGCCTCGGCCGACTCCGGGACCGGCTGCGCGCTCTGGCCGTCCGTGCAACACAGGACATAGGCCTTGTCGCGTGTGCCGCTCAGCACCCACCCCTCCTCGCCGGCAGGCATGACTTTGACATACCACCAGCCGTCGGTCCGCCGCAGCAGAACATCGAGCCGGGTGCCATTTGCCAGTGCCATAATGCGCGGCCCATATCCGGATGGAAAATTGCGCAGGGCAAGGAATGCATCAGGTGGCATCGTGTTCGCCACATAGTAGTTTCCTTTGTTCTCTGCGCTCGCAATCGTCGCCTGCAGACACAGCACCAGACCAACCAGGACCGTCCGCCACCTCATATTCCCCACTCCCCCGGGAAAAAGATCACAACACCGGCGAATCTATCCGATTGCCACCGCGTTGCCAAATCCCGTTTTGGCTTTTGCTCCAAGGCTCGACAATCACATGGGGATGTGGAGGAGATGGCAGGCGCCATATCTCACCGGGCGGGATCACCACATCGGAAGCCGACGAAAATATCACGGATCACGTGGCACGCCAAAGGCCGGGAGACTTTCTCAAAGCCCGCGCAAAATCCGCAGATACCTGGCGTTGATGCGTTGATGCAAGTCCTTGAGGGAATCGTGCAGGGTTCTGTGTCTTCGACAACACTGTCAATCCATGGTCGGCGGCAATCAGACTCTGCTTCCCCAAATGTTCACAGCAATCGACGGGGAGGCTCGACTTGAAAGCCGCACATCATGGGCAGACGACGGATCGGTTATGCCGTGCTCTCTGTGGCAGAACACCGCTCATCTTTTGAGGCACGCGAAAGTGCGGTCCACGGTCCACGCAGCTTGCGCACCGAAGGTTCGACAAACCCTGTCGGAAATTTCAGCGACACTTTCCCGCGAAACCCACATGAGTTTCCCCTCGGTATTGCCGCCGACCGCCGTGGATTGAAACAGGAGCGCGGCTCATTGCCGCCGTTCATGCAAAAAGCGCGCGCGTGAGGCAGCCGCGCTTTCGTCAATCGCCGGAGGGTTTTCCGCCCTGGTGATGGCAGCTCAGAGTGTTCGGTGAGCCCTACGGATTCCCCATGGGATCTTTCCCCTCCCGTCCGCACACCAGACAGAAGCCGGCTGTGAAGCCCGCCCTTTGGGTCGGTGACGACAAAATTGCCGGGCTGCGAGAAGGATGGCTGGATGCTGCTGTTTTTATCCCACTCGCCTCATTCCATATGCCCGGGGGGGGAGATATCTTGCAGGGCAACGGGGCGCCCCGGGATGGGTGCCCGTCGCCGGCCAACAACCGCTTTGCGCGATGGTCCGGAAGGCGACGCCGCTGTGATGGCCTTGATCCTTGCCGGTTTTTCGGTTTTCGAAGACTTCGACCGACAACGGACCCATCCGCTCAACCCACCCCCGACCTCCCCAAGCCTTTGCCACCCCTTGCCGCAAATTGGCGATTGAGGGCAGCTTCCGCAACTCAACGCGGCGGGAGAACCTTGCGGTTGCGCCGCGCCGCGACCCGCGTCATATCTCCGCCGTAAGCCACCTTGTCTCATCCGGAATTTGGCACAGCAGATGGGTTTTTACAGCGATATCCTTCTTCCCAGGCTTTGCGACATGACGATGCGCAGCCGGGAACTGTTGCCCTACCGCATGCGCGTGGTGTCAGCCGCCACAGGCCGGGTATTGGAGATCGGCATCGGTTCCGGCCTCAATCTCCCTTTCTACGGACCTGAAGTCAGCGAGATTCTGGGCCTCGAACCAACCCCGAGGCTCCTCACCATGGCGCGCCGTGTGCGCTGCCGCAAAATCCTGCCGCTCTTCATTGAAGCGAGCGCGGAAGCGATTCCGATCGACGACCACGCCATCGACACCGTGGTCACGACCTGGAGCATGTGCAGCATTCCCGACATCGACCGGGCCATAAGCGAGGCCCGCCGGGTGCTGAAGCCGGGAGGAAAGCTGCTCTTCGTTGAACACGGACGGGCACCGGAACCACGCCCACAGCTGTGGCAGGACCGGCTGACCCCGCTGTGGAAACGCCTGTCCGGCGGCTGCCATCTCAACCGTGACATCGGCGACATTCTTTGCCGCAACGGCTTCCACATCGAGACCATGAACACCGGCTACATGAATTCGATGAAGACGCTAAGCTATATGTATGAAGGTCAGGCGCGCCCGCGCTGAGGATATCGGCCCCCACGGATCAGGCTGTGGGTCGGTTGGAATCCGCCATTATGCGCTGCACAAGGCAAAAGCGGACTGCCGAAGCGGAAATGGGCACCCCTGACCGTCGGCGTGAACGCACTGCCGGCCCTGCAGCGGAGCACCTCTCGCCCCAGCCGGAGGCAGAATTACACCGGACCCGTAGTGAGAATGGAGGGGACGCAGCCTGCCTCAGGAATTCGCAGTCCGGTTGGCCCTCCTGCCCTCAGTCGAAACCAGTCAGCCCGCACCAGCCGACAGGTGCCACGGAACCGGCAGGTCCCAGGCGCCCTCGATCAGCTCTCCGGGCCGCAGCGACGGCAAAGAGCCGGGCAAAGGATTCGAGATTTGAAGTCGGCCAGCGGCCGGAGGCACAAGCTGGCTGAAATGCTGCGGCGCTCGTCGTCGGGGCACTTTGGCCGCAGGAATCTGGCTTCCCGCGCCAAAGCGCGGCCGCAATGGAAAACCGGCCACCCTGGAATGCGATCGAGTCCAGACAACATCGGCACCTGGTGCAGATTCCGCCGCTTCCACACGAAACGACGCCCGGACTCGCTGGCCCACGTCCCACGCCACAGTCCCGATTCCGAACCGTCCCTCGCAACCATGGTTTCGCGGATGCATGCGACAGGGCGCGAGATGCGGCGTTAAAGGACCCGTCAGGCCTCTCCGTCACGTGGCTTGCGCCCGAACAGTTTCGCCACCCCGCCCGCCGCCACCGCCGCACCGACGAAAAGCAGCTTGGCGAACTTGGCCAGAAAGGCCCCCACCAGCGCAAACAGGCCGAGTTTCTTGGCCACCGCCGCCCCGCCCACCAGCGCGACCAGCCCATAGGCCGCGACCTGATCGGTGGCGACGTTGAAGTCGTCATAGCGCTTGCCGTCATTATAGAACAGCGCGGCGAGCAGCTGATGCGCCTCGGCCTTGTCATTGGCGATCCGGCTTGACGTCGTCACCAGGTTGAGACTGAAATAGCCTTCGCGCCCGAGCGCGTAAGTATTGTAGTTGATGTTTTTGTCGGCGCTGTCGGGCTCGCCCTTCTCCTTGCCAAGCAGAGACCATACGAGACGATGCGTCCGGGAATCATAGGCCGGCGACTCGACCCAGCCGATCACCTGCATTTCCGCGAATCCGCGCCGGACACGATCCTTGTTGCTTTCTTCCACGCCATCTTTGATGCTGCTCAGCAGGTCATCCGCATTCCAGTGCCTGGCATCATCATCCTTGATGTAGCCTTCCTTTATATACTTGACCGTAACCAGCCAGTTCACATTCTCCTCGGTGCTGACGATCAGGCCGACAAAGCTCTGATCGTGCACGACATTGCCCATGGCGCGCAGAACCCGCGCCCCTTCCGCCTTGGGCACAAAAACGCGACCCGCAGGAAGCTTCAACGTTGCCTGGTTGAGCAGGGTAATATTGCTCGGCCCGACGATGCCGGTCTTGCTGGCGGCTTTCCATGCCGCCTCCAATTCGGCTCTCTGCGCCGCTTCCACGGAAGAGGGCCCTTCGGCAAAGCCGGGCGGCATCCAGAGCAGGACCGACAAGGCAACACAGATTGCCGCAATGAACTGTTTCATCTACGCATACTCCAACTTCAACTTAAAGCTCACGCCGTCTCAGCCCTTGATCGTTGCCGATTTCTGAAAATGCGACGCCACCACCATGACGCCAGGCGCCACGACCCATGAAGCCGATTGGCGAGCTTGAAGCCGGGGAAACGCACAAAACCTGCCCGCTCCGCGGACAGGTTCAGCCACGCCGCAACGCATCGACACCCCAAAGGTACAGGGAGTTGAGTGCGCCGCGTGGCGGATCGCCACCCAATCGTAAACATTTGGTAATTATTCTGCCTCCCCTTGGCAAGCCGGTTTAGGCCGGGGAACAAGCTTGCGCTGGAGTGCGGTTTGCGGACGATTGGCGCACCATGATTGTGGCCTTCGTGAATTGTCTCGCAATAAAAGAAACGCGATTTCAGGGGCTTTCACCAATTCCGAGCACGCCCGCGCCAGGGCTCTCCCACTTTCGAAATCAACGTTTTCCGCGTCACGACGGACATCCGCCGCCGGCAAAGACCTTTGCCAGCACGATCACGAAATCGTTACCGACTGCGCGTGCGGTCAGCGCTGGGCGCGCCTCGATTGCGGATGCGTTTTCCCGGTCTCCCAGCCACGCGGCCGAAGCCGTCGCCAGCCGAAGAGAACTCCCTCTGCTCGCGCAAGCTTGCCATGAAGCACAGCCGGAGTGCGGGTCTTCGCTCCTCCCTTGCTGCCCTCTGGCGTTCCGCCGGGGACGACGGGGAGGCGCCTCGGCGCCGAATCCCGCCTCTTTCAATCTGACGGAAAAGCCATACCGAAAGATGCCAGATTGCTGCGCGCCCTTGCGCCTGCGGGCCCTTTTCAGTGCACGAGCCGCCTGATCGCCGCCGCAACCTCTCCGGTTTCAGTGCTGGCCTGCGCCGCTGTGGCGGCAAGCCGGCACTTTCAATTTCAGGTCCCATTCAATTCCAGGTCTTCCGCCCGGTTATCCAGGACGCAGGAAGCATACAGGTGCACCCCTATGCAGCCCAGCGATGTCGGGGCGCTCTCCACACCGGGCGCCTCCCGCTCAGGTCGTGCCGGTTGCATCGAGGCAGTTACATTGAGGCAGTTACATTGAGGCAGTTACATTGAGGCCCTGGCCCGATCAGCAACCATGCAACAGACGACCGCGTATAATTCGATAAGCGCCGCCACCACGCGACCCTGACCGAGCGCCCCTCGCGTCCGCCGGTTCCCGGTCAGGTTTGAACATGCCGACAACCAGAAGGACTGCCCCGACGGCTTCCCCGCCATTGCCCTGAAACTGACGCGAGTGCCAGAGGTCCTTGTCGCCATTCAATGGCAGCAGAAGCCACGCTGGCGCCCGACACTCGCAAAGCCCCTATGTCCCGATCCGGGAAGTGGTTCACCCCGATGCCGGGGCGGGAGTTGGCCGTCTGGCGGGCAGAGCCCCATGCAAGGGGGTGAGCCGAGCAAAACAAAGCTCAGAAGTGAGGCGAGCCGCAAAGAGCGTGATCGCCCCCAGCCAGCTACCCATTTGTCAGAAACACGTCGCTGCGCTGCATCGTCAACACAGGCTGCCTTGACATAAGTTCGAGGCGGCAACTGGCATCCACCTGGATGAAGGACTGCCGCTCACTCACCTTGTCAAGACGTGCACTGAGCCGGAACATGTCGCCGGGATGAAGCATGTGGCGAAACCGGACCCGGTTGAGAGCAACCGCATAGGCCTGGCAAGCCTCTGTCACCAGGTAAATCTCCTGCAGCAGACCCGGTATGAGCGCGAGCAGAAGCTGGCCGGGAACGATGGTCCGGCCGCCTGCAAGTTCCCCGGCTGCACGCCCGGTGTCGCAGTGAATCCAGTTGCGGTCACCGGTGAGCGCAAGGAAGGCATCGATCTCCTCCTGGGTCACGAAACGCCAGCGTCCCGGTGCAAGTTCAGTGCCGACAAAGGCGGCAAGTTCACGTGCGCACGCCACACGCAGCAGCGCGCTGTGCGGTGATCCCCCCATCTTCTCCGTCTCTCCATCCTTTGCGCTCAACCCTCGCGCTCAACTCTGGCCAGCAGCGCCGAACCGAGACCGCCGGCTGCGGCGATGGCGGCGAGGCCAAAGCTGCCGCCGGGCTGATGTTGCAGCTCGTGCCACATCCGCACCATCAGAATCGCACCGGAGGCGCCAATCGGATGGCCCCGCGCCAAAGCACCGCCACCGCGATTGAGCGCCGCAGATGCCACCGCGATTGCCTCCACACAGGCGATGGCCTGGCTGGCAAAGGCTTCCATGATTTCCGCCACCAGGATCTCCGATGGCGCAATTTCCGCAGATCTCAGGACTGCCTTCGCCGCCGCAATCGGTGCCGTACCCGGCATGGCCGGGTCACCGCCTCGGCGCGCTGCCGCCACAATCCGCAACCTGCCAGCCGCATTGAGGCGGCGCGCCATTTCCGGCGACACCACCAGGAGTGCTGCGGCCGCGTCGGCCTCGACCGCCACGGTCGCCGGCGTGACTGCGAATTCCGCCTCCCCGGCAAGCGGTGCCAGACGGGCGCAGAGCGCGGGCTTGAGACGACGCGGAAAGGCATCACCAGACAACCCGGCGAGTTCGACGATCTCCTCCAGACCGGCGGGATGCTGCAGCGCTTTAGCGTGACTTTCGATCGCGAAGTTTTCCTGCTGCGCCCGGGTAATATGCCATGAATTCGCCAGCCTGGCAGCGGCTTCGATCATGTCGGGGTCACGCTGCGGCCATGGCGCAAAGGGCGGGCGGTCATAAGGCTGCGGCTCTTCGCCCGCATGACGCGGGCGCCGCAGCCGTAACGGTGAGCGGCTGAAGCTCTCGATGCCGCCGGCGATCACGGCATCCGCAGCACCGCTCCGGATCCGGTCGGCGGCGAGAATGACGGCGTCAAGCCCGGCACAACATTGCGTATCGATGGTCATAGCGGGCACATGATCCGGCAATCCGGCACGCAACGCCGCCAGTCGCGCCGGATTGCCGCCACCGTAAAGCGCGTTGCCGAAGATCACCTCGTCGATTGCCTCACCCGGGATACTGCAATCCGCCAGAAGCGCGGCAATGACGGCGGCACCAAGTTCGTCCGCCTCGAACGCCTTGAACGCCCCATGGCGCGGCGCCACGGCGGTACGGCGGGCCGCGATCACACAGGCTCCCCTCATCGCAGGATCTCGCAGACGCCGCTTTCAAAGAGACTCCGCAAAGCCTCGAAATCACTCTTGCCGGACGAGGTCAAAGGCCACAAAGGGGCCAGCGCAAAGCGGCGCGGGATCTTGTAGAGGGGGAGAAATGAGCGCGCATGGCGGATCAGATCCGCTCGTGTAACTGTTGCCTGTGGCCGCAGCTGGAGCAATGCCGTCAGCCGTTCGCCGCGGAGCGCGTCGGCAATCCCGAGTACAGCGGAAGCCATGATCGCGGGATGGCAATCCAGCACCCGTTCGATTTCCTCAGGATGCACATTCCTGCCGGAGCTGATGATCATGCGGCTGGCACGGCCGACCAGGTGCAGAAAGCCGGAAGCATCAACAATGCCGACATCACCGACCGACAGCGCCTCTCCCTGGCGGACCAGCTGCCCGGCCTCCCCGCAGGCATATTCGGTGAACAGAAACGGACTGGCGACAAAGACCAGACCGGCCTCCCCCCGCGGCAGCTGCCGCCCAAGGTGGTCTCGGATCGACAGATCCACACCTTCAAAGGCGCGCCCCACGGAATCCGCCGGACAGGCATCGCTGTCCTTCGCCACCGTGACAAAACTGAGTTCCGAGGCGCCATAGAATTCGGCAAAGTGCGCGTGAGGGAATTGTGCACGCAACTTCGCCATGGACCGTCCCTGCCATTTTGCGCCCGACGACAGGATCCAGCGCACGCCCGGGAAACACTCGCCGCCCCCATTGCCCGCCTCCAGGATCATCTCAAGCTGGGTCGGAACCGCATAGATCACGCTCGCCGCGAACTCAGCCACCAGGTGCCGGACCAGAGTGGGCCGGAACTGCCGGCACAGGATGACGGTGGCGCCGACATGGAGCCCATGGCCCAGAGCATAGAGAAACAGGGAATGGGTCAAGGGCCCCGGCAGCAATACGCTATCGTCGGCCCCGATACCAAATTCGCGGTTGCTGGCGCGAAAACTCTCGATCCATGAGCGATGGTGGCGGCGATAGCCCTTGGGCATGCCGGTCGAACCCGAGGTGAAGCCGACATGAAAGGGCGTGCACGGTGCGGGATCGGCGACGCCGACCTCGGGATCAGGAAGACTGAACCCGCCTGCCTCAACGGCACCAAGCGCTGCGGCCACATCGGCAAACGACGCCTCGGGGTCGATGCGGTGATGGCGAACGCCTGCAATGCCGGAAATTGCGTCCTGGCTGACAACAAGCGCCGGCGCAAGCGTCGCAATCACGGACCTTGTGCTGGCGCCAGGCCAGGCCGGATCAAGAATCTGGGCTTCGCGTCCCGCTCGGCAGGCAGCGAGGAAAAGCAGCGCCAGCACCGCTCCGTTCGGCAGATGGAGAGCGACGCCACGACCCTCCGGGACCGTCCTGGCAAGATACCCCGCCACACGCTCCACTTCACGATGGAGTTCCGCGAAACGGATGCGGTGGTCCCCGGAGATCAGCGCCAGGCGCTCAGGTGTTGCACCGGCATGGCGCGACAGGGTCGCAATGATGGTCTCGGCCTCCCTCATGAGCGGCTCGCGATGCTTGCAGGATAGGCGCGCTGCGCCGCGCTTGCAATCAGCGCGGTAGCAAAAGCCTTGATGAGATCGCCAGGGAGAAACACCGCACTCGCCAGCACCGCCTGAAAGGGGTTGAGCCGTGCCGTCACCATCAGACCGATGATACCGCAGCCATATTCCACCACGATGCCACCGATGACCGCAGCCGTGAGGGCTGCCACAAAGACCGGAACCTGTTTCAGGCGTTCCATCACCAGACCGGTGACAAAGGCCGCGGGAACAAAACCGAGCATGAAGCCAACCGTGGGCGCGAACAGGACGGAAACTCCGCCTCGGCCGCCCGACAGGAGTGGCGCGCCGAGCACGACCACGAAAAGCAACAGCAGCACCGCAAGCGCGCCATGACGGGGACCGAGGACAATACCGGTCAGCATCACACCGAGCGTCTGAGCCGTGATCGGGACGCCGGCGGCAATCGGCAACAGGATGGCGGGAAGCAGCCCAAGCGCTGCAATCACGGCAGCCATCAGACTGATGCGGGTGATGGCGCGAGACTCCATGCGGCTTAACCTCGTGGTGTCGGAGAATGAGGGGGCGATGCGCCGGAATCAAAACCGCGGGCATCAAGGGCTTCGCCGACGCGATCGGCAAGCAGAAGAACGTCCGCAACGAAGACCGCGACCAGATGCAGCGGAACCCGGCGCGTGCTGCGGGCCTTCCATGCCTCCTCCCGCTCCCGCCATTGCGCCACCAGCAGCGGCACGAAACGCAGGACCAGAGCCACCGCCAGCGCCACCTTGCGCGGGTTGACCCCAAGCGGGCGCATGAGCCTGAGGAGCGGCGTCAGTGCATCCATCATGGCACTGGTTGAGGTTGTCATGGTAACCAGCTCCGCCAGCAGCAACAGCGCCAGCAGGCGCAGGCTCACCACGGCACCCGCATTCCAGCCGCCTGCCAGCGCCTGCAGGGCACCGACAAGCAGGATCAGGGGGGCGAGGCGCCACAGGCCGCTGAGACGCCCCACGCTGCCACGACCAAGACTGGAGCTGACCAGCAGGATGGCGAAGAGCGCGCCCGCCAGACTGCGCCAGTCGTCAAGCGCCAGCAGAACCAGGCTCAGGGCCGCGAGAGCGGCGAGTTTGACGCCGGCACGGACCGGATGCAGCCAGCTGGGGGGGGCGAGACCGTCGATCAGCATTCGGTCACGAGGTATTCTGAACCAGGCGACATCACAGCGCTGCGATAGGCCGGGATGACCTCAGCCGGCGCTCCGTCGGCGCGGATGACGCCATGGTCGAGCCAGATCACACGATCGAACCCACTCAGCATGTCGAGATCATGCGACGCCATCACCACCTGCTGTGGCAGTGCCGCGATCTGGCCGAACAGTGTGAGCCGGCTGGGCAGGTCAAGACTGGAAAAGGGTTCATCCATCAGCAGGATCGAAGGACGGCTGGCGAGCACGGCAAGAATGCACAGGAGCTGCCTCTGGCCACCCGACAATTCATTGACGTTGCGATCGGCCCAATCCGCGCAATTATGGCGTTCCAGAAGCGCCACCGCCTGCGCCCGGGCATCCTGCGCGGGCATGCCGAGTTCCCGCGGCCCGAACGCGATCTCCTCAATAACGGTCGGAAAAATCAGCTGGTGATCGGGATTCTGAAACAGGAAGCCGACCTTTGCCGGCAATTGCCGGCGCCCTCTCACGGTATCGAGCCCGGCCGTGGTCACCTGGCCCTTTGCCGGCAGCAGCAGCCCGTTGATCAGCCGCAGCATTGTGCTTTTGCCGGACCCGTTATTGCCGATCAGCCCGACGCGGCGCTCGACCAGACGAAGTTGCGGGATGGTGAGAATCACGCGCGACCGCCGACTGACCTCGACATCGGCAAAAAGGATTTCTCCTGGAGACGCCACGTCATCCGCCCGCCCGGAAGAGGCACCTTCCTGCACCAGCGGGAACGCAGATCGCGGCATACACAAACCCTTGAGAGGCAGCCGGCAACACCCCGGCTTCACTGTTTTCCGGCAGGAAGTTCACGATGTCTGCATTGTCCAGCAGCGACAACCCATCCACGTCAAAGCCACGCGCCGCGGATCAGTCCTACGCGACAGGCTGCCAAAGTGCAATTCCCCTTGAAATCCGATTGAGCCTGAGCATCCAATGAATGCCCGTCTGTCCGCACCGGTCGATCAGCCATCCCGGTCAAATCGCTGCTCCCAGCCGGCAACCCGGCCGTGCGGGAAATTCAGCCGCGCGGAAAATGACGCCGCGGCCAGGGGCACGACTGCCACATGTGCTCGATTACGACGATCTGCTGCTCTATTGGGCGCAGATGATGAGCGAGCCCGTGATTGCCGGCGAAATCGGGGCACGCTTTGATCACGTTCTGGTTGATGAGTATCAGGATACCAA
>WQYW01000151.1 GCA_009781045.1 Alphaproteobacteria bacterium
GAAGCGGATTTCTTCGGCCTTCTTTCGACCAATTGTGCGACCATCGATTTTCATAGAACGCACTATACACTAACAGAATAGGGAATGCAATAGGGGTCATCAAAAATATGCACGGATTAGTATGCCGCCCGACACCGCCTGACATGACGAGGTTGCCGCGCCTTACTGTTGTCGGCGTCCGGCACCACTCCCCGGCCTGCGCCCGTCTGGTCGGGCACACCATTCGCGCGCAAAAACCCGCCTTTGTGCTGATCGAGGGACCGGCGGACTTCAATCCCTTCATCACCGATCTCCGGCTGCCGCACCAGCTTCCGGTCGCCATTTTCAGCTTCCACACCACACCGGTTGCAAGCCACGCCTCCTACTCCCCCTTCTGTGCCTGGTCTCCGGAATGGCAGGCGCTGCAGACCGCCTGGGCTGAGGGGGCCGAGCCTCTGTTCTGCGATCTCCCCTCCTGGCATCCCGATTTCGGCGACCGCAGCAATCGCTACGCCGATCCCCACAGCGCCCATGCCGCGGCGGCCGAAACCGCGCTTGGCAAGGCGCTTGGCGAAGATGGTCACGATGCGCTGTGGGACGCGCTGGCGGAACAGGCGACTGCAAGCGAGATCGGCCCCCGCCTCGACCACTATTTCAATCTGCTGCGCCCGGAGGGCGCCGATGATGAGCGCGAAGCCTGCCGCGAACAATTCATGGCCCGCTATGCCGCCTGGGCACTGCGTGAGGCGGGTGAGCGCAATGTCGTACTGGTCTGTGGTGGCTGGCACGCCGAGGCGATCCGCCGCATGGCAGCCTGCGCCGACGGCACCCGACCCCAACTGGCGCCTCTTGGCGAAGGTGAGACCGCAGGCAGCTATGTCGTGCCCTTTGACTATCCGCGGCTCGACCGCTTCACCGGTTACGCCTCCGGCATGCCCTCCCCCGCCTACTACGAGAAAGTCAGCGACCACGGCCTCAGCGTGGCCGCGGACCTCACCGTCAACGAAATTTCCGCCGCCTTGCGCCAGGCCGGACAGGTGGTGTCGACCGCCGACCGCATCGCCTGGCAGGCGCATGGCCAGGCGCTGGCCTTGACCCGCGGCCATCACGCCGTGCTGCGCAGCGACCTGCTCGACGCTGCGCTTGCCACACTGATCAAGGACGGCCTCAACGCCCCCGCCCCTTGGACGCAGTCGGGCTGCGTCACCGCGGGCACCCATCCCGGCCTGATCGCGATGCTCAAGGCCATGACCGGGACGCGATCGGGCAGTCTGACCACGGGAACCCGGCAACCGCCACTGGTCGCCGATATCGAACGGCGGCTTGCTGCCGAGGCCATCGAATTCCGGCGGGCGGCGCAGACCATCACGGTGGACTGGAATGAGCCGCAAACGCGTTCCCGCGCTCACCTGCTCAATGCCTTGCGCATCCTTGGCCACCCCGGGGTCGAACGCGCCGAGGGGCCACTCCTCGCCGCAACCCAGGCCCCGGTCGAGACTTTCCGCATCGTCACCCACCGCGACGCGCAGGGAGCGGTGATCGAGGCCTCGCGCTGGGGCGGGACACTGCCAATGGCCGCAGCCAGCCGGCTCGCCGATCACTGCAACCAGAAGCCCGGCGACCTCGCGGTCCTGGCCGCGACACTGTCGGATGCCCTGTTCGCCGGCCTGCTCGGGCTCAATGAAGAACTCACCCGCCAGATCGAAGGTGGCGTCACCCGTTCGCACGATATCGGCGCCATAGGCCAGGCCGGTCTCCACTCCGTTCGGCTCTATCGTTTCGGCACCGTGTTCGGCGATGACGCCCATCGCAGCCTGGGCCAGATCTGCGAGGCGGTGTTCGACCGCGTGCTGTGGCTGATCGAGACCATCGAGAACAACCAGGAGGGACTCAAAGCCATCAACGCGGTGCTCGCCTGTCGCGATCTCTTACGCGACTGCCCGCTCCTCAACCTCCAGCGCGACGCCATGCTTGCCGCTCTTGAGCGCATCCTTGGCAATCCCGATGCGGCTCCAGCACTTGCCGGCGCCGCGCTCGGCTGCCACCTCGCCTGTGGCAGCGCCGAGGTCTCCGGCACGGCAGCACGGATTCGCCGCTTCGCCACCGCCGACCAGCTCGGTGATTTCCTCGCCGGCCTGTTCGCTCTGGCGCGCGAAGAAATCGCCACCGATACCGCCGTGATCTCGGCGGTGAAGACCCTGGTTGCGGACTGGAGCGACGATGAATTCCTGCGCGCTCTGCCTGCCATGCGCCAGGCTTTCGCCTGGTTCCCGCCACGCGAGCGCGAACGCCTGGCCCAGGCCATTCTTCGCGCCCATGGCGTCAGTGAGGCCGCGGCCGAAATCGAAGCCCTGGCCTGGATGCAGCAGCGCTCCCGCGTCACCGACCAGGCCGCGGCAATGGCGCTGGAGGCCCGGGTTGCCGCCCGCCTCGCCGCTGCGGGATTGTAAACAAGAACAGCAAGGACGAATCGGAGACCGGGGATGGAGCGCTACGAACTCGCTGAAGGCGGTGCCTCGAAATTCTGGGAAGTCTCGGTGGAAGGCACCCGACTGACGGTGTGCTTTGGCCGCATCGGCACAGACGGCCAGACCAAGGTCAGGGATTTCGCCAGTGGGGATGCCGCCACCAGCGAGAAGAACAGGCTGGTCAGAGAAAAGACCGGGAAGGGCTATGCGCTGGCGGGCTCAGGCACCAGCACGTTTCGATCAACGCCTCCAGCCACAGCGCCCGAACCGTCGACGGCGGCTCGGCGACCCGTGACAGTCCTGGAAAGCATCCCCCGCGAGCCGCCATCTGCCGCAATCCAGTCCGCCGGCAAGGCAGCCACGCCGACAGCTTCTGTTTCAAGCGCCGAACTGGACATCTATCTCGCACGCGCGCTGCCGACGCGCTGCCGCCCGCAAGACGGGCTCAATGGCACCGCGTCCTGGCGTGCACTTCGCGCCCTCCTTCTGCCAATGATGGCATGGACGGAGGAGACACAGCCGGATGCTGTCCTCTGGCTGCGCCAAAACCTCAGCGAAACCGGGCCGGAGTCCATTCATGCGCACGAAGCGGTGCGGTTCATCGGCAACATCCTGGGAGTTGCAGACCAGCTCCTGCCGCAAAGGAACCTCCGATCTGAAAACGGGTGGGTGAAAAGCCCCCAGGAGATCGCAAGATTCAGATGCATGATGCATTTCATGAACTGGCTGACGTCAAGAGCGACACCCGAAATCATCGCGGACATGACGGCGGGCATAATTCTGGAGATTGAGGGCCGAAGTTATGCCCTCGAGAGATCCGGCTGGAGTTCTGTGCCCGCGCTTGCTCTGCGCGCGGCCGTGGTGAGAACGCCGGAGAAGTATTACGAGCGACTGGTCGCTCGTTTTGCAACCCTCTGCGCCCCCCTCGCCAACCTCGACGTTGCGGCGCACATCGCTTTCATTCTCGCCGATGACCGCCCCGGGCATCATGATTTGCAGGCGCTCGCAGTATTGAATGCTGCCGAAGCGGCCGGCGTGGACGTGGCCATCAAGCCGGCGTTCCTGCCGCTCATCCTCGACTCCCCGCCCTCGCGGGTCGCACATATCTGGACCGGTCGCAGCTATTTCCCTCCCGCTCTCTACAGCGAAGTCCGGCTGACAGACGCTGCTGCCACTGCCATAGCGGTTGCCCGCCACAACGGCGAGGCGGCCCAGCCGACGCTCGACTGGCTGTACCAGTTTGCCAGGGATGGCCAGAAAACGGAACTCGCACAGCTGATCCTGGCCCTCGACGAAGATGCAGGCTTCCCGGCGCTGCTCCTGGAGACAGGCGACAAGCACGTTCGCACCGCACTGGATCACGCAGTCAGCACAGCCCCCGCCCGCACCTTCCGCCAATGCCTGACTGCCGTGGCCTGCGGCCGGCCGGACACACAGCTGACGGGGCGGATCATGGCCGTCATCTCGAGCCAGAAACCGGAGACGCTGCGCCAATGGGCAGGAACCGACAGCAGAGCGCTCCGCTGTCTTGAGCGCATGCTTGACGGTCTTGAAGAGGGGGGTGCGTTGGCGCCGCCGCAATCCTGGCCCAACGTCCTGCGCGATCCGCCCTGGCGCAGGAAAGCCAGGGCGGCCGATGACATCGTTCTACAGTTGACGCCTTTTGCGACGCCTTTTGCATATACCCCCGCCGACAAGCGGCAGCCGAATTACCATAGCGGCGGAGCCCGCATTGTCCCGTCAATGCAGGACCTCCCCGCCGTCATTGCGGAAATCGAAGCAAAAGCGAAAAGCGACACCTGGCACAGGACTCCCGCTCCGCTGGAACCGCCGCCGCCTCACTTCGCCCCTGAAGCGGATCAGCTGAAATGGCTCGAACAGCGCCTGATCGAACTCCACAAGGGGCCGTACCACACCCTCAGCGGCAGCGGCTATTCACGTCTCTTTGACGGTATTGATCGTCAGCCCGATGCATTGGCCCTGATGCTCTGGCAAAGCGGCCCCCCGGTTCTGACAAGTTCCTGCCGCACCACCACCTGGCGCGGCTTCTTTCCCGACGTGATGGCACGCTTCGGCGAGCGCGCCCTGCCTGGCCTTCTCAGGCAGATGGAGTTGGACCCGGTGCTTCTGCTCGAGAACACCGGAGGGGTCGAGGCCAGCGAGATCGCGCCGCATGCCGCACGTGCCTTGTTCAAACTGAAGAAGGCCCGGGTGCCAGCCGCCAGCTGGCTGCGCAAATACCGCCGCACCGCGATCCTGCGCCTGATCCCGGATGCGGTCGGCCCCAAAGGACAGGCACGCGAGGCCGCCGAACATGCGCTGCGCTGGCTGACCGCCAATACCGACAATGGCCGCGCCGAGATCGAGCATCTCGCAAAGGGCTATGCCGGGACAGAGCCGCACGTCGGTGACGCGCTCGCGCAGGTGCTGGATCGCGATCCCCTTGCTTGTTACCCCGCCAGGATTGCCAGATTGCCCGCCTGGCTCGTACCCGGTGCCCTCCACCGGCCCGAACTGGTGGCCGGTGGCGCGTTGCCGGACGCAGCGGTGTCGGCACTCGCCGAAATGCTGTCTTTCAGTGCACCGGATGCGGTCTATGCCGGCATCGACGTCGTCCGGCAGCAGACCACCAGGCAAAGTCTCGCTGCCTTCGCCTGGGATCTGTTTTCGGCATGGCTCGCAAACGGCGCACCCTCCAAAGACGGCTGGGCCATGCGCGCGGTCGGATGGCTCGGCGACGATGAGTGCGCGCGGCGACTGACCCAGCTCATCCGCAAATGGCCGGGCGAATCCGCTCACGCCCGTGCCGTCACCGGCCTTGACGTGCTGGCCGATATCGGCAGCGATATCGCACTGATGAACCTCAACGGCATCGCCGAGAAGCTCAAATTCAAGGGGCTGCAGGAAAGAGCGCGGGAAAAGATAACAGCCCTTGCCGAGGCCCGCGACCTGACGGCGGAGGAACTGGCCGATCGCCTGGCACCGGACCTCAATCTGGATGAGCGTGGCGGGCTCGATCTGGTCTTCGGCGAGCGGCGCTTCCGCGTCGGTTTTGACGAATTCCTCAAGCCCTGGGTGAAGGATTCGACCGGTCAGCGTCTCAAAGATCTGCCCAAACCCAACAAGTCCGACGATCCGGAAATGTCGGCGGAAGCGGTTGCGCGCTGGAAGGTGCTGAAGAAGGACGCCCGTTCGATCGCCAGCCTGCAGATCACGAGGCTGGAGAACATGCTCTCCACCTCGCGCCGCACCCGGCCGGATGTGTTCTGGACCTTCTTTGCCAGCCATCCCCTGGTCCGCCATCTCACCCAGCGCCTGATCTGGGGTGTCTATGCCGACGACAGCCCGCGCACCACACCGACTGTGACTTTCCGCGTTACGGATGATCTCTCCATCACAGACGGGCGCGACGAGCCGCTTGAACTTGACGTCTCGCAAGCCGCAACGGGCTGCATCGGTCTCATCCATCCCCTTCAATTTCCTGCGGGCGGCCTGGATGCCTGGGGAGCGCTGTTCGGCGATTACGAGATCGCCCAACCCTTCCCGCAGCTCTCCCGCGAAATCTTCGAACTCACGGAAGCCGAGAAGGCCGTTTGCGAAATCCTCCGCTTTCAGGGGATCACTGTGGAATCCACACGGATCCGCGGCATGGGCTCGCGCGGCTGGCAGCTCGGTGAGCCCCAGGACGGTGGCGCGATCCTCTGGATTCAGCGCAAGCTGCGGCTGGAGGACGGCACGGTTGAGACCGCCATGCTCGATTTCTCCGACGGCTACATTGTGCCCGGCTCCCCGGAAGATGACGAAGCGCCAAAACTCGACCGGCTGACGTTTGATCGCCCCTATCAGCGGGCTGGCAGCAGTACACGCCGTTTCGGCGAGATTGACCCGGTGAGCGCCAGCGAAATGCTGCGCGGCCTTCATCTGCTGGTCGCCAGCCAACAGAAATGACCACGACGATCACCCGCGTGAATCCGCAAAACGACTTTTCGAGACTGAGGCCAGAATGGAACGTTACGAACTCATCGAAGGCAGCGCAGCGAAATTCTGGGAAGTCTCGGTTGAAGGGGTGACGCTCACCGTGCGCTATGGCCGTATCGGCACAAAGGGCCAGACCAAGGACAAGGACTATGCCAGCGCTGCTGCCGCCACCAAAGAGAAGGACAAGCTGGTCAGGGAGAAGACCGGCAAGGGCTATGCGCGGGTGGGTTCCGGCGAGACCGCGATTGCGCCCGCCGCGCCAGCCGCCAAACCGACCAAGGCGGACGCATCAGCTCCGCCCGTTGAAGCCGCATCCGCAGCGCACAGCCCGGGCCCGGCATCACCCGGGACGCCGCCAGCCGAGGCGGAGAAACCAGCCCCGGCGACCGCTCCGCCCTCGACCGAACTGGATGCCTATCTGACCCGCGCACTGCCCACCCGCACCCGCCCGCAAGGGGCGCTTGATGGCACCGCAGCCTGGACAGCCCTGAGAGAACTTCTGCTGCCCACCGCCGAATTGGGAGGGATTGCGCCACTATCCCCATCCGACGCCTACTTCAATTCGTATAAATCGGACGAAATCAGAGACCGCCTGGCAAAGCTGGAGCAACCGCAGAAAGACGCAGCCAGCTGGGTGCGCACCCGTCTCAGCTCGCCGGCGCCGGAGTCGGTCAATGCGGATGAGGCACACCTCTTTGCCGAAAACGTCGAGAATGTGGCCGACCAGCTGGTTCGCAACAATCCACGGTGGCCGACGAACGCGCATCACTCTTACTGGGCACCCAGAGTCACCTGCATGACGCCTCTCATGTGCTGGCTGGTAACCAGGGCAACACCCGAAATCGTAATCCAGCTGGCGACCACCATTCTTCAAGCACTTGATGGCGAATATGCCTGGCAACACAGCCCCGCCTGGTCTTCCACCCCCGCGCTGGCGTTGCGCCTGGCCCTGGTGAGGACTCCCGAGGCCTACTATGAAGAGCTGATCCGTCTCGCCACGAAGGTTTGCGCCGAAAAAACCAACTGGAAGCTGACCGCGCATTTCGCCTTCATTCTGGCCGACGACCGGCCGCAGCGGCATCAACTGCAAGCGCTTGCGGTGCTGAACGCCGCAGAGGCTGCGGGCGAAGAAAAGACAAACCCCTTCATCCCGCTCATTCTCGACGCCCCGCCGGCGGGCTCTGCCCATTGGAGGTTGCGGCGGGACGGCTATTTCGGAGACAGCTGGCTGAAATTCATCGACATCGCGGCGACGGCGGTTGCTGCCGCACGCCACTACCAGGAGCCTGCTCTGCCGATGCTTGACTGGCTCCTGTATTACGCCAAAGAAAATGACAAGACAGAACTCGCACGATTAATCCTCGCCCTTGACGAGGATGGCGCGCTCAACACCTTGCTGCCACAGCTGCATGATAAATGGATTCGCGCCGCCCTCGACGCGGCTGCGAAGGCCAATCCAGGCCGCACCTTCCGCCAGTGCTTGAGCGCTGTAGCAGCCGGCCGCACCGAGCCGCAGCTCAAGACACGGGTGATGGAAGTCATCACCCGCGAATCTCCTGCGACCCTCCGCCAATGGGCCGCCGGCAGCGACGCCAAAGCCCAGAGCTATCTCCAACGCGCGCTCGAGGCCGCCCCTGTCCAACTGGCGGCACCGGACTCCTGGCCGGATGTGTTGCGCGATCCGCCGTGGCGCAAAAGGGCGAGGGCAAGCGAGGACATCGTTCTGGAACTCATTCCGATCACCACGCCCTTTTCCTATACGCCCGGACAGGAAAGCCGGCCCTATCATTACCGCAGCTGGGGGCGCGTTGTCCCTTCGATGGCAGACCTTCCTGCCGCCATCACGCAATACGAGGCAAATAGAAGAACCGACATTACCTGGCACGCGATGGTCCCTCCCCCCTCAATTCAACCTCCACAACCAGGTGCCCCCGAAGACGGCGTTCTGAAATGGCTCAGCCAGCGTCTTGAGGAGGTCTGCCGGGTGCGGTTCGGTATGAGCGATATCGGATATCAATCTCTCGTTGATGGGATCGAGCGCCAGCCCGAGTCGCTCTCCCTGATGCTCTGGCAAAGTCCAGATGCCGTGTTGTACAGCCACTATTCGTGGCGGGATTTCTTCCCCGGCATGATGGCGCGCTTCGGCGAACAGGCGCTGCCCGGGCTCCTCAGGCAGATCGAGCTGGCCCCGATTCTCGTGCTTGAAAACGTCCTCGGGATTGAGGCCGGCGACATCGCACCACACGCCGCACGTGCTCTCTTCAGGCTCAGGAAGGCCCGCGTGCCCGCCATGGCCTGGCTGCGCAGGTACCCCACTACCGCGATCCTGCGCCTGATCCCGGACGCGGTCGGTCCAGGCGGCGAGGCCCGCGATGCCGCCGAACATGCGCTGCGCTGGTTCGTCACCGACACCGACAAGAGCCGCGCCGATATCGAAAGCCTGGCACAGGACTATGCCGGGAACGAGCCGCGCGTGGCGCAGGCGCTGGCACAGGTGCTGGGTCGCGATCCCCTTGGCCGCTACCCTGCCAAAATCGCCAGGCTGCCAACATGGTTCGTGCCAGGTGCACTATCCCGGCCTGAGCTTGTGAGCGGCGGTGCGTTGCCGGACGAGGCGGTGACAGCGCTTGCCGAAATGCTGTCCTTCTCTACGCCGGACGCGGTCTATGCCGGTATTGCTGTCGTCAGAGAGCAGACCACAAAACCGAGCCTCGCCGCTTTCGCCTGGGATCTGTTTTCAGCGTGGCTCGCCAATGGCGCGCCGTCCAAAGACGGCTGGGCCATGCGGGCGGTAGGCTGGTGTGGGGATGACGAATGCGCGAGGCGACTTACCCAGCTCATCCGCAAATGGCCGGGCGAAGCCGCACACGCCCGGGCCGTCACCGGCCTCGACGTGCTGGTCGATATCGGCAGCGATATCGCGCTCATGAACCTCAACGGCATCGCCGAGAAACTCAAATTCAAGGGATTGCAGGAAAAGGCCCGCGAAAAGATCGCAGCCCTGGCCGAAGCGCGTGATCTGACGCCGGAGGAATTGTCCGATCGCCTCGCCCCCGACCTCGACCTTGATGAACGCGGCGGCCTTGACCTTGACTTCGGCGAGCGCCGTTTCCGTGCCGGTTTCGACGAGTTCCTCAAACCCTGGGTCAAGGACTCGACCGGCCAGCGTCTGAAAGATCTGCCCAAACCCAACAAGTCCGACGATCCGGAAATATCGACACAGGCGGTGGAGCGCTGGAAGGCGCTGAAGAAGGACGCCCGCGCCATCGCCAGCCTCCAGATCACAAGGCTGGAGAACATGCTCTCGACCTCGCGGCGGACCCAGCCGGATGTGTTCTGGACCTTCTTTGCCAGCCACCCCCTGATTCGCCACCTCGCCCAGCGCCTGGTCTGGGGCGTTTACGCCGACGACAGTCCCCGCAGCGCACCGACAGTAACTTTCCGGGTCACCGATGATCTCTCGATCACGGACGTGAACGATGAGGCGCTTGAACTTGACGTCTCAAAGTCCGCATCGGGGCGGATCGGCCTCGTCCATCCGCTGCAGCCCGGTCCCGGCGGCATGGAGGCCTGGGGGGCACTGTTCGGCGATTACGAGATCGCCCAGCCCTTCCCGCAACTGGCCCGGGAAATCTTCGAGCTGACAGAAGCGGAAAAGGGGGCTTCCGAAATCCTCCGCTTCGATGGGCACAAGGTCGAGGCGGCGCGGATCCGCGGCATGCCCTCCCGCGGCTGGCAACTCGGCGAACCCCAGGATGGCGGCGCGATCCTCTGGATCGAGCGCAAACTGCGGCTGGAGGACGGTACGGTTGAGACCGTCATGCTCGATTTCTCCGACGGTCACATTTTGCCGGGCTCCCCGGAATATGACGAAGCACCCACACTCAACAAAGTGACGTTTGATCGCCCCTATCAGCGGGCCACCAGCCACGCCCGGCGTTTCGGGGAGCTTGATCCGGTGACGGCCAGCGAAATGCTGCGCGGCCTCCACCTTCTTGTTACGAGTCAGAACAAATGACCGCCCCGATCCGGGTTCCGGAACTGGCGCGCTGGCGGCTGATTCTGGGACAGTCGGCCGACGATGCCTGCAGCAGTGCCGGCTGCTCGCTGTCGGAGCAGGAACTCGCCATGGATGCCGCAATCGAATGGCTCTATGGCCGCGACGATGAAGACGGGGAGCGCAACATCCGTCGTCAGGGCGGGAGGGGAAGCTCACAGCTGACGACACCGCAATGGATCAACGACATCCATACCCTGTTTCCGAAAGAGACCATTGAGCGGCTCGAACGCGATGCCATTGAGCGCTACGCCATCGAGGATATCGTCACCAACCCGGCGGTGCTTGCCGCAGCCAGGCCCAACGAAACCCTGCTGCGCGCCGTGTTGCGTACCAAACACCTGATGTCCCCCGACATACTGGTGATCGCCCGCAGGCTGGTCCAGGAGGTGGTGCGCCAGCTGATGGAAAAGCTCGCCCGCGATCTTGCCGTCGCCTTCTCAGGGGTGCTTGATCGACGGCGCCACAGCGCCTTCAAATCGGCAGCCAATCTTGATTTCCGGCGTATGCTCAGAGATAACCTCAAGCATTATGATCCGGAGCGGCGCCGGCTGACGGTCGAGAAGCTGCGCTTCTTCGCCCGCAACCAGCGTCATATGAAGACCTGGCAGGTCATCCTGCTGGTGGATCAGAGCGGATCGATGCTCGACTCGGTGATCCACTCCGCCGTCACCGCCGCCTGCCTCTGGGGCCTGCCCGGCATCCGCACCCATCTGGTCGCTTTCGATACCGAGGTCGTCGACCTCACGCAGGATGTCGATGACCCTTGCGAATTGCTGATGAAGGTCCAGCTCGGCGGCGGTACCGACATTCAGAAAGCCGTCGCCTATGCCACCAATGTGATCGAGCAGCCCGAGCGCGCCATAGTGGTTCTGATCACGGATTTCTACGAGGGTGCCAGCGCGGCCATGCTGGTGCAGCGGGTGGCGCAGCTGACCGCGCAGCGAACCATCGTACTCGGACTTGCCGCGCTCGATTCCCAGGCCCAGCCGGCCTATGACCACGACATGGCGCGCCGCCTCGTGCGGGTCGGGGCCGAAATCGGCGCCATGACCCCGGGCCAGCTCGCCGGCTGGCTCGCTGAGAAAATAGGACGATAGGATCAGGCAAAGCACCATGGCGCGGACCGATCTGCTCGCTCTCACCGACGATGGTCTGATTCAGCTCGCCAATGCGGGCCTGGTGAAACGTGCACTGCGCGAACTCGCCGCGGGCTCGGTTCCCGATCTCGAGGAGAGCGACGACGGCACCATCACGGTGCGCTTTGCCGACGGCACCGAAACCAGGCTCCCCACAGGAAAATCCCCCAGAGACGCCAGCTGCAGCTGTCCATCCTCTTCCTTCTGCCGGCACCGGGTGATGCTGGTGCTGGCCTACCGGCAGCGCTTTGCAGGACAGGCAGGCGCAACCGCAAGTGAGGACAGCGCATGGGATCCGGCGTCTCTTGATGTTGAGGCCTTCGAAAGCGCGCTGGGCCCGAGCGCCAAAGCCGAGCTCAAGCGCCTTCTCGGCTCATCGATAGCGGCAACGCTGGAGCGTGGCCAGACCCCGGCGGCGCGCCTGCCGATGGCCACGGTGCGCTTTCTGGTGCCGGGCGATATCTCCTATGCCCGCTGCGACTGCGTCCAGGAGCAGGGCTGCGTCCATGTCGCGCTGGCGCTGCGCGCCTTCAGAGCCGCTTGCGGCGGCGACAGCGCCACCATCGGCGAGACCTCTGCCGGTGCCAGCGAAAGCGGCACAGCAGCCCTCCAGCTGGCGCTGGATCAGGTGATTGCCCAGTTGCTTGAGGTCGGCGTCACCGCCGGCCCCGCAGCGCACGCCCAGCCGCTCAACGCCGCCCGCAAACAGGCTGAAGCGCTTGGGGCGACACAGGCGCTGCTGGCGATTGAGGCATTGAGCGAACAGATCGATGCCTATGAGCATCGCAGTGCCCGTTATGAAGAGGCAGCTGTTCTCGCACTCGCAGCCGAACTCCATGCCCGGCCGCGTGCTGCAGACATTTCCGCCGCTCTCGGGCTCGGCGATCCCTTCGAGACCCCGATGACAAAATCCCGGCTGGTCTCGCTCGGTGCCAGGCTTTTCCGCGAAGGCGCCTTTGCCCGCGCCTGTGTCCTGCTCGCCGACAGCGACACCGGCGCCACCATGCTGCTGGAGAAAGTCTTCGCCCCGCCGCCCGCCAGTACCAGCCAGAACGCCCCTCCTTTGCTGCAGCGTCTGATCGCGCCTGGTCTGTCGGTCGCCGGCCTGGCGCGTGGCCAGATCCTCACCAGCGTCGCCCGACGGCGCGCCGACGGACTGTTGACGCTCGGTCGCGGCTCCGGCGGCAAGACCCAGCTGGTGCCGCGTGATGCGCTCTGCGCCTTCCCGGCCCCGCTCAGTGCATCCGCCATCCAGCCGCTCACGGAACGCCTGGCAACGCGCCCTCTTTCTCTGGTGCGACCGCGGCGCTGTATTGACGACGTCCACGTCTTCGAGGTCGAAGAGGTGATGGGACAGTCCTGGTCGCCGGCCACCCAGAGCTGGGAAGCCGCAGTGCGGCTCCGCAACGAGGACACGCTGCTTTATCTGGAGCGCAGCTTTGATGCCGCGGCACAGGATGCGGTTTCGGTTCTGACCGCTGCCTTTGCCGGAGAACTCGGGCGGCTGCGCCAGGTCACCGGTCCGGTCCGTCTCGACGGCGGCGCGCTCCTTTGCGAGCCCTGGTCGCTGGCCGCGGACCGCTTTGTCGTTCCCGACATCGATGCCAATGAGGATGCGTCTGCACCGATTCCTCCCGGCGCAGAAACGTCAAACGACAGCTCGCTCGACCAGGCTCAACGGCTCATGAGCGGAATGCTCCATGCCGGGGCACGCGCCCGCGACAGCGCTGCGCTGAAGGCGGCTCTGGAAGTCGTTGCGGCCTTGCGCGCGGATGGCTATGCCACGACCGCCGACCGCGTCTCTGCCTGGCTCAGCGATCCCGCACACAGCCCGCTGCTCTTTGCCAGGGCCGCGGTCTGGCTTGTCAGTCTGCGCGAAAGCGCCTGATTGCTCCGCCTCCGATCGGCCGAAACCACAAACCACGCCCTCACAAGTGAACCCTCTTCCAATTATGTCACGTCATAACTATGTATGCTTTTCCTGTCGAATTGTCCGGCGCGCCGCACCCGGCGCATCCCCGCTTTGCCAACATTGTGGCCAGGCTATGCAATGGGTTGGAACCAGGGCCTCCCCTCCGACACGGCGCGATGCGAAGACATGGCACAAATGGTGGTCGGCAATCAGACGGCACCGGCAATGGTTCGAGGGTCTTTCGCAACATAGCACACGGCGCAAGATCCGCCGGCATTGCGCCCTTCGTGACTATCTCGACAACAAAGACGGGTCCGGCAAGGCTGCCCGCCGCAGGACACGCCGAGCAAGCTCCACCTATGATGACATAGAGAAGGAACGTTACCGCGTTGGCGGCGGATGGCAGGGACGGAACTCGAGAGAGGGCCGCACCAGAGAATTGTCGGCTTCCGGAATAGAGCTGTTCCCGCTCAAATTGGCACATACCCGGCGTGCCTCACAAATCGCTTGCATTCAGGCGGCTCTATCTTCTTCAACACAGTGCCGACCTTTTCTGTCAGTGCGTCAACGGTACGC
>WQYW01000152.1 GCA_009781045.1 Alphaproteobacteria bacterium
AGACAAAAATCGCTGCAAGATCAACATGAATGGCACCCTGCTGTGTGTATCGTGCCTCCATTCGAGAACCTCAGGAAATCCTGGCAACCGGCGGCGGCCTTCATTCCCCATGGTATCTTTTGCAGTGCCATCGATTTTGCTGGCTGAGTGCATTTTCAGCGATATTGGCAGATTCCGACGGATTTGCGACATTCGGCCCCTCTTGCGGAAGGGAAGACCTCTCGCGCCTCCTTGGACCCGAGGCTCTGTTCTGCGTTTTGCATTCGCAGGCAGCCATTTTGTAGGGCGCGCGCGGCACCTTTGATCTCACCGCCTTTGCCACAAACCGGGTCAGATCCCTCAGGATTGGCGCTCGGGAGGGCCGGGGCGGTTCACTTTTCCAGTGTCAAGCTCTCGCTCCGGCCCACTGGCCCACAAGCCCTCCCTGACCGCCAGACGGGTAACGCGGGCGGCGCATCGAGGTAACATCCGGTTTCCCCTCACGGATTGCAGACCACCAGTTCCATGAATGGCCGCTGCGAAACCGGCCCACACCCCGGGCGGGCCAATATTCCAGCGCAACGAAGCGGATGCGCCGGCGGGTTTCGTGGGCAGAAGCCGCAATAGCCAGGAAGAGATGTCTGATCGCGGCACAGACCGCCCCCCCACGCGCAGTAACGGTCGCCCTGGCTTGCCTCTCGCGATCAACCCATGCGCAATTGAGTCCCGCCGTCCCGCCGACAACGACCTTGCGCAAGGTTCCTTTCATGCCCTTCGCTCACGGCTTGTCGCCGGCGCCGACCGGGAACCCGACGATTTTGTCCGGGATTGTTCCCTCCCGCTTCCCGGAACCTCTCTTCTCCAGTCCTTGTAACCCGGGTCCCGGCTGTTCCAGGTATGGCGGCACACTTCAAAATCGTCTCCCGTCACCGAACCGCGCGCCAAGCCGGGTGTCTTTACGTCTGTTGGAGGCTGCGGTCGCGGCCTCATCGTCGCGCCACACTTTGGTCCCAATTACAGCACAATAATTGATAAAGTTCATTTTCAACAACGATCTGGTCAAAATCATCGCCGCAGTGGAAGAGGAAACAGACGGACATGGGTGTTGACTTCAATCCGAACCTCACCACGCGCGCAGCTACCGCGCCCGCCGAAGACCGCCAAAGCAATGTCATGGCAGCCGATTTCAAAAGTGCTATGAACGAAGCGCAGAAAGCGGCCGATATGCAGAGGCTGGTTCAGGTCGCCGATGCAACGAAATGGACTAACACCACGGGCGGACGCTCCCTCACCGATGGCCCGACGAACGGAAATTGGGGTGGCAAATGCTGGAGCGGCGGAGAATATAACTGCTGGGGTCACGGCTCGGCGCCGCCAACGGACAGCGGGGATCGGCTCTACATGGCGCATGATCTCTGTTACGAAAAATCCACTGTCGTTGTTAGCAAGGATCAAAAGGAGGTCGACCCCATCAATAAGGAGAAGTGCAATGCTACCTTGACAAACGATCTCAAGGCGCTTCCGAAAGACCCAAAGGCATGGCCGGAACCGCCGCGCCCCGGCACAGAAACAGACAGCGACACATTCAAGAACTGGGCAATTAGGTTTTTCAGCAAATGAAGCGAGTTGTACCTTGGGCACTATTCATTGCCTTTTCCTTTGCGACGTTCTTTATTTGGCGAGCGTCGCAAGTCCGCGACTATTTGGCGTGGGACTTTAATTCGCTCGTCCGTTTGGTAACGGTCATGGGCCTAATTTGTCTGGCTCTCGGAATTTATCTCGCCAGGAAAGAGCGTTATAGGGTTCTGCCCACAGGCGTTGTCGCGGTTGGATTGATCGTTGGGCAAAGCTGGTTTTTAGAGCTAGTTTGGTTCTGGTTCACGTGGCACGTGCTCGGCGGCGGGCCTTAGCGTTGGGCTCAGCCGACCAGCCTCACCGATCGGCTTTGGCCGGTTGACTCCCGGCTAACAACCCACAACCCACCAGCAGAGCTATACAGGAACTCTTGAAACTTGCTCTCGAACAGATTGCAGGACACTCGCGGATCTTCTTATCGCTGTCATTGACCGGAATCCTGGCAGTTCCTGTCCGGCATTGTTTCTTCCCGCTGCCGGAACCTCTCTTCTCCATCCCTTGTCACCGGGTCCAACCGCACGCTCCAAAATCAAAATCATCTCCCGTTCGCGAACAGCCTGCCGCCTTCACGTCTGTTGAACGCTGCGCTCGCTCGCCATCACCCGCAACAGCGCGCTCTTGATCGCGGACTGGCGGGTCGGCAGCGTGATGCGCGCCCCGAGCAGGTCGGTGACATAGAACACGTCGCGCGCCTTCTCGCCAAAGGTGACGACGTGGGCGGAGCCGATATTGAGATTGAGCTTCGAAATCGCCGTGGTCAGTTCATAAAGCAGGCCGGGGCGGTCGAGGCCCGAAACCTCGATCACGGTATGGCGGTCCGACCATTGGTTATTGACGATAACCTCGGGCTCAACCACGAAGGGACGCGCCTTGCCCCGCACCGCGCGCTGCGCCACCACTTCCGGGAGCCGCAGCTGGCCCTCGAGCACCTGCTCAATGGTCTCCCCGATGCGGGTGGCGCGCCTTGCTTCGTCCTCGTCAAGCTCATATTCACGGGTGATCGAGATCGTGTCCAGCGCCTTGCCATCGGTGGTGGTGTAGATCTGGGCATCGACGATATTGGCCCCGGCACAGGCACAGGCCCCGGCGATGATCGACAGCAGCCAGGGATGGTCGCGCACGAAGATGGTCAGTTCCGTGACGGCGCGGACCTCGTCGAAACCGACATTGATTGCAAGCTTATAGCCGGCCTGTTCGCTGCTGCGCACGAAACGGGCGTGGCGGATTTTGCGCGGCAGTTCAACCTTGAGCCAATAGGCGGTGTAATGGCGGTCAATATAGGCATCGAGTTCCTCCGCCGGCCATTCCGCAAAGGCGGCGCGGAACTCAGCCACCGCAGCGGCGTAGCGCTTGCCGCGATCAATCTCGGAAAAACCGCCGGTCAGCACCGGCTCGGTCTCATAATAGAGAGTGCGCAAGAGCTGTGCCTTCCAGCCGTTCCATACCGCGGGTCCGACGCCACGAATGTCGGCCGTGGTCAGGATGGCAAGCAGCTTCATTTGTTCGACCGACTGCACCACGGCGGCGAAATTTTCAATGGTCTTGCGGTCTGACAGGTCGCGCGACTGCGCCACCGTCGACATGGTCAGATGCTGCTCGATCAGCCAGGCCACGAGTTCTGTGTCGGCCGGGCTGAAGCCGAGTCGCGGACACAGCCGGCGCGCCGTGCGCGCCCCGCCGTCCGAATGATCCTCTGGGCGCCCCTTGCCGATATCATGGAGCAGCGTCGCGACATAGATCACCGGACGATGGGTCGGGCGGATACTGCGCATCAGTTCGCTGGCAAAGGCCAGTTCCTCAACGCCGCCACGCTCGATATCCTGAAGGAAACCGATACAGCGGATCAGGTGCTCATCTACTGTATAGTGATGATACATGTTGAACTGCATCATCGACACGATCTTGCCGAAGGGGCGGATGAAGTTCCCGAGCACGCCGGTTTCATTCATCCGCCGCAACACCACCTCGGCGTCACTGGATGTCAGAATCTCCATGAACAGCAGGTTGGCTTCCGGGTTGTCGCGGAGCTCGGCGCTGATCAGCTTGCGCGAGCGCGACACCATGCGGATGGCATCGGGATGGAAAGCCAGATTGTTCTTCTGCGCCAGGCGGAAAATCCGGATCAGGTTGACACTGTCGCGGGTGAAAGCATCCGGTGTCGCCAGGTTGATGCGGTTGTTGTCGACCACGAAATCGTCATTGTCGGGAATCCTGCGCCGCAGGGCGCCGGGCCGCAGCCGCGCCATCATCCGGCTCACCACCGGTGCCGGCTTGGCCTGCTGATCCTCACGCTTGGCGCAGAGGATAGCGGTGAGGTTGCCTACTTCCTTGGCAACCAGGAAATAGTGCTTCATGAAGCGCTCGACGTCCTGCATCCCCGGGTGCGAGGTGTAGCCGAGGCGAAGCGCGATTTCCCGCTGCAGCGCGAAAGACAGCCGCTCCTCGGCGCGGCCGCAGAAAAAATGCAGATTGCAGCGCACCGACCACAGGAAGTCGGCACAGCGGCGGAAGGTGCGGTATTCCTCAGCATCGAACACGCCACGTTCAAGCAGTTCGTGGGTGTCACGGACGCGGTAGACATATCTCGCGATCCAGAACAGCGTATGCAGATCCCGCAACCCCCCCTTCCCGTCCTTGACATTGGGTTCCACCAGATAGCGCGACTGGCCGGCCCGCCGGTGCCGCTCCTCACGCTCCGCAAGCTTCGCCGTGACGAATTCCGCCGCCGTGCCCTGCACCACTTCCCTGTCGAAACGCGCCACCAGTTCGTCATAGAGCGGTTTGTCGCCGGTGAGAAAGCGCGTCTCCAGGATCGCGGTACGGATGATCATGTCGCCGCGCGCCTGGCGGATCGATTCGTCGATCGAGCGCGTGGCGTGGCCGACCTTGAGCCCCATGTCCCACAGCGAATAGAGAATTGCCTCCGCCACCTGCTCGCCCCAGGCGGTCTGCTTATACGGCAGGATGAACAACAGATCGATGTCGGATGCCGGCGCCATCAGGCCACGGCCGTAACCGCCGGTCGCCACCACCGCCATATGCTCGGCCCCGGTCGGGATCGGGGAGCGGTAGAGATGGCGGGTCACCGCCATAAACAACAAGCGGATGATCTCGTCCTGGACGAAGCACAGGCGGCTGGCACAGCGCCGACCATGACGGTCCTTAAGCAGAAAGGCCTGCGCCCGGTTGCGCGCCTCGATCAGCTCGGCTTTGAGCAGTTGCACCAGCGCGGCGCGGAAACCGTCAGCGTCGCCGTCATGGCTGTGCGCAAGAGCCGCGATCGCAGCGGTGAGGCGCGCGCTGTCGAAGCCGTCGTCGACTTCATGCTTTTCGCTCTCCATGGCCCCCCGCCTCCTTCTACCACAGGTCGTGACGATCGCTTTATACATCCAGCGTTCGCAAGAGTGGAACCCGCCACAGGTGGAAACTCAAGGCCGCTCTGTCTTCCGACCCTGTTCCCTGACAGCAAATTTTCTGCGCTCTTCGTGACGGCGTCAATCCTCTTCACCGCTACGCCGGGTCCTTTAAGCTGCGGCGAATTGAGATCCACCTCTCCTCCATTTTCTCCTGACTCAATAGAGCTTGAACATAAAGTGAACGCGATTGCCGAGCACCGAATCCACAGATTCGAAGCATCCCTGGGGTTCAACCGCGGCGCAACCAACAGGGGCTGGCCTGTGAAAATTCTGCGTGCCAGGTTCCAGGGCGTCTCTCTCGCTGCAAACGGGTTCCCGACACTTTCCGCTGCAAAGGCGAAGGCCGCCTGGAGGAGACAATGAGGAGCGGGCAGGCTTCGAAAGACCGCAGTCCTGCCACCTTGCAGGATTTGTTTCGACCGACAAGGTAAGCGCCGAATTCGCTGGTTGTCCCTTCAGACAGACCCGAGGGAGCTGTTCACAACGAAGGGCCTGAACGGAAAAAGGGGGGCGCTTGCTCTTCTGTCACGTGTTTGAATGCAGTCATTCCCGCAAAGGAGGCAGTTTTTCGTCTTTCGCAGGCCGGGATCAGGGATCGGGTAGAAGGGCATGAGTGCAAAAACGGAATTCCAGCATCCCAGAGCGTCGCCTGACCTCGTCGGGAGGACGCGAAAGTGGATAAAGGCATGGACGCACGGATCACAAGGCTCGAGAAATCCGTCGAACATATCGAGGGAAACGTTGCCGGGATCAAATCTGACATGGACTCGATGCGACGTGCATTCGTCACAGGGACCTGCCGAATTGACCAGGGCGACCACCCGGTTGACCAGCGTGAGCGGTCCGGCTGAAACCTTCCGCAGCGAGGTGCGGGAGGAATTTGAAAACGTGCGCGGGGAATTTGAGGACGTCCGCGGGAAGTGAAAGACCGGCGCGTGCCGCGCGGAAGGCTTGAGACGAACGTTGCCACATTGACCAAAAGTCCAGACACGCTCCGTCGAAGGCGAAAATTGTTACGGTTGCAACCACTGCCCTTGCTCCCGGCACGTCCGCCTTTCTCTTTTTCGGACAGATGCAGACATTTTTCAGCCCCGGGACACCGGACGTCACCTGAGAGTTCACATTCTCCGCCAATTGAAGTGAAGGCCGAACGGGGGATTGGATGGCCGGCAGACCGCCCTTTACGCATCCGGGACACAACTTCCAGCTGGCAGCGCGTCGTGCAGCCCTGCGGTGGCTCAGATCGCGCCGGCTGAAGGCTTCCACGAGATATCAAGGACTGATTTGCAATGACATCGTGCACCATATGAACCACCTGGCGACGCACATCTGCCCGCGACACCACGTCTGACATCTGCGCCCCTGCACAAATTCGCGCACTCGACCACAGATCCTCCGTGGACGTCGGGTTCTGCCCCAAAGCCGCAAACCCGTCCCGCCCTCCGCTTCACCCCCCCCCGGGGAGCGGAAAACCTTCGCCCAAAGGACCTTCAGAGATTCTCGACGTGCCGGCATTGGGGGTAGCGCGAACAGCCCCAGAATTTTTCCAGGGTTTCGCGGCGGCTGCAGATCATCATCGCGCGCCCGCATTCCGGGCAGATTCGTCCCACCGATGTCTTCTGGGTCTTGCCGAGCACCATGACACGGACCTCGCCGGCCCCATGGTCCTTGAGCAGGCGCACACATTCCATGCTCGTTTCACCGCTGGTGTAGACATCATCGATCACCAGAATCCTGTTCCCGTCCCAGATCCGGTCGGTGGCGAAAACAAATTTCCGCGCCTCGGTCTGTTCCATCCGCCGCTGGTCGCCGGCTTCCTCCACACAGCGCATGCCGTGAAGTCTGAGTTCGATTCCCGGGCTCATGTGACGGGCGCCAACGCCGAGCAGGCGCTCGAAGCGATTGCGGCTCTGTGACGGTTTCATCGGCACCGGCACCACCAAATCCGGTTTCCAGTCGATATGGCGGATCGCCCGCCCGAGAATTTCACCGAGCAGGTCTGCCGGCCGGTCGTCGCTTTTCAGCGCCAGGATGGCGGCCGAAAGCGCGCTGGCGCCATGACGGGGATCGAAGGCCGTGAAATAGCGCCCCAGGGCGTAGACCTGCTCGGCTCCATCACAATGCAGCACCGATCCCCAATGCGGATCAAGCGCGTCTTTCCCGGTGAGAACCTCCCCGATATAGCCGCGCCCCGCAAACCGGTCCGGGTCCAGCAGCACCTCGGGCGAGGCAATGAAAATGTCCGGTGCCGACGACCACAGGCTGTGAACCGCCGTCCCCCAGTTCACGGCCACCGAGGTCAGGCCCGCACGCCGCGCCGCCTCAATGTCCGCCTCCTCGTCGCCGACATAGATTGATTGCGGACCTGGCTCCGTGCCCAGGCTGCGCAGTACCGCCCGCAACGGTTCCGGATCCGGTTTGCGGGCTGCGCTGTCATGGTAGGATACCAGCGCATCACAGGGGATCTGAAATCGGCGGAGCACCGCCGATGCGTAGTCCTGCGGTGAGGAAGTGACAATGCCGATGCGAAGACCCTGAGCTTTCAGTCCCGCCGGCAGCTGATGGGGCGCGACGGTCCCGCCCAGGCGGAACGGCAGAATCTTCTCTCCTCCCTGCCCGTTGCGCCACTGCGGCGCGGCAGACGCCGTCCCGGCACTGTCGACCAGGGTCCGATCGAGATCAAACAGAACTGCCTGTACCATCCTGGCTCTCCGCCGAGCTCGTCGGGCTCACCTCCCGCGGGCCGACCTGACGTGAATAAAACAGCCTTTTGGCCGATGACAGCAAAAGCAGATGACAGGCTTCGGACTTCTGAAACCTGCCGTCCGCCTGGTGCGAGCGCCAGCTCACTGTCGATGCCCATCGGGTTCGCCCGCATCGAAACCGCCTTCTGGCAGGCTCCCTCCAGCCTTCCGGCAACTTCCTTGATGCAGGCCAGGCAGCCCTGCTTCAAAGCCGGAATGGAACGGCCTTTCGACCCCATCGCACGGCATCTGCGTTTCCAGCCTGCATCACAATTGTGGCAACAGACGGACCGGCCCGCCGCTTTCGCAGCGGACCGCGTGCCACCACAGCGCATGGCGAAGGCGGCAAGGCACCGACCCCCGGGCGGTCACGCGCCCGCCGCCAACGTGATGGATGAGGTCGCGCCAGGCGGCGCAGCCCTGAATCCAGGGCCGGGCGGAAGCATCATCGGCCGGCAAAGGCGAGCGGATTTGTTGGTACCGATGCCCGCTTGCACACGTGGCCGATGCCGGCATGATCGCAAACCGGTGGACGCCACCCAACGCCTGGAGCGGGGTCGTTTCAGCAAGAGGCCCAGGACCTCCCGCAGCATTGCCGGCAGCGGCGCAGTGCTCTGCGGCCGGCATAAGTTGCAGATTACGCATTTTCCAGCGCGCAGCGGTCAGCCTGGTCGCTCCTTCCTGCGCCCCGCGTAACGGCCGGTCGATAGTGGGTGATTTGTTTGAAAGATATCCGGAACCGCTTCTGGTCGCTGGGGACAGCCCTGTTGATCGCATGCGACCCGGCGCTCCCGTAGTTCCAGGAGCACGGCCACAGAGACCTCCTGCCTGGTGAGGTGCAGAAACGCGTCTCGATAAAGACCGGTGATTTCTTTCCGCAGCGGACCCAGCAACTCGTCGACGGTCCGATTCTGGCTGACAGGGTAAACCTGCGAACGTCTTGACAAGGTCGGGCGTCAGCCTGCCCGGTTCCAGCTCGCGGCTTTCCTTCGCTGAAGACCCTGCCAGGGAGCCGGGAGAAAATAAGCGAACCGCTTTCCCGGGGCAGGCCTGCGCCATTTTCCACAGCCCTCCAGGACCAGTTCGGAGCGACTATTCCGCAACGGCTCCCAGGTCGCCCCGCACAACCGGGCAAAATCGGCCATTTCTGGAATCCGCTCCGGCGCCGCCATGGCGAAGCGGCGCCACCTTTCAACCCCAATTCCCGAACCCGGCCGGACCCGGCGCTCCAGTGCCCTGGGCCCCCCCGCTTTACCGTCTCTCGAAACGCCGACCTCAGGCCAGATCGAATTTCAGGGTGCCAAGCTTCTCGATCCGGCTCGTGATCCTGTCCCCCGCCTTGAGCCAGACCTGGGTCTCCTTCGGCATTCCGAGGATTACTCCCGAGGGGGTCCCGGTGAAGATGATGTCGCCGGGCTCCAGCGCAAACAGCTTCGAAGTGTAGGAGATCACCTTCTGGGGATTGAAGATGAACGCCGAGGTGCTGGCATTCTGCCGCGGCACGGTTTCGTCGTTGACGAAGGTCTCGATCCTTAGATTGTTGGGATCGATCTGATCCGCCGAGACAAAATAGGGTCCGATCGGGGCAAATCCGTCAAGGGTCTTGCCCACCATCCACTGACCGCCGGTCTCCAGCTGCAGATCCCGCGCCGAGAAGTCATGGCCGATGCAATATCCGGCGACATGATCCAGCGCTTCGTCCTCGGAGACGTTGCGCGCGGTTTTGCCGATGACGACAAGCAGCTCGGTTTCATAGTCGAATTTATAGGAAACCTCGCGCGGCGGCAGCTTGATGGTGCAGTTATGCGCCGCCAGCGTATTGTTGTATTTGTTGAAAAGGATCGGCTGTTTGGGCAGCTTCTCACCCGCCTCCTCGGCATGCGCCTTGTAGTTAAGCCCGACGCAGACGATCTTTCCGGGATTGGTGAAGAGGCGCCCGAATTTGATCGCTCCCTCGTCGACAAGGAGGTCCGCGCGCCCGCTGGCAGCGCTCACCAGTTTCTCAAGTTGCGCCGCGCCGCCGCTGACAAGGAGAGCCTCCAGCGTCTTCGGTGGTGGATCGGCTTTCAGCGCGTTCGCCGCTGCCGCCACGTCGAGGATGCCGCCCGGGAGTTTGACGCCGAGGCTCTCGCTGCCGTCGCCATGCAGAATGGTCAGCAGCGTGAGGCCACGCGGCATCGGTCCCGGCGCGGACGTCTGTGCCGCCGCGGGTCGGAGCTGAACCGGGGCAATGGCGGCACCCGCCATCCCTGCCACGACGACGGTCTTCATGAAGTCCCGGCGCGTTGTCATTTGCCTTCCTCCTCCTGTGTTGACAGGCAATCAACATACACGATGCTGAATTTCGACAGCCTATCCCCTGTTCTGCGTTTCCGGCAAGCCTCCCGAAACGGGTGGCTGAGCGGCGCCGGCCGACGATCCGGCAGTTCGTGGCAGCTCAACCCGGCACATTATCTGCGCCTCGCTTCGCCAAGCGCCTGCCTCAGCTTTGCGCCACCGGACATGCCGCACGACCACGACGGATCTCCACATTGCAGCTTTCTCGATCGGCTACAGGCAATTGCGCGAGCAGGTCGCGGGACCGGCCCGTTTCTGCGAGGGCGCGAGGAGCGGAAGAAGAAGTTTCAGACAATCGAGGAACAATATTCTCCATTGGAGCAGATTGTCATCCCCTCGTTGACGAAACCTCCCGCCATTTCCAGACCACGGCTGGCCGGGTCCGGAAGCGGACCAGAGACCCGGCCCACCCCGGCCAGAGGCCTGCCGCTTGCAGCGCCGGGGCGCAAGAGCTATCCACTGCACCTCGGGGGTGCCTGTCCGCAGAGCCAGGGCCGATCACCGCCGGGCTGCGTTATGCGGATCAAACCGGCGTCCTCGTGCTGTTTTCTGTCCCGACTGCCTTCCTTCGCGCCCGATTGCGACGGTTGAGGGGGCGTCGATTCTGCAAGGATGCTGTCCGCGCCATGGCGCCTGATACCGCCTTTGTCCTCATGCTGGTCCTGCGCATGGCGCTGACCGCGCTCCTCGTGGTGACGGCCTCAATCATGGCCGAGCGCAGCGGTCCCGTGATCGGCGCGCTGATCGCGACCTTGCCGATTTCCGCGGGCCCCGCCTACGTCTTTCTCAGCCTCGACCATGATGCGCTGTTCATCGCCGAAGCCGCCAGAACCAGCCTTGCGATCAATACCGCCACCCTCACCATGATCCCGGTCTATGTCCTGGTCGCCCAGCGCCACGGCACATTTACCAGTTGCACGGCGGCGGTCGCGGCCTGGGTGGCGCTGGCGGTCGGCTTGCGCCAGATTCAGTGGTCGCTGGTCTCCGCCCTTCTGCTCAACGCCGCGGTGCTCGCCATCTCTCTGCCGCTGCTTGCACGCTACCGCCACGTGGCCATGCCGCCAATGATGCGGCGATGGACCGACATTCCGCTCCGTGCCGCACTGGTTGCACTGGTGGTGGCCGCCGTGGTCGCGGCCTCGCGATCGGGCAGCCCGGCCCTCAGTGGTGTGATTGCACCTTTCCCGATCGTGTTGATCAGCGTCATGGTGATTTTCCATCCCCGTGCCGGCGGCCCCTTTGCCGCCGCGGTAATCGCCAACAGCAGCTTCGGCCTGGTGGGATTTGGCCTCGCCGTCGCAGTGCTGCAGATCACCGCCGCCCGCCTCGGTTCCGCCATCGGATTAAGCCTCGCACTCGCCACCGCAGTCACCTGGAACCTCGGCTTGTGGTGGCAGGGAATGCGGCGCCGGCTGGCGGCGCAGACCGCTTCACGCCGCTAGACCTCCTGGCCTGTTGCGCCCTCTGTCTGGCCCGGCGAGGAGGGCCTGTCAAAACTGCATTCTGCCGCTCACGGTTCGCAGCCGGATCCGTCCTCCCAGATCAGACCCGGCTCGACATGGCGACAGCCGGCATAGCCCGAGCAGCGCCAGAATTTGCTCAGGCCCGCTATGTTGCTGCGGATCGTCATCACCCTCCCGCACGCGGCGCAGATTTTTCATAAGCGACGCCTTCTGGGTCCGCGCTATTTCCATGCCGCGGACCTCGGCGGCCCTCCGGCGGTGAGCGCGCACACATCCGCTCACTGTTGCGCCGGTGGTGCAGACATCGTCCAGAACCAGGATCGTTGCTCCGTTCCCGGCCCGTCGGGCGCAGAATGCGAATTTGAGCGCCTTGGTGCGATCCTTCTTCCCGGTCTGCCTGCAGCCGTCGGTGTCCTTTATGCAGAAGAGACCCTCGAGGCAGACCGTGATGTCCGCACGCATATGCGTTTGCGCAGCCTCGAACAGGCCGCCAAAGCCGGTGCGGCTCTGCGACGGCTTCATCGGCTCCGGCACCACAAAGTCCGGCTTCCAGTCCGCGGGTGATGGCAGAGCCGACGATGTCGCCGAGCCGTGGCGCCGGCCGGTCATCGCTCCTGAGCGCCAGAATGGCAGCAGACAGCGCGCTCCCGTCATGGCGCGGGTCGGAGGCGGCGTAGTAGCAGCCCAATGCATAGACCGCAGCACCGACCCCCCAAGGCGGATGAAAGGCGCACTCCCCGATCAGGGCCTCGCCGATATAGCCACGCCCGGCGGGATGATCGGACTCCAGCAGAATCTCCGGTGCGGCAATGAAGATATCCGGTGTCGACGACGACAGATTCGGCACCGGGGCACATCCCCACTTGACGACCACCGAGGAGAGGCCCGCGCGACGGACCGCCTCAATATCGACCGCGTTGTCACCGACATGGATCATGTCCGAACCAGATCAGGGCACCGCCATTGGCGATTCTGCGCTCCGCCAGTTTCGCGTTCTGCCGCGGATAGATGCGAACTCCCCATCCGCACGTAGCGGCAATAGCAGCCATGGAGGCTCAAGACCTCAAGAGGGGCGCTGGGCGCGCCTTTATTCCCGGGCGCGAGCTATTAAATCGCCCCTTCCCCCTGGCATCCGATTTAAATCCGGGCACCGGCGATCAAAAGACACCCCCGTTCACGGGGAATTCATCAGCGCCGAATATAGCCATAACTTCAAGGACTTGCTCGACTGCATGAATTTTTCTGCTCCCTCCCGACAAAGGAATGGATTGGCAATTTAATTTTCATGTGATCAATAGCACCTGGGCACAAAATCTCCTTCAAAATGCCACGTTGATGAACGGGGTGCTGAAAGAGCGCGGGCTCCCACAAGGTGTGACGACCGTGCTCGATCGGCAGGTCAGATTCAGTTGAACGTGAGGCATATCGATGTTTTCTTCCGTTACCAGACGTTTTGCCGTTCTCGGCAGCCTGTGTCTGGCGCTCGTTCTCTCCGGTTGCGGCGACAAGGAGCCCGAACAGCGCAAGGCTTTCATTTCCTTCCTCCAGGACCGCATTGTCAGCACGACCCGCAATGCCGTACCGGTCATGACCGACAAGGACAAGGAAGCCCTTGGCGCTTACGCAGCGCATTATGACGTCATTTTCAACTTCAACCGAGCCATGACGGAGGCTACCAAGGAGTTCGACAAAGTCACCAACGCCCAGGGCAAGCTCTCCAATATGCAGCAGTTGCAGAGCAACTGGCAGCAGCTTTCTCCTTTGCGTGAGCAGTTGAGCAGGGTTGGCGACACGCTTACAGCCGAGCGGAAGAAGGCAGATGACCTTCGCGTTGGACTGAAACAGCCCGACGAACTCAAAGAGGTGTACGAAAAGGCCTATGCCAAACTGGTGACGGCACCTGCGAAGGGGTTCACCGTGATGCTGCCAGCCTTGCAGAACCTGCTTCAGGAAACCGAAAATGTCGGTCGTTTCCTTAGCGACAACAAGGCCAGCGTGAAGTTCGTCGGGTCCGCGATCCAGGTCCAGGATGAGGCGCTGTTGGCCAAATGGAAGGAGCTGCAGACCCACTACATGGGCGCGGTGCAGCGTCTGCTCGCTGCCATGGCGGAAATCGCCAAGGGCTAGGGGCCGCTTCTCCCGGCAGCCCCGCTTGCGACAGACGTTCAGAGGCGCATCACGACCCGGGTCCTCCAGCCCCGGGTCTTTCCTTTTTCGAGAGCTCCGGCCCTTTAAGGGATTGCAGCCCTGCCGTTGTCTCCGTGAAGCCCCGGCGTGCCGCCCGCCAGGGGCAGCACACCCGATCCTCGATCCCGCTTTGACCGCGAGGCCTGCACCCGCCCTCGCATTGCCTCGGCAGTTCGGTGCGGCTAGGAGCCTGTCGGACTTAGCGCATTCTTGAAACAAAGGGAACGAAATGCCCCAGCTTCTGACATTTTCGTGCCATTCCGCCCTGCCAAACGTAACAATAGAATCCAGAACGTACCAAATCGGGC
>WQYW01000153.1 GCA_009781045.1 Alphaproteobacteria bacterium
CGAAGCGGATTTCCTCGGCCTTCTTTCGACCAATTGTGCGACCATCAATTTTCATAGAACGTACTATACACTAACAGAACATGGAATGCAATAGGGGTCATCAAAATTATGCACGGATTAGTACAAATGCTCTTCAGGAACGGATTCCAGCTCTGGCCATGCATCACGTGCTTCAGATAACAGGCATAATTCACGTTGTAAGTAGAGACAAATCCAAGGAACGTAACGATTACGACAACACGAGAGCCATCCCGGGACGAACTGAAAACAGCATCATCGAAAGTTATGATCCATTCCGGGACCAGATCCGGAAACACCCCAGACATGAACAACAGGAACATGGACTGCAGAAAATAGCCAGCCCACGAGCCACCGATCAGCACCATGAAGAGCATCTGCAGCGCCAGCTTGCCAGGCGTGATGCCCTCGATCGCGCCCCACAAAAACAGGAAGCCGACCCCGCCCCCTGCCAGCGTCACGGCCTGTCGCCACAGGCCGAGCACCAGAAAATAGATCGGACCCAGGAGGAATCCGAGAAAGTTATGGGAAATCTCCGCGTTCTTTTTAGGCCGCTTCCGAATTGCCGCCGTCCTTCTGATCCCCGAAAGCGCTCATTACGAAAGCCTCCAGGCGCAGGGAAACGCCGGTATCGCGCAATCGAAATTTCGTTCCAACTTCATCTCGGAAGATGCGCTCGAACTTAGAATTTTCCTGACATCCGCGGCGCTCGTTGTCACCGATTTTCCTCCGCCAATTGTGAATAGTGGTCCAATATTATGTCATTTGGAATCACAGAGCCAAATTCCCCGGGCACGTATATCTCTGCCCAAGGTGACCCTGGCTGATGAGTAATACGCGATAATGCTGGACCGCTCATTTGACCGTAGATCTCATACACCTGGGTAACAATTCCATTTTCCTCTGCGTCCAACTCATCCCCACCAATAGCGGATAGCGGCCCTTGAACAGGATTACTCTTAAATGACCGGATTGCGTTGTAAAGATGCGGGATTGCAGGCCCATACTGCCACGCCTGTATTTCGTCACGGATCAAAGGACGCCCATAGAGGCCAAGCATCCAACCATGGGCGATGTAAACCAGCTTCAGCAGCTGTATCGGAGTGAGCGTGCCCTTACCAGGCTTCGCCAATTCCAGAAACATATCTGCAACAGAGATGCTGTCATGCATTGCAGGGGTCCATTCAGAGGCCCATTCGCGACGAGATTGCGCCGACAACGGCGCTCATGCCAAGCCACAATCCAACACTGCGGGGTTGGTATTATAACACCATCGACCGTAAAAGTCTCCAATTTTCAAAGCGATGTCCCAGTCTGTTGTATTCGACATTTTGGATCGCCGCAATCGAACCGCTCCCCCTTGTCACCCCTTGTGGTTTGCCTCTTGTCTCTCCCTCATCTCCGGTCGTTCCGCAGCGCCATCCAGCCCAACGCCCTGAACGCACAAGCTGCCCTCTCAAAACCAGCTCTGCCGCAGACTTCACGAAGCCGTGAGACGCGAAAGCGCCGCCGCCAGGGGTTCACGGCGACGGCGCTTCACAGAACTTGAGGGATAGCCGGCTTGCTTGTCTCTAAGCTTTGCCAACCTCCGCCAACACCTGATTGAAGGTCGCGCTGGGGCGCATCACCGCCTCGCACTTCTCCGTGTCCGGCAGATAATAGCCGCCGATGTCGGCGCGCTTGCCCTGGACTGCGGCAAACTCGCTGGTGATCTGCTCCTCATTCTTGCGCAGCGCTTCCGCCACCGGCTTGAACGCCGCCTTCACGGCCGCATCCTCGTCCTGCGCGGCGAGCGCCTCGGCCCAGTACAGCGCCAGGTAATACTGGCTGCCCCGGTTGTCGAGCTGACCGGTCGAGGGTGACGGCGACTTCCGGTTGTCGAGCAACAGTCCCGTGGCCTGATCCAGGGTCCTGGCCAGGAGCTTGGCCCTGGCATTGCCGCTCTTGACGCCGAGTTCTTCGAGAGATGCCGCCAGCGCCAGAAACTCGCCGAGCGAATCCCAGCGCAGATGGTTTTCCTCGACCAGCTGCTGCACGTGCTTGGGCGCGGAACCGCCGGCCCCGGTTTCGTACATACCGCCACCGGCCATCAGCGGCACGATGGAAAGCATCTTGGCCGAGGTCCCCAGCTCCATGATCGGAAACAGGTCGGTCAGATAGTCGCGCAGGATGTTGCCGGTGACCGAGATGGTGTCGGTGCCCCGTATCACCCGCTCCAGGGTGTAACGCATGCCGCGGACCTGGCTCAGAATCTGGATATCGAGCCCCTTGGTATCGAATTCCGGCAGATATTTCTGGACCTTGGCGATCAGCTGCGCCTCATGCGGGCGATGGGAATCGAGCCAGAATACCGCCGGCGTGCCGGAATTGCGGCAGCGCGTCACGGCGAGCTTGATCCAGTCGCGGATGGCCGCATCCTTGACCTGGCACATGCGCCAGATGTCGCCCTCCTCGACATTCTGGGTCAACAGCACCTCACCGGTCGCCAGATCCGTGATGTTGGCCACACCATCTTCCGGAATCTCGAAGGTCTTGTCGTGAGACCCGTATTCCTCGGCCTGCTGGGCCATCAATCCGACATTGGGCACCGTCCCCATGGTGCGGGGGTCGAAGGCCCCATGCCATTTGCAGAAATTGATCATCTCCTGATAGATGCGGGCGAAGGTGCTTTCCGGCATCACCGCCTTCACGTCCTTGAGCCGCCCGTCGGCCCCCCACATCTTGCCGCCGTTGCGGATCATCGCCGGCATCGAGGCGTCGACGATCACGTCATTGGGGGAATGGAAATTGGTGATGCCCTTGGCCGAGTCGACCATGGCGAGTTCCGGGCGATGCTCGTGGCAGGCATGGATATCGCGCTTGATTTCGTCCTGCTTGCTTTCCGGCAGAACCGCGATCTTGTTGTAGAGGTCGACCATTCCGTTGTTGACGTTGACGCCCAGTTCATCAAACAGCTTGCCGTGCTTGGCGAAGGCATCCCGGTAGAAAATCTTGACGCAGTGACCGAACACGATCGGGTGCGACACCTTCATCATGGTGGCCTTGACGTGCAGCGAGAACATCACGCCGGTCTTGTAGGCATCATCGATCTGCTTCTCATAGAACGCCAGAAGCTCCTTCTTGCTCATAAACATGGAGTCGATGACTTCACCCTCCAGCAGTGATACCTTGGGCTTGAGCAGGATGGTCTTGCCGCTTTTGGTGAGCAGCTCCATCTTGACGTCGCGGGCCCGGTCAAGCGTCATCGATTTCTCGCCGTGGTAGAAATCGCCGTGATGCATGTGCGAAACGTGGGAACGCGACGCCGGGCTCCATTCACTCATGCTGTGGGGGTTCTTGCGGGCATAATTCTTCACCGCAAGCGGCGCGCGGCGGTCGGAATTGCCCTCGCGCAGCACCGGATTGACCGCACTGCCGATGCACTTGGCATAGCGCGCACGAATCGCCTTCTCTTCCTCCGTCTGCGGATTTTCCGGATAATCCGGGATCTTGTAACCCTTGTCCTGCAGTTCCTTGACCGCGGCCTTCAATTGCGCCACCGAGGCGCTGATATTGGGCAGCTTGATGATGTTGGTATCGGGCAGCAGGGTGAGACGGCCGAGTTCGGCCAGATTGTCCGGCACGCGCTGCGCCTCGGTGAGGAATTCCGGGAACTCACCCAGAATACGTCCGGCCACCGAAATGTCGCTGGTCTTCACGTCGACGCCCGCCACCGAGGTGAAGGCGCGCACGATGGGCAGAAAAGCCACCGTTGCCAGGGCCGGAGCTTCATCGGTCAGCGTATAGATGATGGAGGGAGATTCAGTGCTCATGCTGGCTTCCTTCGCAGCTCAACGGGTTTGATGGAACCGGTCTTTATCCAGGAGGCAGGCGCGCTCTCAAAGACCGGATAGAAGAAAAAGAGAATCAAAGATCCGGGCGTCGAGACGCCCGGATCTTTCGACTGCAATCGATGCCGAAAGTCTCCGCAACGGCGCCCCCCGGGCCTTGATCGGCTGGGCCTTCGAAGGCCCGTCTGGCCCGGGAAAACCGCCTTTGACCAGCTTCAGGCGTGGCCGGGAAGACGCGTCAGCGGACCTCGTTCCGCCGGTACAATCCCATCAGGGTCGCTTTGGCCAGGGTGTTGAAATGGAGGTTGAACCCCACCACCGCTGCCGTTGCGCCGGGTCCGACCGGCAGGACATCCACGGAAAGCGCGTGCAGCGTGAAGACATACCGATGAGGATGGTCACCCGGCGGCGGACAGGGACCGCCATAGCCGGGGCTGCCGAAATCCGTCTGCGTCTGCATCGCCCCTGGGGGCAGCCTGTCGCCCGCGGGCTTGCCGGCATCAAGCACCAGTTCGCTCACCGTGGCGGGAATATTGACCACCACCCAGTGCCAGAACCCGCTGCCCGTCGGCGCGTCGGGATCATAACAGGTGAGCGCGAAACTCTTTGTCTCCGCGGGCGCCCCGGACCACGCCAGATGCGGCGACTGGTTGCCTCCGGCGCAACCGAAGCCGAATTCCCTGGACAGGACATGAGCATCCGGAAGGTAGTCACCGTCACGAAAACTTTCGCTGCTCAGCTTGAACGACATTTGCGATTCCTGTGTGATTGGCGGCCGTCACTCTATGATCCATTGAGATGATGGCGACAAGAGTGTTGATGCCTGTGGAAGCAAGGTTTCCCGTATGTGCCGCCCCCACGTTTTCTCAGGAGACCGACCGACTTAGTGCATTGCAGCAAGACTCTTGAAACAAACGAAACAGGACACCGCGGTCTTTGAAATTTTCGATTCAATACTTCCAGCGAAAGGAAACAAAAGAGTCCTTGGCACGCCCGATCCGGCAGGGTCCGACAGCACTCGTGCAGATCCACCCTCTTCCGTCGCTTTTTCTGGCATGCCATGAGAGCCCGCCCTGTTCACCCGGCATTTTGTTGCATGGACCGGCATCAGCCCTGAAATTCCCGGGTTCCCGCGAGGTCGCCGGCATTCCCCACAAGCCGCCGCCTCATCTGACGTCTCGCCGATCACATCAGGGCCCGGACGAAAGAACAGTGGAACCATAGAAACAGGCGATCCGGACCTGTTGCTATTTTTATTTCGTCTCACAGGCTTCACGATTTCCAGAAATTTCGCTCAACGCGAATTCTTTCTTCTGCAAGGCGGCGACAAGTCTGATCATGCGACGCACAACCAGAGCGTCACAGATCCGGCCCTGGCTTCGGGAGACCACTGAGATGCCGATTTCAGACCGCCTCGATGTTGCAAATGCGCCGGTTTGCGGGTTCGGAGCGGCCTCAAGTCCCGCAAAACGGATTTGCTTCCGCAAACTCAGGTGCCAGACGGTCAGATTTCCGGATTCAGCAGCCGCCACAGCTTCCAGACGACAAAAAATGACCTTCTCAGGTTCAAAAAATGCCCACTGGTTCCAGAAGGCAGCAGCTTCGGCCAAGCCAGGGACCCAGAACCCGGCAGGCAAGACGAACGAATGCAACCGGCACAGAAAACCCGGGCAAAGTCTGCGGATTTCTGCCCTTCCGGAGCAGCCGGCGGCCTTTGGGGGAAGCCTTGGGTGTGGCCTTGGGTGTGGCCTTGGGTGCGGCCTTGGCCGCCAGGCATCGCACGGCACCGGATCCGCCCCCCAAAATGCGACCGCACCTACGGCGAATGCTGGAAGAAACAGAAACGGAAAACCGATCCTCTCCCATGGGTTGCGCGTCCCCCAAACCTCACCCCGTCGGGTACAGCGCACAGCACCGGCGGGAGGACGCGTCAGACGAGATCGGCAGGCTGAAAGCTCCCCCGACCAACTCCAACCGCAAAGTAGATCGGCCTGTCCTGACCCATATTGATCCCCCGGCCACCTGTGTCGCACCTCCCCCACGCTCAGGTTGCACCCCCAATCGTGTTCCCGCGCCCCATCAGGCCACTCCCGGCCCCTTATCGCCGGTCACGTCGGCGCCGTGAGATCCCCGCTGGAATCAAGTCCACCGCTCACCGGCGTCAACTCAGCGCCACTCTTCTCCGGCTTTCCGCCTTCGGTCTGCGCTACCGCTCCAGCCGCTGCAGCGTCGTGCCGCGCCTCGGTCATCCGCAGGCGGCGCCTTTTCGCTCACCATCGCCGGGGCCGGACTGCAGGCAGCCGGGACCGGACTGCAGGCAGCCGGGGCCGGACTGCAGGCAGCCGGGGCCGGACTGCAGGCAGCCGGGGCCGGACTGCAGGCAGCCGGGGCCGGACGGACCGTCTGCCCGATGGTCCCCGGCGGCGGCGAGCTGCACCCGGCCCTTTCCGCACACCGCCTTCATCCCGACCACGATCATCATCACCGACGATGCCGGCTGTCGCTTCCGACGAAATTGAACCGCACCGGGTTGCCGTCCTCCCCCTCATCACCAGGCGGTGTGATCGTGCGCGTCAGATTGCTTCGCCGTCCGCTCAAAACAACCCGACGCGGTCAGCGACCCGCTCATTTTTCACCCCGAGGCGTTGCTGTTCGCGGCTGCGGCAGACCTCGGTCGGCACTATGCACTATGATGCGACTGCGCCGCCTTACCGGGGAGGTTCGCGCTGGCGAACTACTGCTCGGCGACATCACACGCCCTTCGCTTTAGCTGACAGTCCGACTGGCACGCCAGGCTTATGGTCCGCCGCTGAGTCTTGCGACATAGCGCCGAATTCGCCTGCGCCAGATCGCTTTCTCCGTCCGCTCAAACAAGCCGATGCGCTCAGCAATCCGCAAATTTTCCGGCCCCTGCGAGGCATTGCGGTCCCGGCTGCAGCAGAACCCGGTCGGCACTATGCATTATGGTGCAAACGCGCCGCTTGCCGCTTTACCTCTTCGGTGAGCGGACGGCTCCGGCTTGCACACCATGCGTCTGCTCCTCCGTCAAGTCATGACGCAGCTCCGAAGTCGCTTTCGCCGTCATCGGCCAATTCCGCGGTATCATTCTACTTCATCAGACTTCGGCATGATTTCCACGCAGTACCCGGCCACCGTTGACAGCACAACCTGTGCTGGCAGGGACACAGTTAAGGCACAAAGGTGAATGCAAGTTAATCAGAATATTTGACATCTGTCCCCCTTCGTCTCAAGCCTAGCCATGGAACCGAATTCCACGGTTTTGAGTTTTGCGCCTGTTCGGAGAGTAGTGATGAAGAAAGGTCTGTTTCTCGTAGTGATGACTGTTGCCGGTATATGTTCGGCGCAAGCGGCCGACATGGCGACCTATCGCTATTCCAAGGCAATCCCCGCCGCGATCTATGACTGGACCGGCCTCTATATCGGTGCCAACGGCGGCTACTCGACCATGGGATCCGGTTACAGCGGCGGCACCTTCGGTGGCCAGATCGGCTATCGCTGGCAGCGTGCGAACTGGGTGTTCGGTGTTGAAGGCCAGGGCGACTGGGCTGATTTCGGCGGAAAAACGTCCAGCGTCTCGGTGGGAGTTTGGCCGTTTGCGAAAGTCTCGACCAGCAGTTCCAATAAGGTTACCAGCACCATTGGCATGTTCACGGGGCAGCTCGGCTATGCCACGAGCAATGTCCTGCTTTATGTCAAAGGCGGCGTGGCCGCTGTCGACAACACCGCAGACTGGAACAGCAACACCGCTGTACGTGTGTTGTTTGTTTCGGCAAAGACTTCCGCCTCAAACAGCAACAGCAACACAGCCTGGGGTGGGGTGCTCGGAGCTGGTCTTGAATACGGTTTCGCACAGAACTGGTCGGTGGGCGCTGAGTATAACCGCATCTTTGTCGACAACGACTCCTACCACAGGGACGTCGACATGGGGCTGCTGCGCCTGAACTACAGGTTCGGCGGATCACCGCTTGCACGCTTTTGATTTTTGATCAAAAAAAACTTTGATTGACGGCAGAAGATGAACTTCAGACCCGGCTCGAGGCAGCCGGGTCCTTTTTTGTCAGGAGCGCAAGTCTCCCGAAATTTGAGGGTTCCGCAAACCGCAAGCTGCCAGGACCGGATTTCGGCTCAGGCCGGATCCGATCCGCAAAGCCCCACCGTGAAACCGTGGAACGCCGGCTCCGAGCCTGTTGCTATTTCTCTTTCCTCTCCCAGCCATCACAATTTCTGGAAAGTTCCGCTTCACGCCGATCCTTATCCCCGCAACACCTCTGGTCCTGCGACGCAAACCGAAAGCTTATGCGGATTCGCAGAACGCCCCTGGTTGGGAGAGCTCCACAACCTCATGTTCCAAATGGTGCGGGTTTTGTGTTCAGAGCGGACACCGTTCTGGAAGGTGGTGTGCCCGCCGCAAGCTTCCTCGCGGCACAGGTTTCAGGTTTCCAGATTCAGAACGGCCACGGGTTCCACACGATCAACGATCTCAGCTTCAAAATACCCGCAGGCTCCAGAACGCCGTCGAGCTGCGAAGAAGTCGTGGAACCAGATTCGGCAAGCAAGTAAAAATGAACCGAGGCAAAACCGGCAAAGTCCCGGATTTCTGCCGCCTTCGGAGCAACTGGCGGCCATGGGCGGCCATGGCCGCCAGTCATCGCACGGCACCGGATCATACCCCCATGATGCAACAGCGCATGCGGCGAATGCTGGCGGAAGCAGACATGTGAAAACCGAACCTCCCCCCATGGCTGCGCGTCCCCCAACCCTCACCCCGGCGGGTGCAACGCACACCGCCAGCGTGAGGACGCGCCACCGAGGTCGGCAGGCTGAAAGCTCCCCCACGAACTCCAGCCTCACAGATGAGCGGCCTGTCCTTCCCCATCATGATCTCGAGCGGCCTGTGTCGCACTTCCCCCACGCTTAAGGCTTGCGTCCCCATCGGGTTCCGCGCCACCGCGCCACATCAGGCCACTCCCGGCACCCTGCCCCCCGGTCAGTCGGTGCCTTTGCGATCATCCCCCGGACAGTCCCCCCGCTCATACCGCAACTCAGCGCCACCGCTCCCCCGCTTCCGCCTTCGGTCGCCACCGCTCCCCCGCTTCCGCCTTCGGTCGCCACTGCTCCCCCGCTTCCGCCTTCGGTCGCCACTGCTCCAGCCGCTGCAGCATCGCCCGCGCGGCTCTGTCTTCCGCAGACGGCGCCTCTTCGTTCGCCATCGCCGGTACCGGATTGCCAGCAACCGGGGCCGGACTTACCACCGTCTGCTGGATGGCCTGAGGCTCGGCGAACTGCACACGGCCGTTTTTCGACACCGATATCATCCCGACCACGATCATGATCACGACGATGCACGTCGCCGCCGCCACCCCGAAATAGAACAGCACCGAATTGCCGTCCTCCCCATCGACCTCCCCGTCATCATCGGGCAGTGTGATCGGCCCCGGTTTGATCGCTTTCTCGCTCCGCTCATACGAGCCCAGGCGGTCACCGATCAGCGACTTTTCCAGCCCCCTTGAGGCAGTGCTGTCCCGGGTGCGGCGGAACTCGGTTGGCACCACAGTGCCGCTGCGCCGCTTCACCCCTTCGCTGAGTGGACTGCTCCGGCCCGCACCCTGCGTCTGGTCCTCCCCCGGGACCTGACGCTGCTCAGGAACCGCCTTCGGTGTCATCGGCCGCTGCGGCATCGGCCGCTCCGGCACCGGCCGATCGGGTATCGGCCGCTCCATCTGTGCCGGCGTCACCAAAGGACGTACCAGCTGCGGCCGCGAACTGCGCCCCGCCGCAGCCGCCTCCGCCTCCTGCGTCCGTTCCAGGAGGTCCTTGAGCCAGACATCGGATTTTTTGCTCTCGCTCCGGCTCCACTCCACCGGACCCGGCTTGAGCGAAGCAATCCCCCCCTTGTCATCGTCGCTGCCACGCTCCACCACGCGGCCGGTCCAGGCACGCACCTTGCGCCTCAGATCCTCCACCGACTTTGCACTGGCGTTTGGATCCTCCGCGGTCTCATCGCCCGGACTCCGATTGTCGGCCACCTTGTCGCCCGCTTTCGTGGCATCTGCCTCAGGCACCTCGGCAGCCGGCTGCGCACGCTCAAGCAGCCGCGCCTCAATTCGTTCCACGGCGTCATCAAACACCCCAAGCTCGCTTTCAATGGCATCGCTGCGACCCTCGGCACGCATCTCCGCAATCAGCTTGGTCCGCACCCGCGCATAGAATGCGCCCCGCGCCACCCGCGACAGCCCGGCATGTCCTTCCACCACCCGCGCCAACACCGCATCATAGCGCACTTCCACGGGCGATGATCCTTCGATCTGGCAATCTTTCAAGCGCTGCATACTCATGGAACTTACTCCCCCGTCCATTCAGAACCTCACCAGCGCCAAAGTCGAAATGGGCGCTGCGGATCCCCTAAATGAGCAACCGCTGCACGACCTCGCGGCCCGGTTGCAATAATTTCTGTACCACAAGACAGTACAGCCGCCTGTTTTCCGCTTCCCCACGCGACTTAACTCCCCCGAGCCGCCGCGCTTGCTGTTCGCAATTCTCCCGCACGCCCCCTGCCGGGAAAGTGCGCTTCCGCTGCCAATCGGGATCTTGTCAACAACCTCGACTGCATGGCCAGCATAATCACCACAGATCGTGCAAACATTCAGGCAGGAAGGTGACTTTCTCAAAGCCATCCCCACAATTAACAATGCGCCAAGCTTGACACTCTGCACTCTGCGCAAGCCATTGTCACCATTCTGATGGTTTCAACTTATTATTTGAGAGCGAATCCAAAAGATTGAATTTTTCAGCAAAATGAAAGGCGCCACGGCTGCTCTGGTTTTCGCAATTAATCCTGAGACGATATTTCTTCGGGTAAGTCCGGTTAATTGGAGTGAATTCAAAAGTGTCGAAATGCCTTTCAAATCGCATCCTCCTGCCCCAATCCCCGCCCAAAGATGGCAATTTTCCGGCCGACCAGCGTGACGCTGCCGCAAAGTCGCCATCCCCGAGCAAAAGGGCACATCCATCGATCCATGATCCATCGGACCCACAGCGCACCGCACAAGCACCCAGGCATTCTCGGCGCCCTGCAGTTTGCATGTTTCCGGCCCGCGACAACTGGATTGTCACCGGCTGCGTCGGCCGGCTGCGCGGCAAGGAGCGCATCGGGCTCAGCCTCAACCACCCTGATCTGCCCAAGCAAAAACTCAAAGCGGTCCAGTTCGCGAAAAACCTCAGCCTTCATAAGCCCGGGCGGCGCGCGTCCATCACCCGTGCGCAGTCCATCAAGCCGAGAGCGCCGATCCTTAAGCGACGGCTCGCAGTTCTTGATCCTCTGCAAAAAGAACAGTCCCTTGGTGCGATTGATGATTGATATGACGGACGCGCTCTCCGATCAGCACCTTGCGATCCCGACAAATCCGCCTCACGTCCTCCTGGTCGGGCGACCGAACGCGCACCATGGCGCAGACCCGGGGCTCGCCCCCCTTATAGGCCATCAGGGTCCCCAGCAGTTTCTCTCTGTCAATACGGTCGGTTTTCGCGAGCCGCCGCCGCCGCGATACCTGCAGCGAGGACGCATCCACCACATGGCTCTCAATGCCCTTCTTCACGAGAACCCGATGAATCCGGCAAACCATCCGTACCAGCCTCCTGAATGGCGATGACGGGAAAAAAGCGGCCACTCCTGGCTCATGCGTTCTCGGTCAGCGTGGAAAACAGCGTAAACAGAGCTGGCGTGTCGCCACCGTCCACCGAGTTTTACCATCTTCCCGCCGTCTCCCGGCGACAGGGACGTGACAAGCCATCTCGACTTGCTGAACTCCAATAGGATAAATCGCTGTGATATCAATGAGAACCGCACTCCGCGTGGATTGCGCCTTTCTCTGCATGGTCGCCTCGGGAAGTGTCAGCAGCCGGCGGCTGCCCTATTCCCCATCGGATCTGTCCCCCACCCTACGCCGCCGCCGCGCCGCAGCAACATCTCGAACCCGACGCAACTGGACAGCGTCTAATCGCATCAAAAATGAATTATACGCAACAATCTCGTTTGACACGCAACAAACGAGAGTATAAACGCATCAGGATATGAAAGCTTCGCATCGGATCGCGGGTTTCGCACATGGAGCACTTCTCAATCATTCAGGCGCTTTGTCGGGCGGCCATGGCCGACCCTTCGCCCGCCTTGCGCAAGCAGGTCGAGCGGCTTCGTGATGCACTCCTCAAGGATGGTGAGGAAAAACAGGCTGCTTCGCTTGCCGGAATTTTGATGGCAGCCGAACGCCTGAAGGAGGTAGCTCCCAGTCGCATTGAGCGTTCTCGAGAGCATCTCCCCGGCGAGATGCTTCGTCGGAACACGCCAGTTCCGGTTGACCGGGAGACGGCCGCCCCACTCGCGGAAATAATCTTTCCAGGCGGAACCAACGCCAGAGCTCCCCTGTTCAATGCCACAGTCACCCAAGCCGTGGGCACCATCGTCGATGAATGGGCGAACTTCGAGGCGCTTTCGACGATAGATATTGCTCCAGCCAAGACCTGTTTGATCTTTGGGAAACCGGGAACAGGCAAGACACGACTGGCATTTTGGATCGCCCACAAGCTCGATCTTCCTGTCATTTTGGTTAGGCTCGATGGACTTGTTTCATCCTTCTTGGGTACAACCGCGCGCAACATTGGTAATTTATTCACTTTCGCCAACCGATATCGTTGTGTCTTGCTCCTTGATGAGTTCGACGCTATCGCGAAGGTGCGCGACGACCCTCAGGAGGTTGGCGAGATCAAACGTGTCGTGAACGCTGTGTTGCAAAATCTGGATGCACGGCAGACTGTCGGCTTCACGATCGGCATCACCAATCACCCAAAGCTCCTTGATCCGGCAGTATGGCGGCGCTTTGAAATCCAGCTCGAGATTCCAACCCCTGACTTCGAGGTGAGAAAGGCCATTGCCGCCCACTTTATGCCACCAGTGAAAGCGCCCGACAGCCATATCCGCATGATCGCGTGGTTTACAGAGGGATCGACCGGCGCGGAGATTGAAGCATTGGTCCGCACCTACAAAAAGGCCACGACGCTGCAGGAAAAAGATAAGCGCGGCTTGCTGGCTACGCTCCAGCAGTTTGCGACGCTCAACTTTGCACGTGTCCAAAATGAGCGCCGGGAACTGCTCTTCGGCGAGCCAGTCCACATGTTCCGGGCCATGCATGATGATCCGACGCTGGGGTTCTCAATGGCAGACATCGGCGACATCGCAGGCAAGGACAAATCGACTGTCAGCCGATGGCTTGGCCGCCAGACGGGCAAGACGGATGATGACGGGGTGACTCATGGCTAGCCCCATTCAGATCGTTCTCAGGACCGAAAACTTCGAGGAAGCACGGGAGGCCGGCGGCGGTGGCGGGCGCAAGGATTTCTTCGCCAATCGCGATCGTGAGTTCGGCGCACACAAGGCCGCTCTCATTGGCCAGATCGACACCATCTCCGGCGTCCTTGCTGCGCAATCCCAGGGACCAATTGGCTATGTGAAGGTGATCCTCAGACGGGAAGCATGGGCGAAAAGCCATCGGCCCGTCGGGACGCTTTTCCGAAGCGACCGAGCGCCCGTGGTTGGCGGCGGAGATCTTGGCGTAATGATCGTAAAGGGGAGTCCTTCGGGGCTCGCCCAAGTCAGGGCTGAGATCGCAAAGGCCGAAACGAACACGGAGATGCGCTTCGACCAAAGCAGGAGCAAGGAAGTCCCGCATCCCTCGGCGCAGAAAAGTGAAACCGGGGCAATCGAACGGATCGAGCTGTATGGGCCATACGACAAGCGCCGTTTCTCAGTTTAGGAGGCGGTCAGCTGGCTCACCAATCCGATGACCGGGAGCGCATACGAGGTGGAACGGGTGCGAACCAAAGTGTGGTCAGATGCTACGCTGCCATTTTGGCGTCCCAGAAGTCGCCCCAGCCGTCATTGGCCCGGCAGATGCGGATGGCAATCATGCTCTCCGCATTCTTGACCCGC
>WQYW01000154.1 GCA_009781045.1 Alphaproteobacteria bacterium
CGGCTCAATCACCACCTCGGCGCCCAGCGCCCTGAATTTCTTCACCGTGTCGGGCGACACCGCAACCCGCGGCTCCGACGGATCAATTTCCTTGGCAACGGCGATCTTCATTCAACCTCCCGCACGCAAAAGCGCATAGGCAAATCTGACTATTCTCGCAAAGGGCAGATGCCGATTGCGGAAGATGGCCTGGCAGACCATCGGGCGGTGATGCCGCCCTTGCGACTGCCATGCCGTGCACGTGGATCCGGATGGGAGGACTGGAAAACCCGACGCGCGATCTCAATCAGCGCTGCACACACACAGCGCCACCCGCGACCGTGGTGGTCCCGGATGGTAAAAAAACGCGAAAGTCGGCCCCACGACCCATCAAAGGTCCAGCTTGGACCATGCGATACAGGAAAGAAACGATGAGGGCAACGGTGGCGCAGCGGGAAAGTTTTCCTGTGCCACCTCACAACTGGTTTGCAGTGCACTCTGTGACACAGGCTCACGCGCCCCGGGACAGGGCGGGTCCGCTACCCGCCTGAGCCGCCGCGCACCAGAAGCTGGTAAAGTCCTCCGAAACAGGTGCTCTTGCGCCAGCCCCTGCCGTCGAGCTGGAGCGGCAGAATCTGAGCCAGTTCCAGACGCCAGAAATCGCTGGCAAAAGGCTCCAGAAGCCTGAGAAACGGCAGGATCAGGAAGCGCACCGGATGCCATTTCGCCGGCGGCGCATAATCGGCCACGACGATGGTACCGCCGGGCTTGAGCACCCGCAGGGCCTCGCGCATGGTCTGTTCGCGCATGGCGGGCGGCTGTTCGTGGAGCAGGAAGAACAGCAGGACCTGGTCGAAACTGGCATCGTCAAAACCGAGGTCCGTCGAGTCCATGACCGCGGTCCGCACCGGCGCGCCATGCCACAACTTGCGCTGGAGGTTTTCCAGCTGCACCGGCAGGATATCGATGACGTCCAGCGAGCCGCCCGAGGAAGCCACACGACGAGCGAGATCCACCGTCAACCCGCCATAACAGCATGCGATCTGCAGGCAGCGGCCGGCTGGAAAGGCGCCCAACGCCTCCAGCACCGCCGCCCCCAGTCTGCGGTAGTTGCCAAGCAGCACCAGATTGATCAGCCACTGCCGCTCCCACAGCCGCACCGCGCCGGGGCGCACATAAGCCCACCAGTAATGCTGTTCCAGATAGTCCGGCACCGCCCCTTCGGCCTGCCCGCCCTTCTGCGGCTGCACACCCGCCGCAGCACGCCTCTCACTCAGGTCCCGATCCATCCATCCATCATCCAAAATCACTTAAACGACCTCAAATCGCCCCTGAATCCACAAAGCTCACGCAATCCGGATACGCAATCCACAACCGCCTGGCCCGGATCAGCGGATCCAGTATCAACCAACCCAGTATCAACCAACCCAGGATCCACGAACCCAGGATCCACTAACCCATGGCCTCGAGTTCGTCGATCATGCGCTCGATCAGGCTGAGCCCGCCATCCCAGAATTTCGCATCTCTGGCATCAAGTCCGAAGGGGGCCAGGAGTTCGGAGTAATGCCGGGTGCCGCCAGCCGCCAGCATTTCCAGATAGCGTCCGGCAAAGTCTTCCGGTGCGCTCTCGTATACCGCCTGCAGCGCGTTGACCAGACAGTCGCCGAAGGCATAGGCATAGACATAGAACGGCGCGTGGATGAAGTGCGGAATATACATCCAGAAATTCTCGTACCCCGGCTTGATCGCGATCGCCGGCCCGAGACTTTCGTGCTGCACCGAAAGCCAGATCTCGCCGAGCCGCGCGGCGGTGAGTTCGCCCTGTTTGCGCTCGCTGTGGACGGCGCGCTCGAACGAATAGAACGCGATCTGGCGCACCACGGTGTTGATCATATCCTCGACCTTGCCGGCGAGCAGCGCCTTGCGGTGACGGGCCGCGGTGGTGCTGGCAAGCAGGCGCCGGAAGGTCAGCATTTCGCCGAACACACTGGCGGTCTCGGCCAGCGTCAGGGGCGTCGGTGCCATCAGGGCGCCGTTCCTGCCCGCCAGCATCTGGTGCACGCCATGGCCGAGTTCATGGGCCAGCGTCATCACGTCACGGGGCTTGCCCTGGTAATTCATCAGCACATAGGGGTGCACCGAGGGCGTGGTGGGATGGGCAAAGGCCCCCGGTGCCTTGCCGGAGCGCAGCTCGGCGTCGATCCAGTTCCCGTCGAAGAAACGCCGGGCGATCCCGGCCATGTCGGGGGAGAAATCGCGATAGGCCGCCAGCACCATGTCCCTGGCATCGGCCCAGGCAATGCTCCCGCTGGCGGCGAAGGGCAGCGGCGCGTTGCGGTCCCAATAGGGCAGGCGGCGGCGGCCGAACCAGCGCGCCTTGAGGGCGTAATAGCGGTGCGACAGCCGGGGATAGGCGGCGCGCACAGCGGCCACCAGGGTCTCGACCACCTCGGGCTCGACACGGTTCGACAGATGGCGCGCATCGGCCACGTCCCTGAAGCCGCGCCAGCGATCCGAGATCGCCTTGTCCTTGGCAAGCGTGTTGGTGATCAGGGTGAAGGCGCGCTCATTGGCCTTGAGAGTTTTGACCAGCGCGATGGCGGCGCGGCGGCGCCTGGTGCCGTCCCGGTCCTGCAGCAGCCCGAGGGTCGGCTCGATTGCCATGGTCTCCCCCCCGACCCGGAAACGCAGACCGGAGATGGTCTGGTCGAACAGCCGGTTCCAGGCATTCTGCCCGGTCTGGGCCTTCTCCAGAAACAGCTGCTCAAGCTCATCCCTGAGCTGATAGGGCTTTTCCCTGCGCACATCCTCGATCCAGGGACGGTAGCGGGCCAGATCGGGGCTCTGCATCAGTTCCGCCATCACCGCATCGTCGATGTGGTTCAGCTCGAGGGCGAAAAAAAGAAGACGGGTGAAGGCAGCGGTCAGCCGTTCGGAGACATCGGCGTAGAATTTGGTGATCGCGGGATCGACACTGTCGGCGGCATGGAGCAGGCTGGCATAGGAACTCAGCCTTCCTGCCAGATCCTCAATTTCTTCAAAGCGTTGCACTGCCTGCGCCAGCCAGGCTCCACCCTTGTCGCCCTGCCCGGCCTCGATCAGCCGGCCCTTGTAGGTCTCCTCAAAGCTGGCGCAGTCGGCCCCGACACGGGCGAGATCGCGCTCAATCTCCGGCGCGTCGATGGCGCTGTAGAGATCCGTCAGATTCCAGCGCGGGATTCCCGACCGGTCACTTCGCCTGCGGGCGCGGATTGCGGAATCGGCTTTTTTGCTGCCGGACTTGTGGGGAGCGGTTGTGGAACGTGAGGACATCTTTTCAGAGAACCTTCGGCGCGCTGCCACAATATGGACAGCAGGACAAATTATTTAAGACCACGTTAATCAGCATCGGCGACAGTGCCCCGATTCGAAACAGGTAATTGTATCGCGTGAGGAACAGGATGGCCGCCAGGATTTTGATCGTCGACGACGATGCCGTACAGCGGCGTCTGATCGAAAATATGGTAAAAAGATGCGGATATGAGGTCATTTTGGTGGATTCGGGCGACGCCGCCATCGCCACCCTGTGCAGCAGCGCCGGAGTTGACGCCGTGGTGCTCGATCTGGTGATGCCCGGGCTCGACGGCATGGGCGTTCTCGACCGGATCCGCGACAGCGGTCTCAACGTCCCGGTGATCGTCCAGACCGCCCATGGCGGCATCGACAATGTGGTGTCTGCCATGCGCGCCGGTGCCCAGGATTTCGTGGTCAAACCGGTCGGCATGGAGCGGCTCCAGGTGTCGCTGCGCAACGCGCTCAACGCCTCCGCACTCAAGGGGGAACTGCGCCGCATCCGCCACAGCCGCGAGGGCAGGCTGACCTTCGCCGACATCATCACCCGCTCCGATTCCATGAACCAGGCCATGCGCACAGCGCAGAAAGCCGCCAATTCCTCGATCCCGGTCCTGATCGAGGGCGAATCCGGGGTTGGCAAGGAATTATTCGCCCGCGCCATCCATGGCAGCGGCGAACGCTGTGCCCGGCCCTTCGTCGCCGTCAACTGCGGCGCCATCCCTGAGCAGCTGGTGGAATCGATCCTGTTCGGCCACGAAAAAGGCTCCTTCACCGGGGCCACCGAGCGCCATAACGGCAAATTTCTTGAGGCCGATGGCGGCACCCTGTTCCTCGACGAGGTCGGGGAACTGCCGCTGGCGACCCAGGTCAAGGTGCTGCGGGCCCTGCAGGAAGGGGCGATCGAGGCCGTCGGCGGCCGCAAGCCGGTCAAGGTCGACGTCCGCATCATTTCCGCGACCAACCGCAACCTGATCGAGCGGGTCCGGCAGGGCCATTTCCGGGAGGACCTGTTCTACCGCCTCCATGTGCTGCCGCTGACAATTCCGCCGCTGCGCCAGCGCAGCGAGGACATCCCGCATCTCCTGCGCCATTTCCTGTCGCGATTCGCCGCCGAGGAGGGCCGCGCCCTCACCGGCATCAGCGGTGAGGCTGTGGCGCAGCTTTCGCGCCTGGACTGGCCCGGCAATATCCGCCAGCTTGAGAACGCGGTCTACCGCGCGGTGGTGATGAGCGACGGCGACCAGCTCACTCTCGACGATTTCCCGCTGGCAGGAATGCATCCTCAGCCACCGGCATCGACCCGTGCCGCCCCGCTGGTGCTCGACCCCGCACCGTCGCTGGCACCGCCAGCGGTGATTCCCGACAATGAAATCCCGATCGCGCCCCTGCCCGGTATCGGCACCTTCTCGATGCTGACCAGCGGCGGGCATGTCCGGCCGCTGTCGGAAATGGAGCATGAAGTGATCCGCTTCGCCATTTCGCATTATCGCGGCCAGATGTCGGAGGTCGCAAGGCGCCTCAAAATCGGACGGTCCACACTCTACCGCAAGCTCGACGAAGCCTGTGCACCGGGCCATGGCGGCAAAACGCCGCTGTAACCGGGCGCCCCTGTGTCAGGACGGCACAGAGCGGTAACACCCGCGGCCCAGCCGTCCGCCCCACTCCGGGTTGTGCCATGGTGGGATGGCGGGAGGCCGGCTTTGCGGTTCCCCGGTTCCCGCCCGGGTTCCCGGAAGCTGCGGCTTTAACTGAACTGCCACATTCTGAAAATTAAATCGGCCACAACATTTTACCGCTCGCAATTTGGCCCTGATTTGCTGCAAATTTTCCCAGGTCGGGGTATTTCTCTTTTAACCTTGACCTCGAGCGAGGCGTCCTGACATCCATCTGTTCCTGGCTGGCAAGCCGATCCTGGGGCAGATCTGTCACGCGCCTCATTCGCTGGCCGGCCTTTTCGCTTGCGGGCATGTTCGCCTGCGGGCTTGCAACTTTTGAACGACGGGCGCACTTAAAGCCGTTTCCGACAGCGCAACCAACTGCTTCCAGATCCAGCAGTTCACGCAGGGGTGCAACAGAATGAGGGACCGTTTGAATGAGCGGGCGAGCCTGGGTCATTTTCTGGCCACGGTGGCGGCCACATTGCTCACGGTAACAGCGACCTCGGCGCAGGCCCAGCATCGCAACAGTTCCAGCACCACGGTGCTGGCGATGATGTCGCTCACTGCGCCCACCGAACGAGACACCGCAAAGCCCCAGGACGACGCCGGCGCGCGCGACGACAGCGTCAACAGCGCCCCATCTGCCCCTGCCCCGAGCGAGATCGCGCCCGACGCGCCGCCATCGCGAGGACTGACCGCGGCGCCGTCAAGAGAACCGGTAAAGGAGACCATCCAGGCTCCCACCCGCCCCGCCGGGCGGCCCCTGGCCCGCGAATCGCTCAAACCCTCGGTGCAGGACCCGGTGAAACCGGTGGTCCAGGACACTTCCAAAGCCGATGCCGCCAGAGCCGAAGCTGAAGCTGCCAAGGCTGAAGCGGCAAAGGCTGAAGCGGCAAAGGCTGAAGCCGCCAGGGCTGAAGCGGCAAAGGCTGAAGCCGCCAGGGCTGACGCGGCAAAGGCTGACGCGGCAAAAGCCCAGGCAGCGGTGGGCGAAGCCACACACATCCCGGAGGTGGAAACCACGGCAGAACCGGTCAGAGAACCGGTGACCGAGGCTCCGAGGCTCTCCCTGCAGGAACCGGCGAAAGAGCCTGTGCAGGAAACGATGGCGCCAGCCGCACCCCAGCCGGCCAGGGTCTCCAGCGTTGCGCCAGCGGATCAGCCCGTTGCCGAGCGCATCAAAGTCAGCCTGGGAGGCCGCGATCTGCGCGCCTTCACCCGCAAGAATGAACGTACGGCGGTGGAGAAATTCTATGCTGCACGCGACTTTGCACCACTCTGGACCCAGGGCGGACAACTCACTGCCGCAGCCCAGGGGGCGATCGCAAAGATCCGGGACGCTGCCAGCGACGGCCTCGATCCGGGCGCCTATCCAGTGCCGGATTTTGCCGGTGCAACCACGCCGGAAGCCCTGGGGACCGCTGATCTGAAACTCACCTCGGCCATCCTTGACTATGCCCGCCAGGCGCAGAGCGGCCGCATGCACTGGTCGCAGGTCAGCAAGGACATCCTCTACCCCGAGCATCCGACCGACCCCACCGAGGTGCTGACCAAAATCACCACAGCCGCCGACGCCACTGCGGCGCTCGAGAGCTACAACCCGCAGCACCGGCTTTACCTCGCCCTCAAAGCCAAGCTGGCGGAACTGCGCGGCAACACCGACGGGCCGGTGACCCTGATTACGTCCGGGCCGACCCTGAAATATGTCCCCGCCCGCGGCCGCAACCCCGAGCAGGTGATGGAGGATCCACGGGTGCCGCTTCTGCGCACCAAGCTCGCCATCGCCGGGGATGCCGACGACACCCATTATACAGCGGCGGTGGCCGATGCTGTGCGCCGGTTCCAGACCGGAGCCGAGCTGCGGCCGACCGGCATCCTCGACGATCCGACCGTGCGGGCGCTCAACAGCCCCAGGCGTGACCGGCAGATCGACGTCGTGCTCGCCAATATGGAACGCTGGCGCTGGCTGCCGCGCGAACTGGGCGCGGCGTCACTGGGCGACGCCTATGTCATCCTCAACATCCCCGACTACACACTCAAGGTGATGCAGAACGGTCAGCAGGTGTGGACCACACGGGTGGTGACCGGCAAGCCCGGCGAACACGCCACCCCGCTTCTCACCGAGACCATGAAATATATCACCGTCAACCCGACATGGAACGTGCCACCGTCCATCATAAACAATGAGTATCTGCCGGCGATGCAGCAGGATCCGACGGTGCTCAGCCGCATGGGCCTGCGTTTCGAGCGCGCGGCCGACGGCACGGTGCGCATCTCGCAGCCGCCCGGCGAACGCAACGCTCTGGGGCGGATCCGCTTCAACTTCCCCAACAAGTTCCTGGTCTATCAGCATGACACGCCCGACAAGCATCTCTTTGCCAGGGATGAGCGGGCCTTCAGCCATGGCTGCATGCGGGTGCAGAATCCCGATCAATATGCATCGGTTCTGCTCAACATCACCATGCCCCACGAACGTTACACCCCGGAGCGAATCCGGCGCATGTACGGCACCAACGAGATCGACCTGAAATTCCCGACCCCGATTCCGGTCAACATCACCTATCAGACCGCCTTCGTCGATGATGCCGGCAAGCTGCAGTTCCGAAAAGACGTCTATGGCCGCGACGCCACCATGATCGCCCTGATGCGCAACAGCCGCGGCAAGGACCTCGAGACTGTCATCGCCCACTCGCAGCCGAGCTATTCGCGCCCGACGGTGCTGCCCGAATCGGGCTTTGCCGCCCGCGAACCAAGTTTCTTCGACCGTCTGTTCGGCGCGCCGCAGCCTTATACGCAGCGTCACCAGTCGCGGGTGTTCACACGCTAGAAAACCACTTCTCTCTGTCGTTCCTGAAAGCGGGGTCAGGGCGGGCCATTGGCTCGCCCTGATTATTTGGCTCGCCCTGACTGTTTTGCGCCCTCTTGCGCCGGGCGCCAGCGGCGCCGGTTTCCGGGAGGTTGCAGCCCGCGCTTGGCTCCGGGTTTCTGCTCCATGTTTCCACCCCCGCTCCATTTTGTGGAGAAGCGGCTGACTGTGCTGCATTTTTGACGTTGTCGAGGCCCGGCCAGATGTCCTGATGGAGGTGGTCCGTGGCAGATCGATAACCATCCCGGCTGTGGAGAGGCAATTTTTCAAGCCGGATTCGAGCCGGGTGCGAACTGCCCCTGGTCCGACCGCGGGCAGTTACCTCCTGACCAGCCCGCAGGGGACAATTCCCGGCCAGGGAAAGCCCCAAAGGGGGGCGGCAAGCCGGAACGCCGGCTCCCTGAAATCGGGGCGCAACCCCGCTTTTCGCCCCTCTGCCGCGGATTTGTTCGGGCGGGCGGTCTATTCTGCACCGCCCTAATGCGGAATTTACCACCGTTTAATGTTTCTGCCCCGGCCCCGCGTTTATTTTTTGCCACAGTTGGCGGATAAAATTATTCTTGAACTTGACATTTATTGGTGGGCGGGAAGAGATCTTCAGTCTTCGCGTCCTGCTTTTACGCAGCGATCGATGTGCTGTCGCCTGACGTCTCCAGGCGACAGTTTTTTCGAACGCCAGTCGTCACGGTGGATGTATCAGTGTTGACGGGTTTCGGACGGTTTATTGAGTGGCCGGGATTTTTTCTGGCGGGATCAGGAACCCGTTTGAGGATCGCACTGGTCTGGGCCCTGGTGTTGCCGCTGGTTCTGACCGGGACTGGCGCGGTCGACAATGCCCATGCCCGCGGCGAAATCCGCTCGCTGTCTTTCCATCACACCCATTCCGGTGAGGATCTCACCATCGCCTTCAAGCGCGACGGCCATTTCGACGAGGCCGCGCTCAAAAAGCTCAATCATTTCCTGCGTGACTGGCGCACCCAGGACGAGACCGTGATGGACCCCCGCCTCTTCGACATCCTCTGGGACGTCTATCGCGAGGTTGGCGGCAGGCAGCCGATCCAGATCGTCTCATCCTATCGCACCCCTTCCACCAATGCCATGCTGCGTCGGCGCTCCCGCGCCGTCGCCCGCCACAGCCAGCACATGCTGGGCCACGCCATCGACTTCTTCATTCCCGGGGTACCGCTCGACAGGATCCGCAGCGCCGGTCTGCGGCTGCAGCGCGGCGGCGTCGGCTTTTACCCGACCTCAGGTTCGCCTTTCGTTCATCTCGACACGGGTTCGGTCCGTCACTGGCCGCGCATGACCCATGACCAGCTGGTGCGGGTGTTGCCCAACGAACGCACCGTTCATGTGCCGAGCGACGGCGTGCCGCTGCGCGGCTATGACCTGGCGCTTGCCGACATCGAAAAACGGGGTGACAACAGCGCCGCTCTGGCGAGCGCCAGGTCTGCCGGCAAGCCCGCACTCCTCGCCGCAATGTTCAGGCCCGGCGGCCAGGACGAGGAAGAAAGCGAAGGCGCGCTTGCAGCCACGCCAGCTCCCACCAGACCGGCAGCCCGAGTTCTTCAGCCGACAGCAGCAGCGAGGCCTGCACAGAGCCCCGCCGCGAGCGCGCCGCCACGACCTCAAACCGCTGCCGCCCAGGCCCCGCCAGCACCCACACAGTCCTCTGCGCCACCATCCTCTGCGCCACAGGCGGCGACAACTCCCGGCCAGGCGGCTGCACTCGGAGCCCGTCGCATGCTGGCCCAGGTTGCCGATCCCCGAGTCGCCGATCCGCGATCGCCCGGCACAACTCCGGCCAGCTCCAATGCAATGGCCTATGCCGCTGACGCCTCCTTCCAGCGCCCGGTGCCTGCCCCCGCCGGCCATCCCGCCGCGCCCAGGCCGACGCGGCTCGCCGCCGATACGGCTCGTCCCCTGACACGGGGCCTGCAGGCAAGCTCACAGGGTGATTCGCAGCAGGAGACGACGGCTATTTCCGAAGGTGAGTCGCAGCCGGGCTCCCATCGCGTGGTGGTGAGAAATGCCCGCATCACAATGGCCCGCAGCACCAGTGCCTGGCTCAGGGTGGTGACGCTGGCACCGAGCGCGACCAACGCCATGCTGGTGAAGCCGATGGGCAACACGGACGATGTCGGTGGCCTGCAGGGCTATTTCGTCAAGCCCCATTCTGTGATTGCGATCACTTTCGGCGACGATCCAACCCCCGGCATGTCCTTCAACAGCTTTTCCGGCTCCGCGGTCGCCCGGCTTGAGATCACATCCTTTTGATCCTGCCCTGCCGGACAACCGGCCAGGCTGTGACCGGCCTGGCAGGCCCTGCCCGCCCGCACCAATCCGGGGGCAACTCCCGCTGGTTGCCATCGGTCACTGATCCCGGCTATTGGGTCGGATCCATCTCTGCCACTGAAATGGCGGCCGTCTGTCACTGAAATGGCTGTCACTGATTCGGGCGGACCCCTGCCGTTACAGCATGCCGAGTGCCTGCAGATAGGTTTCGAGAATGGTTTCAGCCTCTGCGCGCTCGTTGGGATCCTGCTTGCGCAGCCGCACCACGGCCCGCAGCGCCTTGACATCGAAACCGTTGCCCTTGCTCTCGGCATAGACATCGCGGATGTCATCGGAAATGGCCTTTTTCTCCTCCTCAAGCCGCTCGATACGCTCAATGATTGATTTAAGCTGCTCTTTCGCAAAGCTTGTGGCAGGCTCGTCTTCCTTGACCGCAGCAGATGTGGCCATCACGTACAGACTCCCGATGGAACAGATAGTTGGGAAAAGGCGCGGGCGTGGTCACGCCTCGCGGTTCGGAGCGACCCTCAGGATTGACACCGCATCCGTCAAGGTGGCTGGCGAATTCGTCCACTTCTGTTTTTCTCCGTCCCTGCCACGGCTGGGGGCGTTAAATCCGGTACCATGCCCTTTCAGTGGTGCTTTGAGTAACCTTGATGGCGCCTGGGCGCTACGCCCGAAAGCCACCGATCTGCTATAGCGTTGCGCGAACCGATGATCACCAAGAGTCCCGATTCTCCCCTTGCGTCCTTGATGCGCGCCTCTCCCTGGCGCCGCATCGTGCTTTCGCTCGCCCTCATCTGGCTTGGCCTGTTCGGAGCTGGCGCGGGCTCCGCGAACGCCGACTTCCGCCTCTGCAACACCACCTCCAGTCGTGTCGGCATCGCGCTGGGCTACAAGGACTCCAAGGGCTGGGTCACCGAAGGCTGGTGGAACATCTCGTCCCGCGCCTGTGAGACCCTCCAGCGTGGCGATCTCGTCGCCCGCTATTATTATGTTTACGCCATCGATTACGACCGCGGCGGGGAATGGGCGGGACAGTCCTTCATGTGCTCAAAGGAGAAGGAATTCACCATTCAGGGCGCCGCCAACTGTCTGGCGCGCGGCTTCGACCGCACTGGCTTCTTCGAGGTCGACACCGGCGAACAGCGCAGCTGGACCGTGGAACTCACCGACAGCAACGAACATCCGCGCCAGAACCTTCCCGGACTGCCGAATATGCCCAATCCCGGCGGCCGGGTGCCAGGCGTGCCCAACAGCCTGCAAGGCGCCACCCCCTCCTTTGGCGCCGCGCCACCACCGCCATTACCCGGAGCCAGGCCATGAGGCGACTGCGCCGAATCAAGATTCTTGCGACTTTGGGACCCGCCTCATCCGACAGCAGGATGATCCGGCGCCTGTTCGAGGCCGGGGCCGATATTTTCCGGATCAATATGAGCCACACCCCCCATGACAGGCTGCGGGAGCTGGTGGCCACCATCCGCAGTGTCGAGAGCAGCTACGGTCGCCCGATCGGCATCCTGGTCGACCTTCAGGGCCCGAAACTGCGGCTCGGTACCTTCGCGCAGGGCTCGGTGCAGCTCCATAACGGCCGCAGCTTCACACTCGATTCCAACCCCGCTCCCGGCGACGTCACCCGGGTCAATCTGCCCCATCCGGAAATTCTCAGCGCCTTGCAGCCGGGACACGCCCTGCTCCTCGACGACGGCAAGGTGCGGCTGATCGTTGAGGAAATCCTGCCCGACGCGGCGGTGACCCGGGTCGTCATCGGCGGCAGAATGTCGGATCGCAAGGGCGTCAGCCTGCCCGACACCGATCTGCCGGTGTCGGCGATGACGCCGAAAGACCGCGCCGACCTCGATGCCGCGCTGCCCTGCGGCATTGACTGGATCGCGCTCTCCTTCGTGCAGCGGGTCGAGGACATCGTCGAGGCCCGCAAGCTGATTCGCGGCCGCGCCGCGATCATGGCCAAGATCGAAAAACCGCAGGCGATTGATCGCCTGCCCGAGATCCTCGATGCTGCCGACGCTTTGATGGTGGCGCGCGGCGACCTCGGGGTCGAGATGCCGCTTGAGCGCGTGCCCAGCCTGCAGCGGCAGATGACACGGATGGCGCGGCGCGCCGGCAAGCCGGTGGTGATCGCGACCCAGATGCTGGAATCCATGATCCAGTCCCCGGTGCCCACCCGTGCCGAGGTTTCCGATGTCGCCACCGCAGTCTATGAGGGCGCCGACGCCATCATGCTGTCGGCCGAGTCCGCCGCTGGCAAGTTTCCGGTCGAGGCGGTTTCGACCATGAACCGGATCGGCGAGGAGGTCGAACGCGATCCGGCCTATCGCGCCATGATCACCGCCCAGCGCCCGCCGCCTGAGGCCACGGCAGGCGATGCCATTGCCGACGCCGCGCGCCAGATGGCCGACACACTCGACCTGCCGGTGGTGGTGTGCTGGACCAGCTCCGGCTCCACCGCCACCCGCATGGCGCGCGAACGGCCCCGGCCGCCGATTGTCGCCATCACCCCCAATGCCTCCACCGGGCGCCGGCTGGCGGTGGTCTGGGGTGTGCATTGTGTGGTCGCCGAGGACGCCCGCAACCAGGACGACATGGTCAATCGCGCCGGCGACATCGCCTATCGGGACGGTTTCGTGCGCGCCGGCCAGCGCATCATCATCGTCGCCGGTGTCCCGCTCGGCATTCCCGGCACCACCAATATGGTACGCATCGCCGGCGTCGGCCCCGAGCCCGAGACGGGAAGAAAGAAACCTATGGTGTCACGGGCAAAACCTCCTGTTGCACCACGAGCCCCCTGGCGCGGGCATCCATGACACCGACGGCGCGCAGCGCCAGCAGGGTCACTGCCTGCACCACCTCGCGCGTCCGTACCGTGTCCTGGTCGACGTAATCATTGGCGAGCGGCCCGACCAGCGCTTCATAAAGGGCGCCGAGCAGCGCTGTGGCACCGAGGGTGGCATCCTGTACCGGCAGATGGCCGGCGCTCACTGCATCTGCAATCCGGGATGCAATTTCGCCGGCGATGGCGCGGCGGCTCGCCAGACGCGAGGCACTGATATCGACATCCACCGGCTCGGCGAGCACGCTCCAGGCCAGCTTGCGCTGTGACAGGGTATGGACCGCAACCGTGATGATGGCGGCGGCCAGCGCCGAGGACGGCCCCGGCGCGGCATCGGCGGCCTGACGGATCGCCGCCAGTTCATCGCGTGACACCTCGGCGATCAGTTCCGCAATCAGCTCCGCCTTGGAAGGAAAATAACGATAGACAGTGCCCGCGGCGACGCTGGCGCGCAGCGCCACAGGTGCGATCTGCACCGCCATCATGCCGCCCTCGGCAGCCGCCTCCCGCGCCGCGGCAAGGATGGCACTGCGCCGGGCCTCCAGGCGCTTCACCACTTGATGTGTCCGCCGGTAGACCATCGCGCCCCCGTGCCCTGGCTGCCGCCTCAGTTCTGTGATCGTCAGGGCTGCCGGGCAAGAACTGAAGTACTATTCAGGGAGGAATTCAAGACACAATTTTGACCCAAAGCCGCCACATCCCGGGGCAACCTCGGGATCCCCCAGGGTCCGCAGAGCGGATCCCCCCAGGGTCCGCAGAGCGGATCCCCCCAGGGTCCGCAGAGCGGATCCCCCCAGGGTCCGCAGAGCGGATCCCCCCAGGGTCCGCAGAGCGGATCCCC
>WQYW01000155.1 GCA_009781045.1 Alphaproteobacteria bacterium
ACCAGGATATTGTCGCCACCATTGAAATTGACGGTGTCGCCCGGTGCGATTCGGGTCGCGCTGCCGCCATTTGTCGACAGGTTCCAGCCCATATTGGCAGTCTGCTGCACCTGGTAGAGCTGGGCCCCGTTGACTGCGTCCGTCGACAGCGCTGTCACGTTCCCTTGCGAGAGATTGGTGATTTTGGTGCCACCTGTGACGCCACCATCGGCTGATGGCGTCCCACTCAGCGAGATGGTCTTGTAATCGGTCGCGTCATATTTGACGGTGATGTTGGCGAGATTGGCGGTATTGACGTCGAGCGCGCCCAATGCGGCCGCCACACTCGTCTGCGGCACCGCGGCGCCCACGGCACCGGTGTTACTGATCGGGCGCACATCCTGGCTGAAACCCGTGATCTCGCCACTTGAGGTGTTGAAACTTGCCCCTCCACCAAGAGTGGAGGCTGTGGTGGTCCCGAGATTGGTGACACCCTGCGCCACACTATAGAGCTGGCTGCCGTTGATGGCATCGGTTGACGTGCTCGAAATCACGCCTGGTGCGACGTTCTGGATCTGGCGCTCACCTCCGTCGACGCCGACCGAGACCACACCATTGGTGCCACCCGCTCCCACTGCGGTGCCTCCAAACATGGCCAGGGTGCCGGTATGTGGCGCTGCTGTGATCGAGCCTGCTCCCAGTGCAACGTCATGCGCATTGGTCGCGGTCGCATTCTGACCAAGCGCCGTCGCGTTATCGGCTGCGGCATTGGCCTGGAAGCCAAGCGCCGTCGCGCCTGACCCGCTGGCGCTGGCAGAGGCGCCATAGGCCGAAGCCGTTTCGCCGTTGGCCAGCGCTCCGGCACCGCTCGCAGTCGCGTTCGCTCCAGTTGCATTGGCGCCATAACCCAGTGCTGTGGCGCTTGCCCCGTCTGCGATCGCCCCCTCGCCGACTGCGGTCGCCGAGTCGCCATTGGCACGCGCCTCCTTCCCCAGCGCGGTTGCCGCAAGCCCGGTGGCATTGGCAGAGGCGCCAAAGGCCGAGGCATTGTCCCCGAAGGCCACTGCACCGGCCCCGCTCGCTGTGGCGTTGCTCCCGGTGGCGTTGGCGCCGAAGCCAACCGCTGTGGCATTGGCGCCCTCCGCGACAGACCCTTCTCCCACAGCGGTGGCAGAATCACCATTGGCGCTCGCAAGCGAGCCCAGCGCGGTCGCAGCGATGCCGCTGGCATTGGCAAGGGCGCCATAGGCCGAGGCATGCGTGCCATTGGCCCAGGAGGCAAAACCGGTTGCCGTGGCATTGGCGCCCAGGGCGTTGGCCTGGAAACCGATCGCTGTCGCATAAGTTCCGTTGGCATTGGCCTGATCACCGATCGCCAGCGCCGCATAGCCGCTCGCATTGGCGTCGTTGCCGATCGCTGTGGCCTCGTCCCCCTCCGCATAGGCGCGCGTTCCGAACGCCGACGCCCCGATACCGTTCGCCACCGATCCCGATCCGATCGCCACGGAATCGTCACCGGTGGCATTGGCGCTCAAACCCATCGCGATCGCGCCGGTGCCATTGGCGATCGAATTCGAGCCGAACGCCAGATCGCCTTCGCCGAGTGCCTGCGCCAGACTGCCAATCGCAACCGCGCCGTTCCCGGTTGAAAGCGCGTCACGGCCTAATGCAACCGAGCCGTTGGCGGTTGATGTCACATTATATCCGATGCCGACTGCATATTCCCCATTCGACTTCGCCTCGCTGCCCAGTGCCACCGAGCCGGTGCCGTTCGACGTCACGTGATAGCCGATACCGACCGAGCCGATTGCGGTCGAGTTCACATTATAGCCCATGCCGACCGCGCCGGCAGCGCTTGCGGTTACATTAAAGCCAAACCCGATCGCATAATCAGCGCCCGACATCACCTGATAGCCTAGCGCAACCGACCCGGTTCCCAAGGCCTGCGAAGCTTGCCCTATCGCTGTAGAATTGTCACCTGACGCTAGCGATCCAGGCGTCCCCGCATGACCGCCAATCGCGATCGCGTCCATGCCAGTTGCACTCGCCTGGTCGCCGATCGCAACCTGTGAGCCGGGTCCACTCGCGTTCGCGCTCGTCCCGATCGCGGTTGGCGACGCACCAACAGTGCCCGTCACGACGGCCTTGGCGCTCGTGCCGATGGCAATCGGAACGCCTCCTTTGTTGGAGGTTGCCGTTGCACTGTCACCAATCGCGATGGCGCCGGCGACGCCGGTCGAATTCGCGTTCGCACCACCGCCGATCGCAATCGATTTGCAGCTGCCGGCGGTTGCATTGCTGCCGTTACTGCCGATCGCAATCGAGCCGTTTCCCGTCGCAGTGCCATGACCATTATTCCACTGCGCATAGACCGGATCCGCCGCCGTCACCAGCAGCGCTATCCCGCCCAGCACCGCGGCCGCAGCGCGGTTGCGCGCCTCGGCGCTGACGCGGAACGCCGACACCAGCCTCCCGATCGCGCCGGAACCGAATCCGGTCATGCCGAGCGAGCCCAGCGCGAGGCGGTCGCGCTTCGCTCCCATCACGCGATGGGCCTGACGGAGCACGGCGTAAAGTCGCCGGCTCAGCGAGCCGCCGCCGGCTCCCCGGACCCAGGAGCGGACAAACCGCGTTTCCCGGGAGGACGAGGTCTCGCGTGAATAATGTGAGGAGGCTGCCACGATGCACGATCCTTAAAGTCGAAGAGTCAGCTTTTTACTCATACTACGCACAACCTACGGTTAGGCTCTTAACGGAAGGTAAGTCTTACGCCGGCCCAACTCCCTGCGCAGATCGTCCCAAACTCGCAACCGTCGTCCCAACTACAACCGCCGCTCCGTGAATTTCTCCATGAACACAGCACTTTCTCAACATATGGGGACAGCACAAACGATCGGGACATCCGCTCCGGACCAAAATTGTCAACGTCGATTTTTTGACTCCGACGCATTTTGACAACGCCCTTTTTCATCTTGTAGTTGCACTGCATAGTTCGATACACGCGCCGGTTGTGTCTGCAACCCGGACTCCCGACCCTTGCGTGTGATTCGCCCCCTTCGCAGTCGCTGTCGCCATATCTTCTCTCCCTGCATAAATATGCTGCCGCCCCCGGCCACACAGCATCCATCCCACTTCCCGCACCACGGAGCATCCGGGCCCCACTCGACTACAAAAACCGCGCAAAAATCTCCGTCACCGCGCCGGCCGTCTTCCAGCACAGTTCCTGACGCTATCCCGAACAGTGAAAAGCACGCACGCAAGCCTGACCCGATACGAGCCCGGCGCCACATGCGCCAACAACACCTCCGGGCCGGCCACCGGCATCCGGACAGGCGCGCTCTGGACCTGAATCCTGCGACATGAAGGTCGTAAATGGTTGTCCCGACGCGAAAACCTGACGAAGAGACGCTTCCTTTACGAGACACGGAGAGGCAATCGATGTCGACCGTTCGAAGACTGGCTTGCGCTTTTCGAAGCCTTCAATGCCCTTCCTCGTCGTCACGCCTCACGCAGTATGGTGGCAGGGACGACGGTCGCGGTTCGATGCTCTCATCTTTTCGCGCATGTTTCCATGCACGGTTCTACGACGCGTAACATATCCTGCCGGAATTGTTAATCCCCTTTTGTCAACCTGATGAACGAATTACCAGATCGTGATCTTTCTTCCACTCCCGAAAACCTCTGCACTCTGAGGACTTGGGGATCCTGAAAGCAGCAACGCGCTACACCCCGCCTCACGCAAGCTTCTGCGCAGACGGACTGGCGCGAGCACAACATCTTGGTCTGGATGTGGGAGCTGAGCGCTCCCCTGACTGCGGCACGACAACAAGCCGCGCAACACGACGAAGAGTTCGGCGGCCGAATTCACAAAAACGCGACCGCCGACAACGACCAACGGATCGCACCGGCGCACCGATCGACAGCTACGCCGGCTCTGACATCATCGACGGCCCTGGAACTTCTGCAGGCAGCATCCGGGTGGTGCCGCTCCTCTCCCCTGCTGACAAGATGGAAGATGGAACTGCGCCGCGCCTCTTTTGATGCGCGCTCGCGCCAGCGCGCCGGGCGATCTCGGAAAAAGCCGGCGCCCCTTTGCCGCTGTCGAGGGCCGGACCCCTTTTCCGGATGGAGGTGTTTGGTGGCAAACCGGCGACCATCCCGGTTGGACCGAAGGGAAATTTTCGACAGATTTGCAAGCCGAGGGCGATCTGCCTGTTGTCCGACCTGGACAGTTACCAATATGCAAGAGGAGCACCGCATCATCAGGATCATCAGGCGGATCGATTTCACATCCCACGCTGCCTTCCTCCCTCCTGCCGCAATCCGGTGCGCGCGGCAAGAAGGCCTGGTTCACAAGGCGAGCCCTGCCAGGACCTTCCTGGCACAGCGCCAGCCAACCGCCCTCCCCGTCGCAGCCCTCATCAGGCGCGCGGCAAGCGCCATTGAGAGAGCGAAAGGCCGGCAGGCACAGCCAGTGTCGCACACGGGCACCGCATCAGAAGTCCGAACTGCTCCCCGCCACGACCGCGCACACCCGCCTGACCGCAACCGATAAGAGGCGCATTTCCGGCTTGTGGGACACACCATGGTCGAAGGCCCGGTGCCGTTTCTCCGCCGTCACAGACAAAATGGCGAGGCGCGCTCCCCACATGCCGAACGCCCCCAACAACGCTGCCATGCCGCAGACAGCGGGGGGCGAAATTGTCGTGGCAGAAATCGAAGCAGGAATCGGATCATCCGATCCTCTCCCAGCGACACCATTGCGGTCACAATCCCGCAGGCTCGTTGCCATCTGCGCTGCCCGGATCTGAACCCGATGCTGTCGTCGACGCCGGCGACACGGCCCTGGCGCTTTTTTTGAAAATGCAGTGCCGACAGCGCCGGTCGTCACGGCGGATCAGGACTGTCTCCGCTGCAGAGCTTTCAGAATCGCCCCCATTGCCCCATCAGGGTCGCCGACCACATCTTCGCCCAGGAATCGCAGCACGAAATAGCCGTTCTCCTGCAGCAGCCGGTCCCTGCGGCGGTTGCGGCGATAGATCGCGGCATCGCCGAGAGCCTTGAGATCATCGAGTTCGACCACCACACTCGCCTCGGCGCAGACCAGAGCGGGATCCGGATTGCGATCGGAGTCCAAGGCAATCGGCAGAAGCGGCGTGATCTGAAACCTGCCCTCCGTCGCCGGCAGGCTCTCCAGCCGCCGCAACAGCAACGCCTGCGCGGAACTCTGCTCCTTGTCTTCCGCTTCGCCATCGCCTGTCGCCGCAGCCTTCACAAACAGGTTGGGCGCAGCCGCATCGGCAGCATCGCGCAGCAGGCGTTGCACGCTTGCGGCAGGATCGCGCGCCCGCGCCCCCTCACCCGCCACCACCCCATCGACGGCGGGTCCGGTCCCGGTGCCAGCCGGCAACACCACAAGATAGCCTTCTGCCTCGTAGGCGCGGCAACGCCGGTTGAACATCTTCGCCAGCATCGGCACCTGGAGGTCGGCATAATCATGGATCCGCACCTCCGCCTTGCCGTCGCAGACGCGGTGAAGGCGGCCGGCATATTGGGCGACGGTCCCCTTCCAGGACACCGGCATCGCCAGAAACAGGGTATCGAGGCGCGGATCGTCGAAGCCCTCACCGAGATGCTGCCCGGTGGCAATCACCACCCGCTCGGCGTCAGGCGCGATCGCCGCCAGCTGCGCTACCTGCGCCTGACGCTCTTTCTTGCCGCTCCCGGCGCGCAGGACCACGAGATTCCGGACACGGGGGGAAAGCATCTCGACCAGGCGTTCAAGATGGGTGACGCGCTGGGTCAGCACCAGGGCGGCGCGTCCCTCCTTCGCGGCTTTGACCACATCCTCGCAGATATGCCGGTTCCGGGCGTGGTCTTCGCCCAGTTCGTCAATCAGCGCCTGAAATTCCTGCCGGCTGTCTTCCTGCGGCAGATGGCGCGGGCGGAACTCGGTGGGACGGACCAGAACCTTGTGTTCGAAAGGCCGGGAAGCGGCCTGGGCGCGGGCGTCAACGCGATGACGCACCGGCCCGCACTGCATGAAAATGATAGGCTGGGTGCCGTCTTTGCGCACCACGGTGGCCGACAGCCCGGTGACATAGCGCGCTTTGGCCTCACGCACCACCGTCTCAAACTGTTGCGCCGAAAGGTGGTGGCATTCGTCGACGATGATCTGGCCGTAACCGGCGAGCGCATCGTCGACCTCATGTTTATGAATCAGGCTCTGGATCATGGCGACATCGATCAGACCATTCGCCTTTCGCTTGCCGCCGCCGATCCGGCCGATGGCCAGGTCCGGCCCGAGGAAGCTCGCCAGACGCATCATCCACTGCTCCAGCAGATCGCGGCGATGGACCAGCACCAGCGTATTGACCTGGCGCCGGGCGATCAGCCAGGCCGCGATCACCGTCTTGCCGAATGCCGTGGTTGCCGCCAGCACACCGGTGTCATGCGCCAGCAGCGCTTCTGCCGCCACGCGCTGGCCTTCTCGCAGCTCGCCCTGGAAGGTGACCGGGAGAGCCTGCCCGGGATTGCGCTGGTCGTTGAGCACAATGTCGATGCCGAGATCGCGCAGGGTCTGCTCGATGTCCTCAAGCAGGCCCCTCGGCAAAGCGATGTGCTGCGGCAAGTCCTCGGCGCAGGCGATGATGCGTGGAATATTATGGGTCGACAGGCGCTGCGCCTGCGCCTTGTAGAAGGCCGGATTCTGAAAGGCGGCGAGCCTCAGGAGCCGGGTGCGCAGCTCCGGCGGCAGACCAGTCTTTGCCAGATAGACCTGATTGCCGAGTACCAGTTCCACCGATTTCGGCAGATCGCCCGACACTTCCGGCGCCTTCACCCGTCGTGACGGTGCCCGGTTCCAGGGATCGGGCGCATCCTCCTCCTGTGGTGGCAGCCGCACCCCGAACACGCGACCCCGACGTTCGGCATCCTCGACCAGGGTCTCAATGGTGCGGCGAGCGATCCTGGCGGCTTTTCCAAGGAAGGCCCACTGATCGCCCCAGGGCTGCAATCCGTCATCCAGAAACACGCTGTTGTCGTTCTGCCGCGCCTTCTTCTGCAGCGGCAGCGCAATCAGATTGCCAAACCCGCCTTGCGGCATCGTGTCCTGATTGGGAAACAGCCGGTCGTAAGAGCCAAAGCCAAGCCCGGGCCGGTTCTCCATCGCACGCGTCAGCAGAGCTGCGCCCAGCCGCCGCGCCAGCGAGGCCGAAACCGGCTCCTCGAAGAACAGCCACAAATGCGCGCCCTGCCCCGAGCGCGAGCGCTCCAGCGCCGCCGGCAGGCCGGAGAGCCTGCACACCTCAAGGCAGGCCGCCACATCCTCCCGCCACGAGCTTTTGTCGAAATCATAGGCCAGGAAGGCACAGTGCTCGTCCACCATCAGCGGGTAGATGCCGACCACGAAGGGTCTGCCTCTGGCATCCTCCCCCGACAGATGCTGGCGGACAACCTCGTCGGTCAGAGGCAGAAACTGCCGGCTCCCGCACCGGGCACATTTCACTTTGGGCCTGGCGCATTTCCCGCTCACCCACTCATTGGCACAAGCCGGCGAATATCCGCTCTTTCCGGTCCGGGGATTGTCAAAGCGGCGGGCATAGACATCCTCCCTGCCACGGAACAGCGAGCGGAACAGAGCGATTTTCTCAGCCACCGGGGCGTACAGATCCATGCCGTCGAACAAGCCCATATTACTGGTTCCACTCAAGGCGCGGCTGGCACCCTCCCTGAATTGCCCGGCGTGGTCAAAAGGTAAAAGGTCAAAACAGGGTGCCACATGGCCCTCGCGGACCCAGGCGCAATCGCCCACTCCCGAGGCTTGTTAGCGCCGCCCCCCTGGCTGCCACATCACCCCACCCCCTCAACTGTTGACGACACAAACTCAGCAAAATCCTTGCCGTAACAGGCCTCAATGGAACCACTTGCCCGAATGTCCTCAGGATTCGAGCGGATTCGAGCTAATCGCCCTTCGCAGATATTCCCTAGTGTGATACTGATATCTCGTGGCTTCGGCAACGAATGCTTCCTGCCAGCCGCACTTGAGCACACGGGGCGAAGACAGGATTATCGATCGCTGGCCCTGCTGGTGCCGTCCAATCACTCAAGATCAACGTGATTCGCCGACAAAACCCAGGAAAACGACTGTGACAATATTGTCACCATCCCGAACTGAACCATACCAACCCGCAATTCCGCCTTGTTTTTGTCAGGACCATCCCCTCGTTTGATAAGCACGATCCTTCCGCCAAGGGACATTCTCGCCCTTATGACCGCCAAGAAAAAAACTTGTCTCACGGCAGTTGACGTGTTTTGCGGCGCGGCAGGGCTCTCTCTGGGCCTCAAGCAAGCGGGAATCGACGTCCGCGCCGGGATAGACCTTGACCCTGCTTGCCGATTTCCCTTCGAACAGAACATTGGCACCGCCTTTTTGCAGCGCGACGTTTCCACCATCAAAGGAAGGAGTCTCAAGCAGTTCTTCGGTGAAGGCACAATCAAGGTTCTGGCTGGTTGCGCTCCCTGTCAGCCATTCTCCGGATACACAACCCGCCGGCACGCCACCGACGACAGGTGGCGCCTCCTGCTCGAATTTCTCCGTATTGCCCAGGAACTGCTTCCAGAAATCATTACGATGGAAAATGTGCCACGATTGGCGCATTTGCAACTCTGGGCACAGTTCGTGGACGGACTTGGCAACCTCGGGTATAAGGTCCAGTGGAATGTTCTTGATGCCGCCATGTATGGCGTTCCGCAAAATCGCCGACGCCTCGTTCTGCTTGCTTCTCGTCTCGGGCCGATATTCCTTCCAGAACCTGGGAAGAGGCCGCCGATGACCGTCAGAGACGCGATCGGCACCCTGCCATCCATCACAGCTGGTCACCGAAATTCAGTCGACATACTTCACGCAACGCGTGCCCTCACTCACAGAAATCTCCAGCGCATTCGCGCCTCGAAGCCGGCTGGTACATGGCGGGATTGGCCTACGAAGATGCAGGTCTCCTGTCACCGAGAAAAGACAGGAAAGACCTATCCCTCCGTATATGGCCGTATGTCATGGGACGCGCCTTCACCAACCATCACCACTCAGTTTTACGGATATGGAAACGGTCGATTTGGACACCCGGACCAGGACCGTGCGATCTCACTCAGGGAAGGCGCTCTGTTGCAATCATTCCCTTGCGAATTCAAATTCGCCCCTGACACAGATCGGGTAAACTTCCGCTCAATTGGCCGCCTGATAGGCAATGCGGTGCCTCCAAAGCTTGCAGAATCTATTGGCCTGGCTATAATAAATCACATCAATTCCGACAACTCTTCACGCACGCCAGCCCATACGCCCACCAACAAACTTCACGGCGCTTCCAGATAACGCCTGTTTCGCAAATAGCACGCGATATTTTCCAATATATCGCTCATATAACTCATTGATCTTTTAGATAGCAAAACAAGGTCCCTCGTCGACTGATCCCTCCCTACTTCCTCGAACGTCTTGCGGCCATGTGACAAATCGTTCCTGTTTGTCTTGATTGTCAGCAAGTCTGCCCCGTCGCGCGCCAATGAACGTGCGGCAACGGAAAACCCATATATTTCCGCAATCCTGCGAATTAGCCGGGCATCAACATTCCCAGAAAAGTCCACGCCCTGCGCCAGAGCCGTCGCCACAAATTCAGACGGGAAATCATCAAACGTATGATCCTTCTCTGGATCCGCTCCTTTCTTGAACATCCGAACAATTTCCTTTCTCAGTGAAATTGCCAGCAACATGAACGGCGTATCGTTCATCGTAATCTGATCATGAATTGCTTCGATTGCCACGCGTGTCGAAGCCTCAATGAGATTGTATAGAACAAGAAATGTACCGGCTCTTAGCGTCAGCAAACGCGCCTCTTGAACGCGAGGCGTCCCCATACCCGCAGATCGTTCCTGCCTTGAGACAACGGCAAGGTAGTGTCGAACCTGCCGCCTGCGATCTGCAAAATCGTAAAGGAAGGAGTACATCATCGTCCAAGCAACTTATTCCTGACATATTCGAGGCGGCCCACAAGATTGGACCTGTTGTTTGCTGCATCACTTGTCGTCAAAACCCTGAATTCCTCTCCTGCAAGCCAAGTTGCGATGTCCGACGTTTTCAAACTGCTCACGTCGAGACCTCTATTTTCCAGATCACGCACTGCAAGCCCGGTTCCGACGGCGATTGCCTCAAATCGCACCCTCGGCACCTTCCTTCCCGAACTCTTCTTCCGGAAACCATCAGGAAAATGATCTTTGACAAAGCATAAGACCAGCGTCCATTGCCGCTTCATCTCAGCAACCAATTTTTGATGATCTGGGCCATTGAGTTCTTCATTCTTATCCTGGACAAATTTCAGAAGGAATGCTGCCACTACTTTCCCTTCCTTACCCTTCCCGAAACTTTCATATCGATTCAGAAAAGCGAAGAACCTTGTAACGAGTTCTTCGTATTCAAAGCGTTTTCGAAGGTCTTCAGAAATTGGAGCAAGCTCTCGCAGCAATGGATCTGCTGCCAAATCTGTCACCAGATCGAGGAACGGACCAGGCTCCATGCCGCGACGGATCTCAACAGCCTCCAGTTTCACTGAACCACTGTTTATCCTGTCGAACATTTCCCGGCGAACATCTTCCCCAACAGCTTCGGTTAACTCGATCAGCCTTAACGTCGCTCGGCGAAACCGCCTTTGTCTGGAAGGATGAAGGTCACAGAATCGGAAGCCGTTCAGCTTGCTGAGGCGTGAAAGGGCGTTCAGTTCAAGGCTACCCGTCATAAACTCGGCGAGAGTGCGGATGCGCTGCACGCCATCGACAATTTCAAGTCGCCCCGCTTTGCCAGGATCGTCGTTGTCGTTCACATCGGCGAGAAATAGAAATGGAATCGGGATGCCGATCAATAGGGACTCGATGAACCGGGATTGATGACGGCTGGGCCATATCAGATCTCTCTGATAATCCGGAACATAGATCTCGTTTTCGTCGGTCTCTATGCCGTTCAAATATTTCTCGACGACAACTTCGACCGGGTATTCACGAATGATATAACGAACGTCCTTTATCTGCGCTATTATTTGCGTCTCCGCCGCGTCGATCTCGTCCTGAGACCTACGTGTCTTATTGCGCGGAAATTGAAACTGTTCGGCATTTTCCACCATTCCAGGTCACCCTTCGGTCAACGACTCAAGCACGTCGGCGATTGTGTCGGTGCCGATCTAGTCGTCTGATTCTTTGAGAATCTGGCCATTGAATCAGACTACGCTTCTGTTCAGAATTGGAGAGCATGGGGCAGTTCCGGAAGCCCACACAGATCAAAGACGGTAGTAATGCCATGACCTCAGGTGCGCCTTTGCCTCGTCTAATACCGAATCCACAACCAGCCCGGACGGAACCGGATGACGCAATCTGATTGGTGACGACCGAGCAGAACGTTCATCAATCATCAATCTGTGGCATTTTCATAGTTCTTTTTTGGCGTTAACGTGTAAAGTGTAAAGATTGTGACAAAAATGCGGCGGTGAGGATTGGTGATTGGTCGGGAGGGGGACACGCCAACGTCTGGGTATTTGGCGACACAACAGCGCTTCCCGACGAGGGAACATGCTCACATACGGCATCGCTGCCGTTCCCAGTCCCATGGAGCCGAAGCCACGCATGCCGAACCGATACTCCGGGCCGGACACGGCACAGTGGCGGCACCGCTTTTCTGACCCCTGTCGACGCCGTACAGGGTGCCGTCCACGGTGATCACCAGAACATGACCGCAGTGCCGCCTGGACCCTGGACCGTGCAGACATCAAGGATTTTGGTGCCTGCCAGGCCAGGGAGGCGGGGGCAGCGAAAAGATCCTGCACCGGTGCTCGGAATCGGTGACCGTGCCGCGAGCCACTTGGCAATGCCTGGCATTCCGAAGCCATTTTCAATCTTTCCGCCTGGAGAATTGGCCATAAACAGCTTGGCCTGGCTACAGAACGACCGATTTCCGGCGTAGAAGTCGGCCCACGGGTCTCAAGCCACCAGCCGATTCCCGATTCGGCACAGCGTGCCGCATCCCCCTTGCGCAAGGCAGGAAAGACGTGTCGACCACATTGGGCGCAGTGCTGGCCTGGAGCGTGATAGCGATCGCCACCACCGGTGTGATCGTTCGGCCGTTCCGCCTGCCGGAGCCGGTCTTTGCCGTGGCCGGGGCCGCGATCCTGGTCGCGTCCGGACTGCTGCCCTGGCAGGACGCCCTCACTGGCGTTGCGAGAGGCGCGGACGTCTATCTCTTTCTCATCGGCATGATGCTGATCGCCGAACTCGCCCGCCGCGAGGGACTGTTCGATTATCTGGCGGCAGTGGCGGTACGCCAGTCCCGAAGCTCGCCGCAACGCCTGTTCGTGCTGGTCTACATCGTCGGCACCGTGGTCACGGTTTTTCTCTCGAACGACGCCACCGCCATCGTGCTGACGCCGGCGGTGGCGGCGGCAACCCGCGCCGCCGGCGCCAAACCGCTCCCTTATCTCTTTATCTGCGCCTTCATCGCCAACGCCGCCAGCTTCGTGCTGCCGATCTCAAACCCCGCCAATCTCGTCGTCTTCGGCCGCGCCATGCCGGCCCTGCTTGACTGGCTGCGCCTGTTCGCGACCCCGTCGCTGGCCGCGATCGCCCTCACTTATGTAGCGCTGCGGCTGACCCAGCACCGCAGCCTGCAACAGGAAAGCATCCATCGTGACACGCCGCAGCCCCGCCTCAGCCCCGCTGGTCGGCTGACCGCGGCGGGGATAATCGGCGTCGGCCTGGTCCTGATCGCGGCCTCCGCCCTTCATCTCAGCCTCGGGCTGCCCACTTTTCTCTGCGGCGGCGTCACCACGCTGATCGTCCTGCTCGTCAACCGCCGCTCGCCCTGGCCGTTGCTCAGGGGAGTATCCTGGAGCGTGCTGGTTCTGGTTGCCGGCCTCTTCATCATGGTCGAGGCACTGGATCGGACCGGTGTGATCGCCTCCCTCGGCAACCTGCTCCTTGCCACCCTGGCCCAATCCCCCAACGGGTCTGCGGCCGCCGCCGGGGCCATCACCGCGCTGGCCACCAACATCGCCAATAATCTGCCGATCGGTCTTGTCGCCGGTTCCGTGACCGCCGCTCACCCCCTTCCAGTTCAGGTGACCAGCGCCATTCTGATCGGTGTCGATCTCGGCCCCAACCTGTCTATTGCCGGATCGCTCGCAACCCTGCTGTGGCTGGTGGCGCTGCGCCGTGAACAAATCGAACTCCGCGCCTGGCCCTTCCTCAAACTCGGCATGCTGGTGATGCCCCCGGCGCTGATCGCCGCGCTCGCCGCCGCGATGTGGTGAAGCCCTCTCTTTTACGCACTCGCGCACACGTGCAGCAGCTGGACCATCAACCTTGCGCCAGCGGCCGACGATCCTGCCGCACTTCGGGAGCCACAGAGCCCGTTTCAGTCACGAAACTCGGCAAGGCCCCCGGTCCCAGGCGCGACTGCACCAGAAGGCCCTGCCTGGCAACGCTGAGCAGAAAGGCGATTCCGTTTGACCGTGAACGACTCTTTGGGGAAGAATCGTGCGGCACCGCCCCCACGGGCTTCGAAACACCGACGCCTCCTCACTCAGCCTTCGCCGAAGGCTACAGCCATGATCTCCAACGACAGACAATACACGCGTCAGCCGCGCACAACTTCTGAAATTTAATCGGGATAGGGGGGTCTCTCGCGAGACCGCCCCTCCCACACCACCGGACATACGGGTCCGTATCCGGCGGTTCGACAGATTATGCAGGCTTCGGGGCCGTGACGGTGGCCAGGCCGATCG
>WQYW01000156.1 GCA_009781045.1 Alphaproteobacteria bacterium
CAGAATTCCCGTCTCCCGGGCGGGCACAGGCTGGGCCTGATGTCGAACATACCCCGGGAGGCGGTGGTTGTCCGGCGGCGACCGCCTGGCACCATTCCCACGACTTTTTGACCGATTACGAAAGGGCCGTCCTGCTGTGCCGCTCCATCTATATACTGGCGGACGCATGCGACAGGCGGACCTACCACCCCTTTTTGCGTCTGCTGCAAAAGCCAGAGACGCGAGCCGAGCACCCGCTGGCCCCGCTCTTCACTGATTTGCCGAACATCATCATCCGCATCTTCGACTGGGATGCCGCGCCCCTCTCTTCCATCATCGCCGACCGCTCCGTTCATCCCGGGATTCGCTGCGGCCTGCTTGATGCAACCGCCTTCCTGACTTTTCATGGCAAGATCGCACGTGATCGAACGGTGGATTTTCTCAGCGGTTTCGACGCCACTGGTGAAACCGTTATCGAGTGCTGGATTTTCGCCATCGGGCTGCTGGGCCTGCGCGAACTGACCCCGCTGGTGGCGCGCCGGGTCGCCGTCGCCGATTTCGAGGATCTGGTTGATTTCTGTGACAATGACGGTGCCGGCGGCACTCTCTCAAGCCTCCTTAAGGACGCCGCGGCAGCTCCCAATGATGAAGGACGCTTTCACGAACAAAATATCGGGGAACTCGGCAAACTGGTTGAGACCCTGTCAGATCATCCTGATCCGCGCCTGGCAACAAGACCAAGGCAACCGAAACCGGCGGCACCTCCCCCGGGACCGGCACCACGAAAGCCGGCACAGCAGCAGACGCCGCAGACCAACCCCTTCCGCAATGTCGGGCGCAATGATCCGTGCCCTTGCGGCAGTGGTCTCAAGGCCAAGAAATGCTGTCTGGGCAATAAATAGAGCTGTTCGCCGGCATGTCTCGCGCAGCCCAACGGGGCCAGACACCAGCACTGGATCACGCAGCCAGGGTCGCGGGCACATTGCCTGCTGGCATGGCTGCGGTCTGCCTCGAAATCAGCTGTGCTGTCGCTTTCGACCACGAGGTCCGAAAGAGGCCGCCTGGTCCCGCCATCCGCACCACCGCCATGACGAGGCATGGCGACGGTCGATCCTGCACGATTTGCTCACGGCGTCGCCTGATCGGCTTTTCCCGGCCGTCAGGTGCCGAGTTCCACCATGATCGCCGTGGCTTCGCCGCCACCGATACACAGGGAGGCCACTCCGCGCCGCAATCCGTGCCGATGCAGCGCCGCGATCAGCGTGACGAGGATGCGCGCACCCGAGGCACCGATCGGATGACCAAGGGCGCAGGCTCCGCCGTGGATGTTGACCCGTTCATGGTCAAGCCCGAGATCCTTCATCGCCGCCATGGTGACCACGGCAAAAGCCTCGTTGATCTCCCACAGATCGATGTCACCGATGCCGCAGCCGACTTTGGCGAGCACGGAACGGATGGCACCTACGGGAGCGGTGGTGAAGAGCGCCGGCGCCTGCGCGAAATTGCTGTGGCCGCGAATGGTCGCAAGGATGGTCGCTCCCCTCCGCTCGGCTTCGGAGCGACGCATCATCACCACAGCGGCCGCGCCGTCAGAGATCGAGGACGAATTGGCCGCCGTCACCGTGCCGCCCTCACGGAAGGCCGGCTTCAAATTCGGGATGCGCTCGCGTGAAGCCTTTCCAGGCTGCTCATCAATGGCGACAGCCACACTTCCGGCGCGCGAGGTGACGGTGAGCGGGGTGATCTCGGATGCGAATGCGCCGTCGACTGCGGCCTTCTGCGCGCGCTCAAGCGAGGCAATGGCAAAGTCGTCCTGGGCCTTGCGGGACAAATTGTAGCTGTCGGCGCATTCTTCGGCATAGGTCCCCATCAGCCGGCCCTGGTCATAGGCGTCCTCGAGCCCGTCGACAAACATATGGTCGAGCACCCTGCCATGGCCGAGACGATAGCCGCCGCGCGCTTTCGCAAGCAGATAAGGCGCGTTCGACATGCTCTCCATGCCGCCCGCCACCACCACCGCAGCACTGCCCGCCACCAGCACGTCATGCCCCAGCATCACCGCCTTCATGCCGGAACCGCAGACCTTGCTGATCGTGGTGCAGCCAGTGTGATCGGGAATGCCAGCGCCCCGCGAGGCCTGGCGTGCCGGAGCCTGGCCGACACCCGCCGGCAGCACACAGCCCATCAGGACTTCGTCGACATCCCCGGATCTCACCCCGGAGCGCTGCAGCGCCGCAGTGATGGCCGAGGCCCCAAGTTGCGGGGCGGAGCGACTGCTCAATTCACCCTGGAACCCGCCAATTGGGGTGCGCGCCAGAGCGACGATGACAACGGGATCCAAAGCCATAAATACAGTCCTTCAGGAATGGCGGTTGCCCGCGGTTTTCTCACAGAGGCAAGGCGGCTGGCGTCAAGGCTTGCGCGATGCCGTCCGCCGTACGGCCACCCGCATACCGTGCGCATCGTCCTTCTCGACCTTCAGGGATCCTGCCCGTGACAGCGAGCCACAGCCTCGCGCCTCTACCCGATCGTATCACCATCTGCGCCGGATAGCCGGAGCCTGAGAACACTTCGCACCAGATTCGCCGGCCGCAGATCCACAAACGGCACGGCAGAGTACAGGATGCACGTCTCTCCTGAAACCACCAGAATCACAGGCTGTCGCGCAATGAAGCAAGGAAGACACCAGGCCACAACAGGCCTTCTGCCCGTGTTATTCTGCCCTCAAACAGCACCTTCGGTGATTCGTGTGGAATTTTTCAATGACTGCGCCAAATCAGGGGCTTGCCGGTCCTGCCAGGGATCCGCGATCCCCCTTCTGTGAAATCCTTGCCGCGCTTTCCGACCCTGAGCCGATGCGCAAGGACACCGTCACGGCTGCTCTCGCCGCATATGATGCCATCGCGCCGCAGCTGCGGGCGATCGTCACCACCGCCGCTTCCGGCGATCCGGTGTCGGATTCCGACACAAACGCCTTCCATCGCGCTCTGATCTTTCTCGCCGGCAAGGGCGAAGTCGCGGCCTGCCCGCCTTTGCTGCGGGTGCTCCGTCGCCCCGAGCCGACCGAACTCATCCCCGGCGAGTTTTTTCCTTTCCCTGCCAGGCATCATCGCCAGTGTTTTCGATGGTGATCTTCCGGCTCTGTTTGCCCTGGCCGCGGACCGCTCCGTGGAGCCTCATTACCGCTGCGCGGTGCTGGGCGCCGCGGCCTTTCTGACATGGAAGGGAACGATTGCGCGCTCTTCGATGGAGGACTTTCTCAGGTCCTTCCCCCTCGACCCTCGACACGGTCGGCCCTGAAAATCGGGTGCTGGAGCGCTGGATCGCGGTGATCGCCTTCCTCGGGATGCGCAATCTGGCCCCTCTGGTCTACCGCAGAATGGCCAGCGCTTACTTTGGCGACCTCGTCGAGGATCGCCCGACTTTTGATCGGCTGCTCGACGAGGCAGAAAGGAACCCCGCAGCCGAGATCGACGACATCGCTGCAACATTCGCGAAAGTCGCACAGATCGTCGATCGTGAAGCCGAACGCGAGGACATCGCGCAGGACGAGTCCCGGAGGAAACCTGCCCCGCCTCCGAGCGTCCAGGACATCCTGTCCGATCTGTCCAACGCCCCCTTCACGCGCCCGCCCACGATCCGCGCCGCCATGGCCCGGATCCGTGAGATGGCACCTCTGCTGCAGGCGGACATCGAGAAGGCGGCCTCTGCTGAAAAGCTGACGGAAAAGGACAGCGTCGCGCTCTGCCGTTACATCTATATCCTGACCGCCGTCCGGCACCGTGGCATCTTCCACCCCCTGTTGCAGATATTGCAGCGCTCAGAGCCGCCATTTCAGTTTCTCATCGACGGGATTTTTCCCGATCTGACCGCCATCCTCGTCAACCTGTTCGATTGGGATGCCGAGGCTCTCTTTGCCCTTGTTGCCGATTCCGCCATCGATCCCGACCTTCGTGCCAAACTCCTTGATGCCGCGAGCTTCCTTACCTTTCATGGCAGGATCGCAGCTGAACGCATGGCGCAGTTTCTTCGCGACTTTGATGTCAGCGGTCTCACCGATCAGGATCACCACCCTCTGCTCCAGCGCTGGATCTGCGCCATCGGGCTGCTCGGCCTGCGCGATCTGGCCCTGCAGGTAGCACAGAGGCTCAATGCGGGTGATTGCCCGGACCTGCAGAATTTCTGGATCACGGAAGGGGGTCTCCAGAGACTCCTCACCACAGCCGAAAAACTGCCCTATGAACGCGACCGCTTCAAGGGACTGGAAATCTTCGCCTTCTTTAACCTCACGGATGCGCTGTTGTCGCATCCGGTTCCGAGCCTGTCCACGCTGCCGCCCGGAGGGGCCGCCGTGAAGCCGCCATGGACACCGAAAGCGGCTCCGGCGACCAACGCCTTGCGCAATGTCGGGCGCAACGATCCCTGCCCCTGCGGCAGCGGACGCAAGGCCAAGAAATGCTGTCTGGCCAACCGGTGATCGGCCGCAACGCCTGAGGCGATTGCCACTGGTGTCGAACCAGATCACAGCTCGGCAAACCGAAGACCCCTCACGACCGATCGCGGCCCTTGGCCCTGCTGGTTCCCAACCGTCGCGATTGCCACCCCGTTCGTCGCTTGTGGACAGAGCCAATACGTGTCCTCCCTTGAACCTGTGAAATCGCCGGATCAAAACATGGAACAGAAAACCTTAAGCTCCGGAGCCACGATTTTCATCCGCAAGAACAGGATCCCCAAAGGTCTCAGCTTTGTCCTCAGGACCTCGCATTTCGAAGAAGCATGGAACGCTGCCGGGATCGCCACCCAGGTCAGCCTCACCCACACCAGCAACCTGCGACCGCCGTTCCCCGGCAACTACCGAACGTTCTTCGTTGCCGGTTTTCGCCACTCAACTTCGAAATGTTCTGGGTCTACGGTTATGCCGTTCCCTCACCCCAGGCAGCGATCGCCAGACAGTTTGTTTCCACCGAGGTCATCCCGCAATTCATCGCCTGGGCAAGCCGGCTGATCGAATCTCCCACAACCTCAACCATCCGCAGAGCAGTGCAGCACTTCACGCCGGACATGTCGACATACCCAGCCGACCCGACCAATCCGGATCCAGGCCGGCACAGCACCGATCCCATGACGTGATGCCACACTTTGCTCCGCTTGTCGAAACGCACAAGGGAGCCCCCTTGCGCCGCGTCCCTCGCGTCACAGCCGCACGCCGGAATGGGCGGATGTCGTCGCCACCCCCTGTCGTCCCGATTTCCGGAGAATTTTCAATGACGGTGCAAAATCAGGAGCTTCCCGATCCCGACCCGGCGCCGCCCATTGCGGTGTCCGAGATCCTCGCCAGACTTTCAACCACCGAGCAGCTCTCGGCCACCGAGGTTGCGGCTATTCTTGCGCGCTATGATGAGATTGCTCCCCGCCTGCGCGAGCTGCTCAACAAGGCCGTCGCGGGCGAGCCGATGCCGGACGACGACATCATTCTGTTCAATCACGCCCTGTATCTTTTTGGCGCCAGAAGCGACATCGCCAGCTGCCAGCCCCTGCTGCGCCTGCTGCGGTGTCACCCCCCGACAGAGCTGATCGACACCGACATCTTCTGGTCCCTCTCCAACCTGATCGCCGCTGTTTTCAATGGCGATGCGCAAGCCCTGTTCGCCGTCGCCTCCGACTGCTCTTTGCAGGTTCTGTCCCGCATCGCGGCACTGAACGCGGCGGTCCTTCTGGCCCACAGGGGCGCGATTTCCCGCAGTACCATCCAGGCCTTCCTCAAATCCTTTCCGATCGACACCGGAGACGCTGAAAATCTGGTGCTGCAGCGCTGGATTGCAGCGATCGCTGTACTGGGGCTGCGTGAACTGGCACCCCTGGTCCACCACCGCATGACCACCGGCGACTTCGGTGAACTCATCCCCGATCGCCCGTCTTTCGACCAGATGATCGAGGAGGCCGAGAGGAACCCGACAAAATCGGAAGGGCTCCGCACTCTCGACTTCGGCGAGATCGACGACTTCGCCGAAGCGCTCGCCCGGGGCATCTACTCCGATGCACCGGACAACCCGGATGCACCGGACGACCCCGACGACCCGGACGACCTCGACAGCCGCGTCGCCCACAGCGGGTCCGCTCGCGTCCCCTCCGTCCAGGACATCCTGGCCGATCTCACCTCCGCGTCCTATTCGCGCCCTGACATCATCAAGGCCTGCCTCGACAGGCTCACGGACACGGAGCCTCTTCTGCGCGCACGGATCTTTGAAGCCGCAGCCCCAGATCGTCTTTCCGAGAATGACAGCATTGCGGTCTGTCGCTGCATCTATATTCTTGCGAGCGAACATGATCGCACCATTTGCCAGCCGGTACTGCGCATGGTGGGACGCTCAGAACGGCCGCTTCATCAACTGCTCCGAGGGATTTCTCCTCACCTGTCGAGCATCCTCGTCAACGTCTTCGACTGGAAACCCGAAGCCCTTCTGGCACCGGTTATCGACAGCACCATCGCGCCCGGGATTCGTGCCGCCCTCCTTGATGCAGCGACCTTTCTGACCTTTCAGGGCAAGATCGCACGTGATCGCATGACCGGTTTTCTGCGCCAGCTCGACCTCCACAGCCCGACCGATCACGACCTTTCTCCCCTGCTCAAAAGCTGGTTCCACGCCGTCGGAATGCTCGGACTGCGCGAACTGGAACCTCTGGTGAGGCACAGCGTGGATGACGCCGCTCTCAAGCATCCCGCGAGGTTCCGGGACGAGGACCGCTGGGGCGATTTTCAGCAACTCCTCGCCGATGCAGAACGCGATCCCTATGACGATGGGCGGTTCTTCGAACTCGGAATGGGAGGGTTCACAAGTCTCAACTATGTACTGCTTTGGCATCCCGTTCCCCGTGTTTCCTCACTGCCACCGCCACGGATACGTCCGGCACAGCGAAAACCGCAGCAGTCAGACACCCCGATCTCCAATCCCTTCCGCAATGTCGGACGCAACGATCCCTGCCCCTGCGGCAGCGGTCGAAAGGCCGAGAAATGCTGTATGGCGAACAACGAAAGCAAGGGCCAGACTGCGCCTTTGTCCTGACACCCCTGGCCGTGGGGAGGCGTTTTGCGGCCGTCAAGGTCGCGAATTCGCCCAATCGGAAGCTGCCCGAACCTGTTGCCGCCGTGCCGGCAAGCGGTTCCTCGCCCGGCGCAATCGGCAGTTGCCAGGAGAGACGCCCTTTTGTTTGCAGGCCTCGCAGAAAGCTGCGCTTCCATTGGAATCTGCCGACGGGCATCGGGATGGAGACACTGGAAATGGTAGCGCCGCCGGGAGCGACAATCTTCCCTGGTAACTGCGGCGGATTTTTAAACGGCGGCGTCGCTTTGTCCCCCGGACTGTCTCTTTTTGCGACAGAGGCAGGGAAGCGGGCCCTGAGATGGCCGCCCCAGCTCGCCCACGATCACATGCCGAACGCTGTCCGGGGCCGCGCGGCAGCGGGGTCTATAACAGCTCTGACAGACCGCCGGCACAGGACGGCTCTGCCATTCCTTCTCGGGGAGCTTTCTGGCCCGCAGCCGCACCTCCTCCCTGATGAAGCAGCCGAAAGTGGCAGATCCGTTCCGGCCGCGCGTATGATGCCGCGCTTGCCAAACGCTGTCCGGCAACACCCGCAATAGCGAGTTCCAGAAACGTTCAATGAAAGACGTCCGCATGCCGGCAATGGCCGCCTGCGCCTGCCAGTCGAAGGAGGGCGGAAACCAGAGCCGATTTGTTGCTCCTCGCTGTTAACACGCCTCCGCGACCCGGCCCATCGCGCAACTTCGCGCGGCCCCGCACAGACGAAGCCGCAGACATAGGCTGCACGGGGAGGGACACGGGTCCAAGCACCGCAACGCGACATCCCTGAACGAGTGATCCCAACCAGCGCGGCAAACGGCAAACTGCTTTTGGCAAGATCCATATTGGGCGGCAGCGTCTTGCCAGACCAACCGGATCTTCCGGACTTGAATCACGCGGCAATCGGTCATCTCCCGCAGATGCCGGATCCGGAATGATCCGGATCCCTTTCTCCCCGAGTTTCGGCCGGCTTCAAGGGCCACTCCGAAGTCCTCCTTGCTGCAAGCCAGTCATCCCAATTCTTCCCGCGCGGCAGCCGCAACTCCCTCCAAAACGACCCAAATTCCGAGGTGATACAGCGCGCAGGGTAAGGAAACAGGGAACAAAGGAGCGGCAAATGCAAATGTTGCCTCACATAAATCACAATCGTGATTACCCTGGTTGGGAGTTCTGTCGCCCACCCGATCGGCCAGGACAAAGGAGAACTGGACCTCCCTCCAACTTCTTTGGGCGCAAACTACGCGCCCAGGTTGATTCTTTCCCGTCTGACACACCCCAGGATTGTAGCAGGCAGTTACCTTAACGCAGATCAAGGTTGGTGCTGGACATGAATCCCGGCTACGGGATAATTCACAGCCGCACGCCCGGTACCAGGCTTGCGGTCCGTTCCGGGCTTTCAGGCGATTCCGGCGATTGGGATGCCGCGCCTGCCCTGGCTTCATGGAACAACGCACGCTCCTTGAGCCACCGAGCTGTCGCGGTGGCATCGGACCAACAGAGAAACACCCCTGTCGGGTCTTTGCCGGACCGCCGGAGTCTATTCCTGTTTCAAGTGATCGTCGATCATTCGAGGCGCCGCACATCGCAGACAACGGACCCTGATACTTCGAAACCGGGCAGACAGATGCCCATAACACAAAGTGAACCCGATCCATGGCCGAATCCACCGGAACAATCGACAGGCTGATCAATGATGCGATAGCCTTTCTTCACGTCGGAGACGCCAATGACCCCCGCTCCGAGACCGTGGTGGAACTCGGCAAGAAGGCTTTTGCGGAGTTCGACCGCCGAACCGACGCGACCACGCTGGAGGCTGTCATTAAGCTGTCGAAAAGCGCTGACAACACGCGCAAACGGCTTGGAGCCGCTGTTCTCGGAAATCTTGGCCGCCGCTCGCCAGACCATCCCGGCGGCGTGTTCGGGGAGGAGCGTTACCACGCACTCAGGGATATGCTCGATACGGAGATCGCGGCTGGCGCGGATCCGGACATTCTTGGCCAGGTCTGCAGCGCATTTTCCAACCTCCAGGACCGCCGCGCGGTTGCGCTAGTGCTGCCCTTTATCGCCCATTCCAATGCCGAACTCCGCTCTGATGTCGCTCTTGCACTTGCCGGCCATGACGATGAGGCCGCGATCGAGGGACTGATCCGACTTTCAGCCGATCCGGATGACGGTGTGCGCGCGCTCGCCACCCTTGGCTTCCAGCAGATCGATGCCGACAGCGCTGCGATCCGGGCCGCCCTTCACGCGCGCCTCACCGACTGCTCCGACGACATCCGGGACGACGCGATCACCGCTCTGGCACAGCGCAATGACAGAACTGTTCTGCCCTTCCTTTCCCAGGCACTCACAGGACCGGAGCCGCACCTTCTGCTCGATCTGGCGAGGAAACTGGAGGACCCTTCCCTGTGCCCGGCGCTGGAACAGGCATGGAATACGATTTCGGGCCACACCGCTGACAAGCCGGCGCGGGATCACTGGAGAAAACGCTGGCTGGCGGCAATGGCCGCGTGCGGCTGCCCGGTGAAGGATCGCTGAAGCGACAGCGATTTCTCAGTCGGGGGCAAAAGAGCAAAAGAGACCGGCAGGCATCGGCGAGATCGCTCCCGGCGCCGTCGGCAGGACGCCGCGCGACTGCCGAATCCTGCTTTTCCGCAGCGATCTCGTAATCCTCCGTCGGACCGCGCTTTCAAGAGTGTTCCCGTTTCCCTGGCACAGTCGGGCTTTCATCTGGCACAACCGGCGCAGCCCGCCATCTCTTTGCGCACAATTTCTTCATACGGCCCCTTCGAGGACGATTGCCCGCGGCAGACGCAGGTTCCGCGAAACAGGTTGGATGCGGGACATGGGGCCGAAAGCGCCCAAACGCCCGGACCGCTGAACAGAACCCCTCCCTGTGCGGCGCGGCAGGAGACGTACAGGGTACATTGGCATTGCGTAAGACGGCAGCCGGACCTGCGGACCAGAAACAGTAAACCGTTTGCCGCGGATCCTGAATTCTGAAATCGCACAATGGCCTTTCGATGTCACGTCAGGGTCGACTGCGCCGCCGAAGGAACCCGCGCGGCCGACCTCACCCGCCATATTGCCGTTGTCGACATGTTCGATCCCGACCCCGAACCACTCTGTCGTTACCCGCGGCCCGTCCGCCATCGTCAACTACACCAGCGTAAGGAAGCGAGAGAAGGAGGAACTGAATGCGCACAGAGAGGAACATTTGTGATCGCGCATCGGTTCCATTTCCGGATCTTAAATCGAAGTTGCGAGTTCCATATCACATCCGGCCTTGCACACGCCGGCCGAACGGAGTAGGAGCCCGAGTTTCGTAATCGCACGACAAATGACACAATTCATCCCCCAATTGAAAGCAGCAGGCGAAGCACCCCGGAACCTGGAACTCTGGAACCGGGCCGACACCGCGCCTCGACGCGGCTTTTTGCAAAGGCATGCGATCCATGATTGAGAAATTCTCCAGCCACCCCGATTTGGCCTCCCAAGATCTCAACCAGCTCATCGAAAGGGCGCTCAAGGCCCGCCTTCACACGTTCGGCAGTGGTGCCGATGCCAGATTTTTGCCGCCCCTCGGGTGGGAGGCGATGGATGAACTTTACCGCCGGGCCGACCCCCTCACCCTGGCGGCCGCCATCCTCCTGTGCAAAAGCGCCGACGTAAGGCGCAGGGAACTCGGAGCAGCTGTTCTGGGCCACCTTGGTTGGTCAAGTCGCCATCCCTGCGGCCTGTTCCAGGAAGAGCGCTACCGCGCTCTCGAAGAATTCCTTGCCACAGAGATGGCACAGGCAGCCGTGCCCTCCGTTCTTTCCGGGATCTGTTCCGCACTGGGCTATCTCAACGATCCCCGCGCCATTCCCCTCGTCCTGCCGCTGATCGACCATTCCTGCGCCGCTGTGCGCCATGGGGTTCTAATCGCACTTTCCCGCCATACCGATGAGGCCGCGACCGATGGCCTGATCCGGCTCATGGACGATCCCGATTCCAGCGTCCGCGAATACGCGACCTCAAGCTTCGGAGGTTACAAGCAGTGCGCCACGGACAGCACTTCGATCCGGGCGGCCCTCCACGCCCGCCTTTCCGACACATGCGACGCCATCCGGCACAGCGCCATCGGCGCACTCGCACTGCGCAAGGACAAAACCGCTCTGCCGTTCCTTGAGCAGGAACTCGCCGGACACGTTTCCGTCTCTCTCTTCGAAGCCGCCCGTAATCTCGCAGATCCCTCCCTGTGGCCGGCGCTGATGCAGGCGAAAGAACGAATGTCGCGGGCGCGCAGGGAGGACGAGAGGCTGACGCCGGACCGGAAACGCAGTTGGCTGAGCGCAATGGCCGCCTGCGGCTGTCCGATGGAGCCTGGAATTCCGGACCTGGGTCAACAGGCACCGCCTGCTTCCAGCGAAGGCACCGAACCCCTGGCTGAAAAATCCTCCGACGAGCCGGATTTGTCTTCCCTCGATCTCGACCAGCTCATCGAAAAGGCGCTCGGCTACGGCCCTGACAAATTCCTCGATGGCGTTGATCCCCTGAAGATGCCGTCTCTCGACCACGACGCAATCAGTGCGATCTGCCGCCTTTCCGACGCGGCAACCCTCGCTGCCGCCACCGATTTGTCCAAAAGCGCTGACATCCGGCGCCGGAAGCTTGCAGCGCGTGTTCTGGGCGGTCTTGGCGGGTCCCATGACAATCCTGGCGGCGTCTTCGCTGAAGAACGCTACCGCATTCTCGCCGGTTTTCTCGCCACCGAAATCGCCGTCACGCCAACGTCCGGCGTGGTCTGGACGATTTGCAAAGCATTGGGCGATCTCAAAGATCCCCGCGGTACTGCGCTGGTATTGGGACTGATCGACCATTCCAGCTCGGATGTGCGCTTTGCCGTCACCCTCGCACTCTCCTACAATTGCGATCAAGCCACAATCGAGGGGATGATCCGACTGACCGCGGATCCCTGTTCGGAGGTCCGCAAATCTGCGACATCAAACTTCCGGAGGATCGACGCTGACAGCCCCACAATTCGATCGGCCCTGCAGGCGCGCCTTGCAGACGATTTCCTTTGCATCCGGCACATGGCAATTGCCGCTCTGGCTCAACGCAAGGACCACAGCATTCTTCCCCTCCTTGAACGCGAACTGGGGGGCGAAGTGACACACTATCTCTTTGATGCCGCCACCCATCTGCCCGATGCCACCCTGTGCCCGGTGCTGCGAACCGCACGAGGAAGAATGTCAGGCCTGGCGTTTGAGGATGAGAAAATGAAATCCCTATTTGACGACTCCTGGTTGGAAGCAATGGCCGCATGCGGCTGCTCCCGCGATGCTGGAACTCCGGACCCTGAACCTGTGCGACCTCAACCTCGGGAGCCTCGACCTTTGGCGCCTGGGGCTCTGGAACCTCTTGCCTCGAAACCTTGAATTTGTGAGCCGGAAACGTCGGACGCAGGTCGGCTGCGCGGCAACCGCGCAGCTTCCAGGGAAGACATGCGAGCCCTGGCTGACAAATCTTCCAGCCCTTGCAGATCCGTCTTCCCTCAATCTCAACCAGCTCAGCGGCAGGGCGCTCAGGGAAGGAATTGACCCATTCGGCCACACGCACATGTCACGACCGTGCCGCGCGCGCGCCCCTCGGCTTTTGAGGCAATGAATGCGACCTGCCGCCGGGGCGACGCCGCGACCCTCGCCGCCGCCATTGAGTTGTACAAGAGCCCTGAGGCGATGCGAAGGCAGCTCGGAGCACATATTCCGGGCTGCCCCGGGCGGTTCTCTGACAATCGCGGCGTCTTCCTTGACGAGCGCGACCTGGCTCTCAGGGAATTTCTCACCACCGAGTGTCGCAGGCAGATCAGAAATGTTCGGCACGCAGTTTGATAACGAGTGGCAGGAACCTCACCGCAGATCGGAGCTGGTTGAACGCAATCGCCTCCTGCGGCTGTCCTCTGGAGTCCGTGACTCCAGAGCTGTGACGTTCCGCGGCCTGGAATTGCCGGAACCGGGAACTCTCGACGCAGGCCGACAACCTCCGCCACATTCTTCCTTTGAAGACACGGGCGAGCCATGGCTGACCCCTTGCCCGGATGGATCGCAACCAGCCATGCCGGAGAAATCGCCTCCCGCACCGGCCCCTTGAGTGCCACAAAAACGGCCACATTCATGCCGCAAGCGGCCCACGCATGTCCTGGGTTCCGCAAGCGAAGCTCTGCCCGCAAGGAAGACCGGGCGCTGCCCGCGAAACGGATCACCCGCACACCTGACGATGACGCCGGCAGGCGCAACCGGCAAGGCGAGCCGCTGCGCCCGCTGCCCGCCCTCAGCCGGCCCAATCCGGACGTCGCCGCAAGCAATCGTCAGGCTTTGCGATATCCGTGGCGCGGGCGCGGAAAGAGGCACAAATCCGGTACTGAAAGCGCCAGGTGTCAGTAGCTGGAGCGAAGGCGGCGGCACGCACCTCCACCCCTCCACCCCCTCCACCTGCCGCGCAGCGCATTCGACACACGCCTTCGCAAAACAGCTGCAGGCCGCCCTCCTCCACTGCCGCACCATCTCCATCAGCCATCAACAGCCATGAGACCAATCTGGGGACCCCTGTGACAACTCCGTCGCGTAAACACGACGGCTTCTCAGACAAGCTCTGCGGCAATCCGCTGGCTTGGCGTCTGACAGCCGTGCCCCGGCTGGAATTCTGCTCTGAAGAGGACGTGTGCCGAGCC
>WQYW01000157.1 GCA_009781045.1 Alphaproteobacteria bacterium
CTCAACCGTGGCAGCGTCCGGAAGATCTGTCTGGAAGCACACAAACCACTTTCCAGCCTTGCGGCTGATTACGGCAGCGCCGATCCTCGCACCTTCCGGCAGCTCCCGGTGCCACTTCACCTTAATTTCTCCGGGGATGCCGACGGTAACGCCTATTACTATAGCTTTGGCAATTCGGGGGTTGATTGTATGGCATACTGTCAAAGACTGAGATGCTCCCACTTAGCTGCGGCCCTGTGCCTCTGCAGTTCTTGAAAACCATTTCAGTTCTCGCGCGTTGTCCGTCCATCACCCGGACGCCGCCGATGCCCGACACTACACCCTGGCCCGCCGACCACGTCGAACGCCGCGCCACGCGGTCCCTGACGCCATCCGCCCGCAACGCAAGACAGCACTCCGACCACCAGATCGAACAGATCGTCGCCTCGATCAAGACCTGGGGCTGGACCATCCCGATCCTGGTGGACGACGTGGGCGAGATCATCGCGGGCCACGGCCACGTGCTGGCGGTCGACAGGCTGGGCATTCTGCAAGTCCCGGTGATGACAGCCAAGGGTTGGACCGAGGCCCAGAAGCGGGCTTATCTCATTGCCGACAACAAGCTGACCGAGAACGCATCCTGGGACTACGATCTCTTGCGCCAGGAATTGGAACACTGCACAAGTGCTTCTCTTCCATTCTTCATAGATTTGATGCGATTGCTGTCAGTCGCAGACGGGCTGCGCAAGACTCGCGAAAGCACGTCCCCGTCAAGTCCAGGGATATTCGGTTGTAACGGCGTCACCCGTCCGTAAGCTGGAATTGTCATACTGTCTTCTTCAAGGAATCCTTGTCCCACCAGGCATTCCCAGTTCTTTCTGCCAAACTCGATATATCGCGTTGAGTGTCCGGCTTGTTGTGACGTGATACCACCGAGAAAAGTTGGACGTGTTTTGCATGGCTTGATGTTCAGTTACACCTTACACCTTCGCATGTCGCGTAATCCAAATCGCTCGCATTGGCGAAATCTGAAAACGCTTGGGTTTGTCGTTCCTCCGAATACGCAAATCGCGGATCGCGGATCGCGGATCGCGGATTGCGTGTTGGTGAGGTTCTGAGCCATCACCCACCACCTGCCCGGGCCGGCAGACCCGCATGCCGGGCCATCGCTCACGGCGCCCGACCGTCTGCTGTCGCCGGACCCATCCGGCATATGCTCCGGCGGTCAACCACGGGGTGAAGCGCGTCACCGAGACACGCGTGAACGGACGTCTCGTGAGCAGGAACACGGAGCAACGGGTTGCGTATGGGCGTCGGGAGGGCGATTGAAGGGACAGCGGGAGGCTTGCAGATCGGTGCTGTGCGGCGGAGGGCACAGATATCCGAGCATGCGGCGGAGATCGCCCATCGGGCGTTTTGCGGTCAGGTTGGTGGCAAAGCAGGTGGCGAGGTCGCCGAAAGTCCGTGGTCGGGTTTGTGTGCCTTCCTCGTCCGCCGCGTGCTTCGGTGTCTGTTGGCGCCGTGAGCTGTGCAAAGGGGGGCGGCACGTGGAGTGCCGCGCGCAATCGCGAGGTTGGGGGATTGGGCGCAATGGACAAATCGCGCAGGCCGCAGTTGGCGGGAAACACTTCGGCTGCGGTTCCCGGATGAATTTTTTTCCCCAGGCCGGGAGTCGCGGCCGGGCCGACAGACTGTGCCGGGGGCTGCCGGCTGCCAGGGTGGAGGGCTTCTGTTGTGTTTGGGAGCAGGCTGGGTGTCGAGAGGGAAGGCGATGCTGTGGCACGCCACGAGTGGTGTTCAGCCGGCGGACGGGCTTTGGGCCTTGCGTCTTCGACCGTGATCACCGACGCGTCAGACGCGGTTGTCGGCGCGCGTCGGCGTGAGATGCACATGAAGGCTGGCGGCTCGATCCTGGACTGGCGGCCAGGTGTCGATGAAGCGGCGCGGCAGTCATCCCTGTCGATTCGGCCCGCCAGCTTCGGCCCCACGGCGAGTTCAAGCTCGGCTTCGCGACGACGAAAAACAGCCTGAATTCCCTTTTTCCGCAAGGAACGGGCAAAAATACCGCAGGGATGGCGAGGCCACAGCGAGACTGCGGCGGTACCCTTTGTCACATGCGAAGTCATTGATAATATTTCTGTTATTGCGATTTTCGGGGGGCGGTGACGGTTTCGGAAGGGGGATGGTCCCGTGACCAGGCTCGATGTTGTGCAGCGGTTCAATCCGGCAGGGGCCATATTCAAATGGAAGGCGAAATCGAGTAGGATTGACGGCGGAGTCACCGATCGAAACCGGTTCGCAGGCAGAAAGATCAGATGAAGTTGCATAAGTCGACGATGTGCGGACTTTATGCGGTACTTGAGCTTGCAGCCCATGCCGACCAGCAGATCTCCGCGGGCGAAATCGCCAGCAAATACGGCATCTCCCTGAACCATCTGGCCAAGGTTCTGCGGTCTCTGGTGCGGGCGCGCCTGATCGAGTCGGTCCGCGGCCCGGGTGGAGGCTATCGCTTCTGTGGCAATGCAAGACGGGTGACCCTGCTCGACATCATCAAGCTGTTTGAGGACCCGGTTCCGGACCTTGAGCATGCCGTACCCAATGATTCGGAAGAAAGTCGCGCCCTGCACAAGGTCCTGATTGATATCGACGATATTTCAGTGGCCTCACTGCACTCGGTGTCGATCATGGCGCTGCTGAAAGTCGTTGAATCGGAGCGGCGCAAGGCCGGGCGCGACCCCGCCAATCCAGCGGCGGCGCGCGGATAGAAACGGCCGCAAGTCGGGCTTGGGGGCCGGGCGCCACCTGGGGTGGGCGGCACCTGCTCGCAGCGTAGAACAGCCCGTTGTCCGCGCGTGCCCCGAAGGCAGAAAGCCGGCACACTCCCATCCCGCCCTGGACGCGGTTGTTGACATTGCGCGCTGCCTGCCGCGCGGGAGCTGGGGTCGGCATGACGTCGGGTTGGGCATTCCGCCTGTCGCGTGAAGGGGCGGTTCGCGCAAGGCGATGCGAAGGCACCATGGTTCCCGGGACGCCAGCACTGGATCGCCGTGGCTGGCGTTGTTCTAATCGAGCTCTCTTTCCATCTCGATATAACGGCCGACCATCATGCCCTGGCTGCGGAAGAAGGCCACCATGAGGTCGTTGTTGCGCTCTATGATGGTGTGAACCCTGTCAATATCGGCGTCCGCGAAAAATCTGCAGATCTCGTCGAAAAGCCGTGTGCCGACATTCTGCACGCGGACCTGGGGATCGACGTTGATCTCCAGGATCCAGCCGGTTCGTTCGGTGCCGAACTCGAAGGAGCGGATTTCGCCGGCGATGAAGCCGACCAGCCGGCCGTCAAGCTCGGCAATGAGAAAAGCGCGCGTTGGCGGATTGGTAGCGGCAAAAGCCGCCTGGAAGTTGTGCCAGTATTGCGGCTTTGACTTTCCGGTCACCAGTTCGTCGAGGCGGATGATGGAGGGAACGTCCTCGACCTGCGCCGGTCGGATATCGACGTCACTGCGAAGATCGCGTTTCGCCGTCTTGGCTGTCGTATTCATCGTCCGTCTTTCCATCGTGATCGTCGGGCGGAAAACTACCGCAAGGTCGCCGGGCAGGAGCCTGGTTGCGATGTCGCAACGCAAAAGGGTTGCCAGAAGATCTGCAATTTTCGAGACCCCTGCGGTGGCCGGAGTGAGCATCAAGGAAGGCGATGCCATATTGGCACGCGGTCGTGCGAGGCTCATTTGCTCACGGCTGACACCGCCGTGAACTTCGGCTTCGTGGGGCGAAGGGCAGCGCACGGCAGGTGACCCGGTGCATACTAGCTTTCTTCGCCCGTGGTGCAAGCCGGATGCCGTTCAGATCCGCCATGAAAAAGGCTGGCCAGGCCCCTTGCGGATCCGAAAAATCTCGCGTTAACAATAAGTTGCATGGGGTCGTGAAGAGCCTGAGGCGGCGCTCGGCAAGGGCGCAGAAGGGGCCCCAGGCCAGCCGACGGTCGCGTCCTGAATTGCGTCAAGGGGTGAAAGCCGGCGGCTGCCTTATTCCCCATGAGATCTGTGTCGGGTACCCGTCAGGATGTCCTCTCGTCAGATCCGTGATTCTGCGCTGCACTGCGGCAGGCACGTCAGGATCTGTCCGAAGTGGTGTTCCGCAGAACTGCGATGGGCACATTTGTGGTGCGGCCTTTTGCGTCCCGCGCCGTGGGGCGCGGTGGCAGCGGGATCCTGCGTGTATTGTCCCTGGCCCCGCAGGACGGTGGGGCTGACCTTGCCGGCAAATCGCATGTCCAATTCGCATGTTCGAGGCGGGAGAAGAAAGGTGCGGCTTTTATGCCGTGATACCGGATCCGGGGCGCGATTCCGATGGGCGCAGCGCTGAGCGGGCGCGCGAAGCGAGTTGAAAGGGGGCCGTTCTTGCTGGCATAGGAGAAACAGCGATCCTTCTCAGGGTTCGGGAGTTCACCGCAGCGGTGTCCTGCCCTGGATCTTCAAAGATCGTTCTGATCAACGATGGGGGCGGGCGTGCCAATGACGATGGATCCGCAGTATTCAGCCCTGGACTGGCAGTGGCCTGACCGGCTGCGCCGCGCGGCGATCATATTGCTTGTCGCGGCCCAGATGCTTGTCGTCGTGGTGTCGATCGGAGAGATGTCGGCGGCCTGGGCAGTGGCGGTGTTTTTCTGCATCACGGCCGCGGCGCTTATTCCCTGGCGGCTGCAGGACGGCGTGACTTCCGCTGAGGATGGTTCTGGTGCCGATCCAATTGATGCCATGGCGGTGGCTGCCGTGCTTGCCGCAATGCCGGATCCGGTCGTGCTGCTCGACAGGGCAGGGCGCGTCCTCCATCTCAATGCTGCAGCAGCCAGGCTGGCACCAGCGTTGCGCCGGAACGAACCGGCGCAGTTTGCTTTGCGTTCTCCCGAAATCATTGCCGCCCTGCGGGCGGCCATCGCCACCGCGCAGGAGAGCCGCACAGCCTATCTCAATCACGGGGCGCTGCAGCGCTGGATGGAACTGATTATCGCTCCGGTAAGGATGCCGACGCCCTTCGGCGGCATCCATAAATGTCTGTTGTTGACGTTTCATGACAAGACCGAAGTGATGCGGGTGGAAGAGATGCGTGCCGACTTTGTCGCGAATGCCAGCCACGAATTGCGCACCCCCCTTGCGGCGCTCTCCGGCTTCATTGAGACGCTGCAGGGCCCGGCCAAAGACGATCCCAGTGCCCGTGCGCGCTTCCTTGGCATCATGCAGACACAGGCGGCACGGATGGCTTGCCTGATCAATGATCTCTTGTCCCTGTCGCGGGTTGAGTTGCATGCGCATGTGCGGCCGGAAACCAGGGTGGATCTGGTTTCAATCGTCCATCAGGTCGTCGAGGGATTGGAGCCGCTGACACGGGAGCGCCAGGTTGAAATCGACACGGATCTGCCGGAGGAGGCGATCCTGATCACCGGCGATCGTGAGGAACTGTTGCGTCTGGTTGAGAATCTGGTTGAGAATGCCCTGAAATACGGCGCCTCAGGGGGCCGCGTCAGGGTCTCGCTCAAGACCTCCGCGCCGGAGATCCATGTGGTGGTGCGCGACTTCGGCCCCGGCATCGCGCCCGAGCACCTGCCGCGGCTCACCGAGCGCTTCTACCGTGTCGATCTCGGCGACAGCCGCTCACAAGGCGGGACCGGGCTCGGATTGGCGCTGGTGAAGCATATTCTCAACCGCCACGGTGGCCGACTCCTGATCGAGAGCGAGCTTCACAAGGGCGCGACGTTTACGGCCTGTTTCCCCGAAATTGACGCGTCGTGAGGAAAGGGACGGAAGAGACCGGCCTGCCGCTTTCCCTGCTGCAACGGGGATGGCGCCACGCGAAGGGTCCGATCCTGCTCCCCCTTTCCGGCTTCGAGCGCGCAAGGAACCGGGCAGGGTGTTTCGCGCCGGATCAAAACTGTAGAGCCGGAGCGGCAGGAATGGCGTTCTCTTTTTCCCCGCGCTCTGGAACCTGCGGTGGCCACGGCAGGTGAGGAGAGCGAAGGGCAAAGCGGTTCGCAGCCGGCAACACCCCGAAAAGGCTGTTTCCCGCGCGCGTCGGCTTTCAGGGGGGGGGGGCGGAACCCGGGGCTGGCAGGGCATGGGCGGAAGATTTTGTTTGGCGAGGACGCAGTCCGCTGGCGTGCTGTCGAACCGGCCCGGCTTTCGGGTTTTGCCCCCGCGGAGAAAACCTGCAACAGGATCAAAGTCTGCGGTGGACAGAGGTGGTCCGGGACGGGTGGATCCATGATCCAGCGCTGGGCACATGGTTGCAGGGCATGGCGTGGAACAGGGTGGCTGTTGTCGCACCGCTTGCCTTTGGTCGGGAGTCAAGCGACAACATCGCGGTGAACAACGGGCGTGGCCGGGCGCGTGCTGCTGTGCAGCAAACTCTCATCCAACGCCTGGGCAAACCAGGGAGGCTGCCGATGTTGAGGACCGAACAGCGCGAAGGCGTCCTGATTGCGACATTGTCGCGGCCTCCGGTCAACGCCCTGAATGGTGAACTGGTGAGCCGGATGGCGGCAACGCTCAAAGCCGCGATCGCGGATGAGACCATCCGGGTGGTGCACTGGCGCGCCGAAGGCAGGGTGTTTTGTGCCGGCGCCGATCTCGCCTTGATGCGCAAATGCTTTCAGACCGCCGATGGCCCCGGGGAAATGATGGAGGTCGTGCGTCAGATGCAGGATCTGTTTGCATCTGTGGAGGCGGCACCGGTGCTCTCGATTGCCGAACTGGGGGGCACGACCGTCGGCGGCGGTCTCGAATTCGCACTGGCCTGCGATCTGCGCATCGCCGCGCAGGACGCCAGGATCGGGCTCACCGAAGCGTCGCTCGGCCTGCTGCCAGGGGCCGGGGGCACCCAGCGGCTGACACGGCTTTGTGGTCGCGGCATCGCCACAAGGCTGATCCTTGGCGCCGAAGTTGTCGAGGGCGTGGAAGCGGAACGTCTGGGAGTGGTCAACTGGGCGCTGCCCCGGGAGCAGTTGGCGGAATTCGCCGCCGCTACCGCCCTGCGTCTGGCCGGCGTCCCGCGGGTGACGATTGCGGCCAACAAAAGCTGCATCGCGCTTGGTCTGCTGCCGGGAGAGGCCGGCTTCACGCAGGAGCTGACATGCACCCGGCAGCTCTATGAAGACGCCGAGATCCGGCGCCGTGTCGGCGCCTTTCTTGACAAAACGAAATGAGAGCATCCGGCAAAACGCGAGCGACCTTGCCCCGATGGAAGTGGTGAGAGGCCTGCCAATGGGATGGCTGTCGGTGATGGGATGGGATGGAAATGCCGAGCCTGCTTCTTTTCCTTGAACAATGCCTCAATGGCATCCAGTTCGGGGTCATGCTGTTTCTGATCACGGCAGGCCTGACCCTGATCGTCGGCATCATGAATTTCGTCAACCTGGCACAGGGGGCGTTGTTCATGGTGGGGGCTTTTGTGACCGGATGGTTTGCAGCGAAAACCGGCAATTACTACGTCGCGATTCCGGTGGCGGTGCTGGCTACGGTGGTCCTCGGTGCGCTCATGGAGATCGGCGTGCTGTCGTGGTTTTATCACCGGCCCCATCTTGATCAGGTGCTCGCGAGCTTCGGTTTTGTCATGATCCTGAATGAGGGATCGCGAATGCTGTGGGGGTCGCAGGCCCCTCCGGTGATGTTGCCGCCGGAACTGGATTCTGCGGTCAACCTCCTTCCCGGATTGACCTATCCCCTGTTCCGTCTTGTCTTCATCCTCGCCGGTCTGGCGGTGGCTCTGTTTCTCGCCATCCTGGTGACCCGCACCCGCGTTGGCATGCTGATCCGCGCCGGGGCCAGCGACCGCGACATGGTGCGCGGGCTGGGGGTCAATGTCGGTCTGCTCTTTACCTTCATCTTCGCATTGGCCTCTGCGCTTGCCGGACTTGCGGGTGGCCTGTCGGCACCGATCCTGTCGGCCTCGGTCGGGATGGGGGAGCCGGTGCTGATTCTTGGTCTGGTGGTGATTGTCCTGGGCGGCATCGGCTCGGTGCGCGGCGCGTTCCTCGCCGCGCTTCTGGTCGGGCTGATCGACACGCTGGGGCGTTCCTACGCCACTACGCTGGTGGCCGCCATTTTCGGCGCCAGTGCCGCTACCAGTCTGGGCCCGTCACTGGCGGGCATGGCGATCTATATTCTGATGGCGGTGGTGCTGGCGCTGCGCCCCGAAGGCCTGTTTGCGAAGAGGGCATGATGGACGCTGGTTCAAAGCATTGGCTGATCGCTGCCGCTCTTGTGGCGCTGCTCGCTGCCGTTCCGCTCCTGACCTTTCTTGCCGAAGCCAGGCCTTATTATCTGAGCTTTGCGACGCGCATCCTGATCATGGCGTCGGTGGTGGTGAGTCTGAACCTGGCTCTGGGACATGGCGGACTGCTCAGCCTGTGCCATGCCACGTTTATGGGGCTCGGAGCCTATGTCGTCGGCATCGGCAGCTATCACGCCAGCAATGATGCTGTGGCCTGGATGGCCAGCGGCTTTGTCCAGATTGGAGTGATCGTGGTGGTGTGCACGCTTGTTTCGGCGGTCTTTGGCATCATCAGCCTGCGCACAAGGGGGATCTACTTCCTGATGATCACCATGGCGCTGGGCCAGATTGTCTATCTGGCCTTCATGGGTGCCGATCTCTATGGCGGCAGTGACGGCATGACGATCGACCAGCCCAGCCGGTTCGCGGACTTTGAGCTTCATGGCCGCTACGTGATGTATCTGGTGGCTGCAGTCTGGTTCTGTGTTTCGGTGTTCATCGTTGACCGGCTGAGTGGCTCGCGCTTCGGCCTGGTGCTGCGGGCAGCACAGATGAATGAAGCGCGGGTCCGGGCGCTGGGCTATGATCCGGTGCGGATCCGGCTGGTCGCCTTTGTGATCTCGGGGGTGCTGGCGGGACTTGCGGGATTTCTGCTGGCCAATAATGCGGAGACCGTCAGTCCCGCCGATCTGAGCTGGACCCGGTCGGCGGAGATGATCATCATGCTTGTGATCGGAGGCCTGGGTGTCCGCCTGGGCCCGCTGTTCGGGGCCGGCTTTTTCCTCATCGTGGAAGAAGTGGCTTCCGACATGACCACACACTGGCCCCTTGTCGTCGGTGTTCTCGTGGTCGTGGTGGCCCTGTTCATGCCGCGTGGTTTCGGCGGGCTTTCTGGCCGGGGGGCGGCGCGATGACGGAGGCGTTGCTGATGGCGCAAGGGTTGCAGAAGCGCTTTGGCGGTCTGGCGGCGACCAGGGATGTCTCGCTGAGCGTGGAGCAAGGCAGCATTCACGCCATCATCGGCCCCAATGGCGCGGGCAAGACCACGCTCTTGTCGCAGCTCTTCGGGCAGTTGCGTCCCGATCAGGGACGAATTCTTCTGAACGGCGCCGACATTACCGATCTCCCGGTGCCGCAGCGGGTGCGGCTCGGCATGGCGCGCTCGTTCCAGGTCACGTCGCTTTGCCTGGAACTTTCGGTGATGGAGAATGTGGTTCTCGCCAGCCAGCTGGTGCGCGGCGGCTGGACCGGTTTCTGGGCCCGGGCTACAGACTCGCGCGCGGCGGTCGTGCGTGCCGACGAGGTTTTGAGCCAGGTCGGGCTTTTTGAACGGCGCCAGGACCGGGTTGATCGCCTGTCCTATGGCGAGCAGCGCCAGCTTGAGGTCGCGGTGGCACTGGCGCTGGATCCGCTCCTTCTCCTTCTGGATGAGCCGCTGGCCGGGATGTCGCCGGATGAAGGGGACAGGATGGTGGCTCTGCTTGAGACTTTGAAGGGCAGGGTGGCGATGGTGGTGATCGAACATGACATCGAGGCGGTGTTCTCGCTTGCGGACCAGATCACGGTTCTCGATTTCGGCCGGGTGATCGCTTCGGGTTCGGTTGCAGAGATCCGCAATCATCCCGAAGTGCGCAGGGCCTATCTCGGGGACGGCCACGATGCTTGAGATCCGTGATCTGAGTGCGGCCTATGGTCGCAGTCGCGTACTGGAAGGGGTTTCGCTCAGGATCGGCAAGGGCGAGGCGGCAACCCTGATGGGCCGCAACGGCATGGGAAAGACCACCACCATCCTGTCGGTGCTGGGCCTGAAGTCCAAGTCCGGCGGGCAGGTCTGGTTCGATGGTCAGGATATCACAGACTGGCCGACGCATCGCATTGCAGCCTCGGGTATCGGCTGGGTGCCGGAGGGACGCAGGATATTCCCGAATCTGAGTGTGGAGGAGAACCTGATTGCCACCGCCCGGCCCGGGCCATGGCATCTCAGCCGTGTCTTTGCGCTGTTCCCGCGGCTTCATGAGCGCCGCCGCAATATGGGGACGCAGCTTTCCGGTGGCGAACAGCAGATGCTGGCAATGGGACGGGCGCTGCTCACCAACCCCCGCCTGCTCATCCTTGATGAGGCCACCGAAGGCCTGGCGCCGATTACCCGTGACGAAATCTGGCGCTGTCTCTATGCCCTCAAGGACGAGGGGCAGGCGATCCTGGTGGTGGACAAGCACATCGACAAACTGCAGCGCCTTGCCGACCAGCATTTTGTCATACTCAAGGGCCGAATTGTGTGGACCGGGAATTCCGGGAAGTTGCAGCGTGAACGGGCTGTGGTGGAAGGTCTGATCAGCGTCTGAGGTGCCGCGCCCCATTTGGAGCGACGGCAGCGCCTGAAAACGGAAAACAGAAGGGGCCACAGGGCGGCGCAGCGGAGAAATGGCGGATGACAGGCTGCCGCTTGCCGGATGGTCGCGGGGGGGCTCACAGGAGGTGAGCCCGACCACCAAGGACGCAGAGACGGGGCGGTTGCCTTCAGCCCGGCAGGATCTGAAAGGGAGGATCACAGGATGTCGGGTCTGTTTGATGTCAGTGGGGAAACCATTCTTGTCACAGGTGCCAGCCAGGGACTGGGACGCCATTTCGCGGAACTCCTGGCCGGACAGGGGGCGGCCGTGGTGCTGGCGGCGCGGCAGAAAGACAGGCTTGCCAGTCTGGAGAAGGAGATCCGCAGGTGCGGCGGGCGGGCAATGGCGGTGGCGATGGATGTGACCGACATCGGCTCGATCGCGGCTTCGCTTGATGCCGCCGAGGCGGCGTTCGGGCCGCTCACGGTGCTGATCAATAATGCCGGTGTGACGGTGGAAAATCTTGCGGTCAATGAGACCGAGGCCAACTGGGATTTCGTGATGAACACCAACCTCAAGGGGGTCTTTTTCCTGTCCACCGAGGTGGCACGACGGATGATTGCGCGCGGTGAGGGCGGCAATATCGTCAATATCGCTTCCATCATCAGCTTTTCGGTGATGAAAACCCTGTCCCTTTACGGCATCTCGAAGGCGGCCGTGGTGCAGGCAACCAGGGCGCTGGCGCTGGAACTGGCGAACCGCAACATCCGCGTCAACGCCCTGGCGCCGGGCTATATCGACACCGACATGACCCATGAATTCTGGTCGACGCCTGCCGGTGAGCGCATGGTCAAGGCCATCCCGCAGCGCCGCGTGGGCGCGGTCTGCGACCTTGACGGGGCGATTTTGTTCCTTGCGTCAAAGGCATCGCGTTACATGACGGGCAGTGTGGTGACCGTGGATGGCGGCCTCCTGCTGCGTTGAGCGGTCCCAGGTCAGGGGCCAGGTCAGGGGGGCAGATGCAATTTATTCGCAAAGCCCGAATCGGTTCGAGGGATTTCACTGAAAGCCCTGCTCGGTGACCCTTGCCTTGGCGATAATGTTCGCATATAAGTACCGAAATCAGATTTTACAGTGTCAGCCGCTTCGCTTTGGAGGAATGTCATGCCGAACTCTCAGGCCCAGGTGGGCGCGAATACCCGAATCCGCCGGTTGACTGCGGAAGATCTCGAAAGGGTGGTCGCCATCGATCTGGAAATCACGGGTCGGCAGCGCCGCGGCTTCTTTGAGAACCGCCTGGCGGCAAATCTTGATGATCCGAGGGTGTTTATTTCGCTGGCTTTTGTCGACAATGGCGTGGTCGAGGGGTTTGCGCTGGCCCATATGCTCGACGGCGAGTTCGGCGGGCGTCATCCGGTCGCCGTGGTTGACGCCATCGGCACCTCGCTGTCCTCGCGCCGGCGGGGCGGGGCGCGGGCCCTGATCCGTGAGTTGCAGACCGCGGCCCGGGGCCGCGGGGCGCATGAGTTGCGGACCGAATCCGAGTGGACCAACAACGCCATGTTGCACTTTCTTGCCGGTGTCGGATTCAAGCTTGATGCGCGCATCGTGCTTGATCGCGCCTGCGCCGTGGAGGCCAAGGCTGCGGTGGACAGCGAGGAGACGGACCTGTCGGCGGACCGCATCGCGGTGCGTGCCCTGCAGCGTTCGGATCTGTCGGCGGTGGTGTCGATCGACCGCAGTGTCACCAATCTCGATCGCGCCGCCTATTACGACCGCAAGGTCAACGAGGCGCTGCGCAAGAACGGCGTGCGGCTGTCGATGCTCGCTGAAATCGATGGCACACCGGCGGGCTTTATCATGGCGCGGGTGGACTATGGTGAGTTCGGCCGTACCGAGACCACAGCGGTGATGGACACGCTCGGGGTCAATCCCGAATTCTTCGGACAGGGCGTCGGCAGCGTGCTGATGACCCAATTGCTGTCGCAGCTCAAGGGTCTGTGTGTGGATCGTGTCCGGACCCAGATCGTGTGGAACAATCCGGGTCTGATCGCTTTCCTCGACCGCCTCGGCTTCTGGCCGACGCAGGAGGTGACGTTCACTTTGGCGCTGACTTAAAGATCCTGCACATAAGGAAAACTCTGCCGGCCCTTTTTACCCGCCAGACGCGGGAGCGTTCAAAAAGGGCCGGTCTTTTTCTTCACCCGCGTGAGCGATCTGCGCTGCGGCATGGGAGGCGGGTGAGGTCCTGGCGGGAGAGACCTTACCAGTTGCCGGGAATTCCGAATCGGAAGGCCTCGAATCCTTGAGAGTGAAGCGAGGTGTGTTTGCGGCCGGGAGTTGAGGCGTGCCAGTCCTTGAGGCGCGAAGTCTCTTGAAGCGGTTGAACTCTTTCCTCTTTCGGTCCGGAACGTTTTCTGGTCTGAAACCCCTTGGGACACCGGTTCGCTGGGAATCCTTCCTGGCGTTCAGACATCCTAAAATTCCGGTGAGGCGCGTTGTCGCACGTATCGACCTTTTGGCGAGAGGGTGAACGGTCATGACATTCAAATATTTCTGCACACGTATTCTCTATGACGATCATGTGGCAACGCTGGCGCTGCTGTCGGAGGTTGAGCGCATGTTTACCTCCCGCCGGGAGCCGCCGCAGATCGACGAAGCCTATCGTCGTTTCATCGACCGTTTTTGCAAGGCGCTCAACGTCGAGGTGACGGGGCATTTCGACTTCGAGGAGACCTCGCTGTTTCCGGTCGTCACCGAGTATGGAGAAGGGGCGCTCTGCGAGCTGCTGCTCGAAGAGCACCATGTTCTGCTCGACGTCGCCCGCGACGTCATCACGCTGGCGCAAGGCGGGCGAGACGGAGGCTTTTCCGCAGAAGACTGGGGAAAACTGCGTCGGCTCTGCGGCGAACTGAACGAGCGCCTGATCTCCCATATCGAGAAGGAGGATCGTGCGCTGCTGCCGGTCATGGAGGACGCCTTGACCATGGAACTTGATAGCGAGCTTGCGGCGCGGCACAACGACGGCGTCTGATCCGATAGGTCGGGAAAGCCGGCGAAGATGACGGCAA
>WQYW01000158.1 GCA_009781045.1 Alphaproteobacteria bacterium
ACAAGAGGTCCAGTCAGCCACCGACTTCAATGATGCTAGCGACTCGATGGGGGAACGGATCCGAATCGCACCATGAACAAAACGGAATCGCGGCGAACTTACCCACAGAAATAATCGCACCCGCTTGGCACCATCGCCGATCTTTATGGAAGCGCCTTGGACATCCTCAGCCTTGGGGAATCTCGGCAGTCAGCCTGGGGAATTGCCACCCTCTCCACATTTCCGCTGGGAACGCGCCTGCCAGCATGGCTGCTGTCCCTCGACACGGGAAACCTGGCGCCGACCCTGGTTCCCGGTTCCATATTCCCGAGGCCAAAACGTGGCACCCCGATTCGGGTCACGAAGCCACAGATCTGAGCCGCACTCCCGCTGCGCTCAGCCTTCGGGTGCCGTCTCTGTGTCTCTCGGGCACCACAATGCGATCAGGTGAGCGTCGGTCGAGTTCCCGAACTCTGTCTGCTGCCTCAGTAGCACGCCGCAATATCAATGATGGTGATTTCCACAGCGACACTTCTGCCGCTGAAAATGAGATCCGGCAACATCACTTGAATCAATCGTCACTATGGAGAGCTAGCAACTTTTTGCCCTAATAAGCAGATGGAGCGGCGCCAGGGCGACTATCACGTTCAGCTTGTTGGCGTTTTCGGGTCGCGAGCGCCGATCGGGCGGTTCTCTGAAAACAGCGGGTCCGGCAAAACTGTGCCCAGCTCTGGGAGAAGTCGCCTGTTGCCGATTCCTCCCGGTCCACCGTCGTCGCGGATACGGTGATGTGCGATCCCTCAAGTCGGGCGCAGATCCGCAACCGTTGATAGATGTCAGCCTGAGTTCCGATTTTGCGCTTTTGGAACCGACAGACGTTCGCCGCAGAACCGCCTTCTTCCTCCACATTTCAGCCTCAAACGCTTGCATCATCACCGCAGTGGTGCCTTCACGCGAAATGGAACCGCAGGATACAGTTTCCGGATCCCCCTTTTTTTAAAGGGAAATCTGCGCATGCCGGCGATCGTGTCTCCAATTCCGCCACGCGAGCGAAACCAGACTCCCGCTCGGACGCAGATCCCCGCTTCGTCGCATCCGCGTCACGAAGGCGACATGATTCGAACACTTAACCTGTGCGTCTGCTAGTAAGACAATGCTGTAATAGGTGGGTTTCTGCGATGCGCGGCGGAATTGATTCCGCAAGGCGGCACTCCCTTTGCAACGTCTGCTGGCAATTGAGGCGGGCAACGGAAACTGGCCGCGGGACATTGGATGACGACTGTGAGTTCCACAATATCGTCTATTCTTTGGAAAAAAAACTTTCGCCAATGCGCGATTTCGGAGTCGCATTTATAAATCGGCGTGCTATGAAACCGTACCGGGCTACGAACTACCTAAATCTCCCCCCAACCCAAAAAGACATGTGATCATCCACATGATGTCGAGGAGAACGGAATGAGCATTTCCTAGTCGGGTTCCGCGGCAGCCCTTCAGCCATCGAGTTGCGGATCGTGCCGGAAAGTGACCGGTCACGATAGCTCGGCTGCGTCAATACGATCCCCATTTCAGGAATTCACTCGTGCCCGGGCTATGCCCGGGCCGCGGGCTACCTTTTGTCGTCCTTTTGACAAGATCGCACCACAAACAAAGGAGTGAGAATGCTACGAGACAGCTTCGATCTGGCAAACGTCCGGTCAGACCGCATTGATCAGCTTGATGTGTCTGGACATGTCCTGCCGCTTGATGCGTTGGGAAAAATCTGTCCGCCTGATATGTGGGGGAATATCTGCCACCGTGACAGGTGGGGAAAGCTGTGCCCGGCTGAAGCGTGGGAGGATGTGTGGCCTGTTGATACGTGCGACGAAATCTGGCCCGTGGATGCGTGGGCAGATGTCTGTGGCGCGGATACAGAGGCGGAGATGGACGAAGAAGACTTTGAGGATCCGGATGAGGGGGAAGACAGCGGGACAGATGACGAGGAGGCGAGGCTCTGCGCGCGTGCCACGGAGATCAGCGCCTGTTGCACTGGCTGCGATCGCGACTGCGACCCGGCGACCTGCGCCATTCTTCTCGCGAGTGATCGTGCGGTGACGATGTCCTGCGCCCGGAAACGGGCCGGGACAGCCAGGCAGAAAGAGCCGATCCCGCTTCGCCAGGCGGGCACCGAATAGTCTGTCAGGCCTGCGTCCGCGCAGCATGAGAGCCGGGGAATCGCTTCGCGGAATGATGTGCGTCGTCTTTCGGTGCGCGAATGCGCCGGAAGACGACGGTTCGGCAAGGTGAACTCTCCTTTCAGGGAGTGCTCCAGGGCCCTGGGAGGTCCACCCGTCACCCAAATATTCAGTGCGAAATCCAGATGACAGCAAAAGATCCAGACAGCATGCCGCATCCGGCGGAGAAGGATGCGGATCCTGACCGCGACGCCCGCGCTGCAGACGATGCGGCAAAGCCGCCCGAACTTGCGGGACCGGCAAAGGAGATCGATCTGGCCCACGACCGGCTGCTCTATCCGATCGAGGTGGCGCGGCTCATCCGCCGCTCTGAGAGCAGCCTGCGCAGGGATCGATCGAAGAAACGCGGACCGGCATATGTCAAGATTCCGGGACGCGTGCTCTATCTCGAATCTCACGTCAGAGCATGGCTGGAAACAAGGAAGCGGAAATCCACCCGCGACTGAAGGCCGGCCTGCGAGAATGGGATTCAGAGTGCCGTCGTCGCAACCGCCAATGGTGCGAGGAGGGCGGCGAGCGAAGCCTGAGCCTTCAGGTGGAGGTATTTCCCGTACACAGGTCGCTGGCAGGAGTTACCGCTCTGGTCATCCGCGGCCCGCGGCAGCCAGGCATCGTCTGCGGCCTTCATCCGACCCGACATTGAACATGGAGCACATCACAGCGAGCAATTTTGAACCTTAACCCGATTCCGCGCCTACGGCGCCGGACGATGCGGCGAGGTGACTGCCATCGCGGCCTCGCATCGAAACGCCCAATTTCCCCTTTGAGAGAGGAGGAACCGTTCTTCTGCGAGTCGTAAGGGTGCACGGGGGCCCGAACCAAGGAGCTGATATGATTCCCGAAACGCCGGAAATGATCGCCCGTCTGATGGATGCTTTGACGCAGAAACCCGTGTGGGAGGAGTTTTGCCTATTGGCAAGACTCATGGTGGAAGTTTTCCCGAAATGCGCCACCTGCAGGAGGGTGGATCCTGGCAATTGCGCACACTACCCGGAAATCCGGGACGAATTTCTGAGGGCGAGGAGGAAGGGCGCTGCGGACGAGGATGCGGCAGCGAAGATAGAGATGCGCGGTGACAATGCGACAACGCCCCCGCCCTGCCTTGCGGACCGGAAAAGCGATATCTTCTGCGATCGGCTGCTGCGTCTGTGGGAGGCGGCAGAGCATGTCGGCCTCCACGCCCGCACGATGCGGAAATATCGCGCGGCGGGCCGCGGGCCGGCTTCGGTCCGTATCTGCGGTCGCGAGCTCTATTTGGAGTCCACGCTAAATGCGTGGGCGGAGACCCAGAGGAGCAAACCCAGGCGCAAAAGGGAATGAGCCCGCAAGACGTGGGTGCCGGGCGGCGGCAACGGCGCGGGGACGGTGACCGGGAAACCAGGGCCGTCCTCGAGCCGCAGCGATGGGCACTTCGAATTGTCCGGCTGCGGGATAGATGGATTGGCCCTGGGTCCTATGGGATGAACGCCGCGACAATGCTCCCGACCTGCGGTGGTGTTTCAGGGGCGAGAGAGCATCGGCGAAGTCGCAGCCGACAGGAGATGGAGCACGGGAAGGCCGGCTCCTGCGGTTCGGCCAGTTCGCGATCTGAGGGAATCGGGCGATGCGGCGGGGGGATCCGGGAAATTGAGGTGCCGGGTTGAGAAGAAAGTCGGGCTCTGAGAGAGAGAGAAAGGAGGAGACGGGAAACGTGATTTGAGCAACCTGTTCACATAACCCAGGCAGCAGTCATGGAGTTAAAATGACGCCGGAAAAGCATGAGTTGGTTAAGTGTCTGATGCGAGGTCTGACGCGGAAGGCGACGGAGAAGGAGATATGCGGGATCGGAAAGCTTGCACACGAAATCTATCCGGAGTGCCCGGGCTGCGGGAGGATTTACGCCAGGGGGTGCTTGTGCCACCCTGTGATCGAGCGCGACATCCAGGCAGCGAAGAGCGATCTCGAGAGGATGAAGCGTCTTGCTGAGAACGCTGTCGCCCGCGAGGGCCAGGTTCGGGGATTCCCCGCATCTGCGGAGCCGCCGTTCCTCTCGAAACTTTCAAAGTTCCTCGATCTCGGCAACGACCGGCTCCTCCATTCCGCAGAGGTGGCGGCGTTTTTCCGGACGTCGGGGACCCGCCTGCGCAAGGACCGTGCGAGGAATAGCGGCCCGGTCCATATCGAGGCGTCCGGGCGCGTGTTCTATTTCGCGTCGGATGTGGCGGAGTGGCTGGAGGGGCTTGACGCGGAAATCAACCGGCGACGACGGCATGCTCCGGCGCGCGGAGAGTCCATCCTCCGGGGATGAGATAATTGCGGCAATCGGCGCCGTCCTGAGCAGATTCGGCTCGCTCGCGTCAGCCGGCCCCCACAGTCCCCACGGGGGGCCGGCTCTATCGCCCGATATAGCAATGTCTGGCGCTTTGCTGCGCAGCGGCGGACGCTGGCAGCAGAGCGGGCCGGGAAGGGGGGTCCAGTCCCTCCCTTGCTATGGCGCGGCGGATCCGTAAGGCACGTTGAGGTGGCCGAAGCGGCGCAGGCGGATATTGGCCTGTTCGGCATGACCGACAAAGCCCTCGAGCATGCACAGGCGCGAGGCATAGGCTCCGACCTTGACGGTGGCCTCGTCGGTGAGGACCTTCTGGTAGGTGCAGGTCTTGAGGAATTTCCCCACCCAGAGGCCGCCGGTGTAACGGGCCGCCTTCCGGGTCGGCAAAGTGTGATTGGTGCCGATCACCTTGTCGCCATAGGCGACATTGGTGCGAGGCCCAAGGAACAGGGAGCCGTAGTTTTTCATGTGGGTGAGGAAGTAATCGGGATCCCGGGTCATGACCTGGACATGTTCGGAGGCAATCCGGTCAGCTTCCCTGACCATTTCCGCCTCGTCGTCGCAGACGATGACCTCGCCGTAACCGGCCCATGCTTTGGCGGCATTATTGGCGGTCGGCAGGATCTGGAGGAGCCGCTCGACCTCGACCAAGGTCTGTTGGGCGAGGGTTTGCGAATTGGTGAGGAGGATGGCAGGGGAATCCGGTCCATGCTCGGCCTGGCCGAGAAGGTCGGTGGCACAGACCTCGGGGTCAGCCGTGTCGTCGGCAATGACCAGGGTCTCGGTGGGGCCGGCGAAGAGGTCGATGCCGACACGGCCGAAGAGCTGGCGTTTGGCCTCGGCGACATAGGCGTTGCCGGGACCGACCAGCATGTCAACGGCGGGAATCGTCTCGGTGCCCAGTGCCATGGCGCCCAGCGCCTGGACGCCACCCAGGCAGTAGATCACGTCGGCCCCGGCGAGATGCTGTGCGGCGACGATGGCGGCAGCGGGACGGTTCTGGAATGGAGGCGCACAGGTGGCGATGTGGCCGACGCCCGCGACCTTGGCGGTGACCACCGACATATGGGCGGAGGCCACCATCGGATACTTGCCGCCCGGCACGTAACAGCCGACGGAACGGACCGGCAGAATCCTGTGGCCGAGGATGACGCCGGGCAGGGGCTCGACCTCGATTTCGTGGAGGGACTCTTTCTGGGCGATCGCGAAATTCCGCACCTGCTCCTGCGCGAATTTGATGTCCTCAATGTCGCGGCTCGAAACCTCACTGATGCAGTCGCGGATTTCCTGGTCGGTGAGGCGGAAATCCTGGCGCTCCCAGTGATCAAAGCGGGCTGAGAGTTCGTGCACCGCGGCGTCACCGCGCGCGGCAATGTCGGCGAGGATACCCTCCACGATGGTCCGGACCTCGGCATCGTTTTTGCGGATCTCGTTTGTATCGCGCCCCTTTTTGAGCCATCGCGCCATGATCGTGCTCCTGCCCCTGCATACGAATGCAAGGATTACAGCCCGATTTCCCGCCGGGACGCAAGACAAATTTGCATTCGTATGCAAAAAGAGCGGTCCCGGGCTTGCGGAGGCCCCCCAACGGCGCTAACCTCCCAGGCGGGATTTTTCAGCGCGAGCCGTGTTTTTTCAGGCCGCAGTGTGCAAAAATTCCATGTCGGGAAGGGCCGAGAGGGGTCTGGAGCCGCCAGCAATGAAGCCGGATTCGGGCGTCAGGCGTGCAAGTGTGCCGACCGCGGTCGACGTGGCGCGGCGTGCCGGGGTGTCACAGTCGGCGGTTTCCCGCGTCTTCACCAAAGGCGCCAGTTGCTCGGCCAGGACCCGCAAGGCCGTGCTTGAGGCCGCCGCCGAACTTGGCTACCGGCCCAATCTGCTCGCCCGGTCCCTGATCACGCGCCGCTCCGGGCTGGTTGCGGTCGCCATGGGCTATCTTGAGAACCAGTTCTATCCCTCCATGCTGCAGGCGCTGGCCGACCGGCTGGGGGAGGCGGGGTATCGCATCCTCGCCTTCAACGCCGCCGACGGTGCCGCCGATCCGGTGCTTGAGGACGTGCTGCGCTACCATGCCGAGGCGGTCGTTCTGGCCTCGGCGCGGCTGTCATCGGCCCTGGTGGAGGAATGCCGGACGGCCGGGGTGCCGATCGTGCTCATCAACCGCAAGACCCGCAACAGCGCTGTTTCGAGCGTCACCGGCGACAACGTCAAAGGGGGCTCTGAGATTGCCGGCTTCCTCGTCGCCGGTCTCCACCAGCGCTTCGCCTATATCGCCGGGATCGAGGATGCCTCCACGAGCCGCGACCGGGAGCGCGGCTATTTCGGCTATTTCGCCGACCACAACATGGCGCCGCCGGCGAGGGTGGTCGGGAGCTATTCTTTTGAGGGAGCGATGACGGCAACCCGCGATCTGCTGGGCCGCAAGGAGCGCCCCGACGCCATCTTCTGTGCCAACGACCATATGGCACTGGCGGCGCTGCAGGTGGCCCGCCACGAGTTCAATCTCGAGGTACCGCGCGACCTCTCCATCGTCGGCTTTGACGATGTCGAGCTGGCGCACTGGCCCGGCTTCGATCTCACCACCTATTCCCAGCCGGTAAAGCCGATGGCGGAAAAGGCAGTCCGCATCCTCCTGCGGCTGATCGAGGACCCTTCCTCGAGCCGAAGCAATGCCGTGGTTCCAGGTGAACTGATCCTGCGCAGCTCGGCACGGCGCCCAAAAACCGGGATCCTCTGCATCGACGGCCGGGAGACCTGGAGTTCCGGTAGCGCGAAATAGCGCCAGCGCCTTGAGACGCCGGTGAAGTCGTCCCGGCGTGAACGGGTCCAGGCGCAGTGAGGCGGCGGTCTCATCAAGGACAGGTTGTGGCTGGTCTGGCGGCTGGGGAGGTCAGGACATCCATTCGGGAAAGTGGCACCCGTTTCTGCCACGAAAGGTCTATGAGGGGGATGAGTTTTCGAGGTGAGAATGTCGCGAGGGAATGTTCGGCAATATGAGCGCAGCGCAGCGGTGGTTTTTCTGCGGACGAAGGATGCGTTCGGCGGATTATCAAACATGGCTGCGGGCTTTCCGCCGTGTGTGAACGGAGTCCGAATTGGAACCTCTGAGGCGTTGTATCAGGTTTGCAGATTTCCTCACCGAACTGAATTGCAGCGACCTGTCATAGAGCAAGCCAGTCCGACGACAGCGAAGTTGAAAACAGAGCCTTATCGGAATGACTCGCGTGCTGACTGGGAGAGCGAGCGCGTCAAAGTTATGCGGTGGTGTCTGCGGATGAAATTTGCAAAAAATTTTACTGCGTGCCCCGTCTGCTCATGTCTACCGGAGATAAACCGATTGTAAAGGAATCGCGGAAGGATGATTTTTGGGGGGCCAAAGCATTCGATGAAGAGAAGCTTGTGGGGATGAACGTTCTTGGGCGATTGTTGATGGAGCTTCGAGACCTCGTCACTGGAAATGTGCCGAAATCGCCTCTTGACGGTCTCTGCTTTGCAGGTCCCCGACTTTCTCCTGTTCGGCAGAGCCGATTGAAAAGGTGCAATCTGCCGGACCTGTTGCTGCTGATAAAGCAGAACTGTTTCCGGTGCTCAATTTGAATGTCCCCGAACGAAGCGAGAGTTGGATGCGGCAATAATGGGGCGGTCTTTTCGGAATTCGGAAGAGAGCAGGTAGTCAATGTGGCGTCGGTGTGCGTGGGGAAGAGGAAAATGGAAGATCATGCCTGCTGGCACACCGCCTTTGCTCGACGTGGGCAGTTACAGGATCTGGAAGATATTGCGCGGTGATGCGTCAATGACCTCGAAGACCTGTCATCCTGGGGGCACACGGGGTTTTCGCTGTGCGTTGCGGAGCGCGCCCTCTCTATCGTCGGCTTTGACGATGTTGAGCTGGCGCACTGGCCCCGCTTCGATCTCACCACCTCTTCGCAGCCGGAAAAGCCGATGGTCGAAAAGGCGGTTCGCATCCTCCTGCGGCTGATCGAGGACCCTTCCGTGAGCCGAAGCAATGCCGTGGTCCCGGGTGAACGGATCCTGCGCAGCTCGGCACGGCGCCCGAGACACGGGATCCGCTGCGTCGAGGGCCGGGACACCTGGAGTTCCTGTGACGCGAAATGGCGCAGTGGGCGAGACGCCAGTGAAGCGGTCCCGGAGTGAACGGATCCTGGCGCAGTGGGCGATGCGCGAAGAGCAGGATCAAAGATCCAGCGACAGATTTCCTCTCACGCGCCCGATCATCGCAGCGGGTGCGGATTTCATCGCAGTTCGCGCAGGGATTGGCGCATGGGCCTGCAGTGTGGCGCTGAAAGGAGATGCGCCGGTCATGCCGGCGAAGCCCCGTCGGCGCTCGCGGGGGCCTCTTTGCGGGCCTCCAGCATGGCGCCGTAACCGGTGAGAAAGAGGTCCACAGCGTGGGCAATCATGTCCCGTTTCTCGGTGTGGACGGGGACACGATAGATCAGCTTGCGCACCCCGAAATAGAACAGGCCCCCCTGCAGGGTCCAGGCGATTTCCATGTCGGCGTCGGGAATCAGGTCCGGGCGGCCGAGGCCGTGCTCCTTCCAGCTTTCGATGATGATGCGGCGGATGATCTTGGCCTCGACCAGGCTGATATAGAGCTTGTTGATCTCGACCTCGCGCAGGCCGGCGAGCAGATAGAGCCGCAGCCATTGCGGGTTCATGATCACGTCGGTGTATTGATTATAGAATTCGATCAGGCGCTCGCGTAAGGGGACGCGGCCGTCGAGCAGGATCTCATCCCAGCGCTCGTCCCAGATCCCGAGATAGACCACGCTGCAGACCTCGCGGATCAGCGCCTGCTTGGTGCGGAAATAGCGGTAGATGATGGGCTGACTGAGTCCGATGAATTTTGCGAAGTCCCGCGTCGAGGCGTCGAAACCGTAGCGGGAAAAGAATTCGGCGGCCTTGAGCACAATTTCCCGGCGGCGGTCTGCGGGCGGGCGCCGGGTGCGCCGCGCAACGGGTGCGTTGGCCGGTACCCGGCTACGGAGGGCTGCGGCGGGCCGCAATGACGGGGATCGCCTGGAGGGGGGGCGTGGCACGTTTTCTTCGCGTCCTGTCAATGATCTGCTGGCCGGGAGGAGGCGCGGGGCGCGCTTCCCGCACGCGTTTGTCTATCGGATGATTACGGAAGTAAAAAGGGTAAAAAGGCGCTTGACAACCTCAGAGAATGATATTTCGATATCGTTAATTATCGATCGATAACAAATGATGGGGCGGGCTATGACCCTGACCAGAGCAATGATTTATGAAACTGCGCGAAAGCTCTCCAACTGGGGGCGCTGGGGCAGGGACGATCAGATCGGAACGCTCAACAACATCACAGCGGAGGACGTGATTGCTGCTGGTCGATTGATCAGGAAGGGCCGGGTCTTCGCCCTCGGCCTGTCGCTCAAGGAGCCGATCCAGTCCGGTCTGTTCGGCGGGCGCTGGAACCCGATCCACACCATGCTCGCGACCGGGACCGATGCGGCGGCAGGCCTCCAGGATGAAGGGCCGGCATATCTCCGCTACGCCGACGATGCCATCAACCTGCCCTGTCAGTGCTCGACCCAGTGGGACGCGCTGTGCCACATCTTCCTCGATGACAAAATGTATAACGGCTATGATGCCCGCCTTGTCGATGCCCGCGGGGCGCGGCGCAACGGTATCGAGAATGTGCGTGACAAGATGGTGGGGCGTGGTGTGCTGCTCGATGTGGCGCGTTTCAAGGGGGTCGATTCACTGGCCGACGGCACGGCCATCAGCAGCGCCGATCTGGATGCCTGCGCGGCCGCGCAGGGTGTGGAAGTGCGCAAGGGCGATTTCGTCCTGGTGCGCACCGGCCACCAGGAGCGCTGTCTCCGGAATTCCGACTGGACCGGCTATGCCGGCGGCGACGCGCCGGGTGTGGCTTTTGAGACCTGCCACTGGATCCGCGAAAAGGACATCGCCGCGCTGTGCACCGACACCTGGGGCTGCGAGGTGCGGCCCAACGAGACCACGGAGGCCAACCAGCCCTGGCACTGGGTGGTGATCCCGGCGATCGGTCTGTCGATGGGCGAGATCTTCTATCTCAAGGAGCTTGCCGAGGACTGTGCCGGGGACAAGGTCTACGAGTTCTTCTTTAGCGCGCCGCCGATGCATCTGCCCGGCGGTGCCGGCTCTCCGATCAATCCACAGGCCATCAAGTGAGGGAGGGGTGCGGACCCCGGCTTGCCCAGTGCTGCCGCCAATAGCGTGTGATGACGTGCGCGGGAATTGCGTGGTGCATCACAGCGGTGACGACCCCGCGGGACGGGTGCGACGGGCGCGCCTGAGACATGCGGGACAACATTCGTGAGGTCGTGAGAGGAGGACCCCATCATGTTGCAGGCGCTCGACAGACAGGAAACACTGACCAGCAATCAGATCAAGCTGATTGCCGCGGGAACCTTCGGCGTGGTGCTGGAGTTCCTCGACTATTTCCTGATCGGGTTCGTCCTCACCTTCATCGCCAAGCCCTGGCAGCTGACGTTCGGTCTGTCTTCGGTGATCCTGCTGGCGTCGGGGGTGGGCTCCATGGTGGGCGCCGCGTTCTTCGGCTGGCTGTCGGATGCCATCGGCCGGCGCAAGGTGTTTCTGACCACGATTGCGGTGTTCACGGTGGCGACCGGAGCTCTGGTGGTGACGCCGGAAAGTAAGGACATCGGCTGGATCTATCTCACCGTGTTCCGCTTCCTGATCGGGTTTGGTGCCGGCGGACTCTATTGCGTCGACCTGCCGCTGATTCAGGAATTCGTGCCCACCAACAAGCGTGGCGTCGTCACCGGCCTCGTGACCTCGGCGGTGCCGTTCGGTTTCCTGATCGGCTCGGCGCTGGTGACGCTGCTGGCCGGCACGATCGGCTGGCGTGGTCTGATGGGGGTGTGTGTGGTGCTCGCCCTGGTGACGCTGCTGATGCGCAGCTGGATCCCGGAATCGCCGCGCTGGCTGGTTCAGAACGGTCGCCTGGAAGAGGCCCGCAAGGCCGTTGCCTGGGCACTCAAGGTCGATCCGGAAACGCTTCCGCTCACTGCCGTGGTGCGCCAGGGACCGAAGCCGCGGCTCAGAGAACTGTTTCGTTATCCGCGCAGCGTTGCGGTGTCCTGGATCTCCAATCTCGGTACCCAGACCGGCTATTACGGCCTGACGCTGTGGTCGCCGACCCTGATCGTCCAGTTCCTTCAGGTGCCGCCACAACAGGCGGCGTTCTACATGATTTTCGTCACGCTGGCCGCGCTTGCGGGCCGCGTGGTGCTGTCGGTCCTGGCAGAAAGAATCGGGCGGCGGGCCACTGGCGTGTTGTGCGGGGCCGGCTCGGCGGTGATGATGGTGATCGCTGCCTTTTTCGGTGCCGCCTTCGCCGGGGTTGCCGCGCTCTTTCTCGGCATGCTGATGATCGCCTATTTCTTTGGCGAGGGCAGCATGGCGGTGGTCGGACCCTATTCGGGTGAAGTATGGCCGACCACGCTGCGCACCTCGGGCATGGGGGCGGCCTATGGCTTCGGCGGCCTCGGCAAGACCATCGGGCCGCTCGGGCTTGCCCTGATTGTCGGGGCCTCGGCCTCGACCGCGCCTGCCGCTTCGGTGTCCTACCAGGCCGCATTCCTGTTCTTTGCCGCCTGGTACGTGCTCTCGGCGCTGTCTTTTGTCATCTTCGGCATTGAGACCAGGGGGCGTTCGATTGAGGAGATTGAGGAGCAGCTTGAGGCCCAGAGATCCGGCATCTCGGCCGCGAAGGCGGCGTAACCGGAAGGCGATCTTTATGTATCCATGGCTCTGGGGGCCGAACGTGTTGATGGACCCAAGCTGTTCCCGGACCAAAAGCCCCTCAGGGGACAAGAGAGCCTTTAAAGGCTCTCTTGTCCCACTGCGGCCGTCCCGTTTTTCCGGGAGACCGGGCCGGGGTTTGTCGCAGGCCCTGATGGCGCTGGAGCGTGAGATGAGGAAGGCGCTGCTTGCGCGCAAGGAGCAGCCGTGAGGTCTGTTCTTGTGCTCTGTGATATCCTCCAGCCATCCTTCCGGCAATGTTTCGTGCGATCCGGAAAAGGGGACAGGCGGAGATGTCTCAGAGCAATCCGGGCTCGCGGGCCTGGAGCCCGCAACGTCGCTTTCGTTGACTTTATGGAGGGCAAATCATCCGGCCTCCGGCTCCCGCATCCTGGAAACGGGGCGCAGGCCGCGTCGGGTGGAGCCAGCCGTCAGCACAGGAAAGGTCTGCCATGGAACTCACCCCGACCCCCTCCTTCCGCCTTGATCAGAAGCGTGCCCTCGTCACCGGCGGGGGTGGCGGCATCGGGCTTGCCGCGGCCTGTGCGCTGTCGGACGCCGGTGCCGATGTCACGATCGTGGACATCCATGAATCCGCGGCGGAGGCCGCCGCAGGCGCATTGCGGAAACGCGGCGGGCGTGCCGAGGCCCTGGTTCTCGACGTTACCAATGTCCCGGCGGTGCGTGAGGCAGTGTGCGCCAGGGATCCCTTCGACATTCTCTGCAACAATGCCGGCACCAACCGGCCCGCCAGTTTCGTGGACGTGAGCGTTGAGGATTTTGACTGGGTGCTCCGCCTCAACCTGCGCGCCACCTTCTTCGTCGCCCAGGCCGTCGCCCGGCGTCTGATCGAGGCCGGACGCGGCGGTTCGATCATCAACACATCCTCGCAGATGGGGCATGTCGGTGCCGCCCGGCGCTCGGTCTATTGCGCCACCAAACACGCCGTCGAGGGCTTCACCAAGGCGATGGCGGTGGAACTCGCGCCCCACAATATCCGCGTCAACACCATCGCGCCGACCTTTCTGGAGACGCCGATGACCCGGCCTTTCTTTGAGAATGCCGGGTTCCGCAGCGAGGTGCTGCATAAGATCAAGTTCGGGCGGCTTGGCCGTCTTGACGAGATCACCGGCGCGATCCTGTTTCTGGCTTCCGACGCATCAACACTGATGACCGGCTCGTCTCTGGTGCTCGACGGCGGCTGGACCGCGGATTGAGCACGATCACAGGCGCTCGCGGTTCCAACGTCACAGCCGGGCGCGCAGGGCCTGAGTTTCCGCTGTGGGGATCGTGAATCCGTCTGCACAGTGATCCCGATCGCAAGCGGGTCCTGGTGGAA
>WQYW01000159.1 GCA_009781045.1 Alphaproteobacteria bacterium
GAAGGGGTCTTCCCAGGCCGACCAGTCCTTGATCTTGATCCCCTCGAAACTGTCATAGGGGAATACCTTGTCCATGGGCTGGTAACTGGTTTCCCAGTCGAGCCCGCGGGTCATATGGGCGTAGCGCTGCTTGAGACCTAATTTTTTCACGGTCATTTTTTCCTCCCCGTCAATGTTTCCAGCCCACGGTGAACTGGTCGTCGTCCTCATTGAGATGTCCGGCCATCGAAATCAGCACCATATGGATTTCCTGAGGATCCCATTCCCGCCCCATGCGCTCCTCGACAGAAGCGCGATTGACGACAATCTGCCCTTCGCAGTCGAGCTTGACCGCGCCGGGCATGTTGAGGACCCGGACGCCCGGGTTATCGGCAAGGATGGCCTCAATGATCGGGCGGGCCTCGTCATTGTGATAGAGCGTGAGAGACGCAAGCTGTGACATGGTTCTTCTTTCCCTTTTCAGAGCGTCAACCCGAGCGCGCGCGCCCGCTTCTCGGTAGTTTCTCCGGCGCGGCGGGCCTGATCGCCATTGTCGCCGAGCATTGCTGCCGTCAGCGGTTCCGCCGCCTCCACCGCACGGGAAATCCACTGTTTCGCCCATTGCGAAACCAGCTGGCGGTTCTCCGGGCTTTCCGCCGCCACCGTTTTGATGACGCTGTCGCTCCATTTGCCCTCGTCCACACGCCAGTCGGTCATGAATTCGGTCAGGAGCGCCACCGCGATCTGAGCGTCCTTCCAGGCGGCATCCGACATCTTATAGGCGAGGTCGAAGATCACGCCGTTGATGGCAAGCGTCTGGGCAACGAAGAGCGCAAAGAAATCGCGTTCGACAAATGTGTCCTCGATCAGGCGGCGCACGCCCTGCCAGGAGGGATGCTTCATCCAGGCTTCCTTGGCCACATCAAGGCTGGCGCCGGACTGGCCGTCGAGGAGCAGACCGATGCGGCTCAAGACCTGCGCCATGCCGAGGTGATCGCCGGCGGAGAAGATGCAGGGCGCGGTTACGGCGGTGCCGTAACCGCGCTGGGTGATCTCGGTCATGTTCATGTTGGCGCCCCAGTGCAGATGGCGTAGCGGCAGCAGGAACCTCTCGATCTGGCTGCGCGCTTCAGGCGTCGTCTTCCCGATCAGGTCGCGTTCCTCGGCGAAGGTGAAGGCGCGCTCCACCGCCTGGTTCATATTGGCGCGCGAGATGTTATAGGTGGCGTAATAGAGCTGCCGGGGATCGAGCGGCTTATACCAGTCCGCCATCACCACCGCGGTTTTGCGCGGGTCGTAGGTCCAGTATTCCGGCTCCCACAGCGGCTTATAGTGGAAATTGGCGGTCGCCTGAACGTCGAGCGTACCTTCCTGATAGCGTGTTGCCGGCTTGTCGCCACCAATCCGCCGGGCGACATGAGCGAAAGTGTGGCGCTTCGGCTCCACGTTCAAGGTCTTGATCTGGATTGTCATTGCATTCCCTCCCGATGTCAGCCGTTGCGGCTGGTGGACCGTTGCAACAGGCCCGGTTGTTTTTCCCGCCACGCCAGCTGTTCCACTTCCGACGCCCGTGCCTCCTCAGTCGGCGCCAGCACCGTGGCATTGCGGGCGCGACAGAATTCCTGGAATGCGGCGAAGGGCAGAATCAGCTCAACCGACAACAGCCCGTCATCAAGCGCGTATTCGAACTCGACGAAGCGGCCGAGACGAACCCCGAGGATGCGGACATAGGCCGCCGCTTCGGCGTTCCCGCTGCCTCCGCTCCCGCCTGGCGGCGCCTCTTGTCCGACATTCTCCACCGCTCTCATCCCCTGGTTTCTTACCTTGACGACCTTCGAAGCGTGTCTCGCGCTCGAGGAAATTGAAATTTCCGCCGCGCCAAGCGGGCTCTGACCTCTGACGGGCTCAACTACGATGGGCCTGACGCTTTTGCCGCTTTGCGCGCTGCGATTTCGTCGGCCCGCAGGATCGCATACGGAACCCCGCCGATACCCCAATGGTCCGGCTGGGCCTCGATGATATGGACGCGCACCCGCGACTTGTCCGATTGAAGCGCCTGGGCGATCGCTGCGCTGACCGCATCCATCACGCCGTGAATCTGCTCCCTGGTCCGCCCTTCCATCAGCACCATCTGGACGAAGGGAACTTCGACCGCAGCGCGCTCACTTTGGCCAAGCGCCTCCGTCGCCGGCCGCCCGGCAACACCCCAGAGATCGGTGTCCACCTCGGTGACCCAGACAATGAAACGTTCAAGCGGTGACTGGAGAACCCGGCTCATCGCCTCGGTCACCCCCGACACCACGCCCTTCAGCGCCGCGCGGCTATGCCCCTTCAGCAGATGAATTTGTGCAAGTGGCATCGAAAAACCCTCCCTTGAAGCTGGCGCAGGCTTCTTCCCGGCATTCTCAAAGCCGGCTCTGCTTCGGTCCCTGCTTCTGGCGTGGCGGACTTTAAAAGCCTTCGACAGACGCCGTTGCTTCGCCAGACCGCCTCGCTGTCTCATTTGAAACCGATCGACACAGAACCGAGACTCTGGGTCCGCAACAGAACGACATCTCCGGCGGCAACTGGAACCGCTTCCGTGACGCCACCGGTCAGAACCAGCGTGCCCGCAGGCAGGCTCTCGCCACGCCGGGCCAGAAGATTCACCACCATGGCCACCGCGGCCGCGGGATGGCCAAGCACGGCGGCACCGGCACCGAAACTGAACGGCTCGCCGTTCTTTTCCAGCACCAGGCCGATGGTGCGCAGGTCGAGATCCTCAAGCGCGCGGCAGCGGCCCCCGAGGACGAAACGCGCCGAGGAGGAATTGTCGGCAACCACGCTCGGAAAATCGAATTTGAAATTCTCATAGCGGCTGTCGATCACTTCCAGCGCCGGCATGACGAAGTCGGTTGCCGCCAGCACCGCCCCGATGTGACAGCCCGGACCCTCAAGTTCCCGGTTGAGTACAAAGGCGATCTCAGGCTCGACCCGGGGATGGATCAGTTTGCCGATGTCAATGCGCTCGCCGTCATTGACGGCGAAATAGTCGGCGAGAAATCCATAAGACGGCTGGTCGACACCGACCTGCTTCATCTTCGCCCGCGAGGTCAGCCCCGCCTTGATGCCGACGATTCTTGTCCCCCGCGCCTGTTTGCGGCGGCGGATCTCGTGCTGGATGGCGTAGCCATCTTCCTCCGTGATCCCGGGATGCTGCAGCGAAATCTGCGGCACCGCACGGGCCTCCAGTTCGGCACGCTCGAGAAACCCGGCGAGATCTGAAACCGTTTCTTTGCTGAGAGCCATCGCCTCACCTCACGCGAAACGGATCGAGCATTCGCCCAATCCACCGATCGATACCCGCAAGCAATCGCCGGCGGCGACCGGCACCAGGGTTGCCAGAGAACCAGAGAGCACCACCTCGCCGGCGAGCAGGGGAATGCCGAGGCTCCCTAAAGTATTGGCAAGCCAGGCCACCGCACTGGCCGGATGGCCGAGCGCCGCGGCCCCTGCCCCGGTTGCCACCACCTCGCCGTTCTTCTCCAGCACCATACCACAGAGATCGAGATCAACCTTGCGCGGATCACGGGCGCTGCCACCCAGCGCAAAGACGCCGCAGGAGGCGTTGTCGGCCACAGTGTCGACAATGCCGATCTTCCAGTCCTGGATGCGGCTGTCGACGATCTCGAAACAGGGCATGACGCATTCGGTGGCAGAAAGCACGTCGGCCACCGTCACCCCCGGTCCATGCAGGTCACGCTTGAGGATGAAGGCGATCTCGCCCTCCGCCCGGGGCTGGATCAACCGGCTCATCGGGATGGTCTCGCCTTCCGAGAAAATCATGCCCGAGAGCAGCAGCCCGAAATCCGGCTGGTTGACCTTGAGCAGATCCTGCACCGCCTTCGAGGTGGCGCCGACCTTCTTGCCAACCACCTTCTCGCCGGCCTTGAGGCGGTGCGACAGCATGCGCTCCTGGACGCGGTAGGCGTCCGCGATTGTAAGCCCATGGCCGCGCCCGGATAAAGGTGCCACCATCCTGCGTGCCATCAGCGCCTGGTGGAGCTCGTCGCCAAGCGCTGCAATGAGTTCAGAGCTTGATGCAGACATTCTTCAGCTCCGTGTAGAATTCCAGGGAATGCACGCCACCCTCGCGGCCGATGCCGGAGTTCTTGGCGCCGCCGAAGGGCGTGCGCAGATCGCGCAGGAACCAGGAATTGACCCAGACGATGCCGGCCTCGATTTCGGCGGCGACGCGGTGGGCGCGAGCCAGATCCTGGGTCCAGATGGTGCCGGAGAGGCCATATTGGGTGGCGTTGGCGCGGTTAATCGCCTCTTCTTCCGTATCGAAAGGCGCCACATGGCAGCACGGCCCGAAGATCTCGTCGACGCAGACCGACGCAGTGTCGGCAAGCCCCGTCCAGATCGTTGGCTGGACCCAGGCGCCGTTGTTCAATTCGCCCGGCATTTCCAGAGCACCGCCACCGGCAACCACGGTGGCACCCTCCTCCACCGCCTTGCGGTAGTAGGACAGAACCTTTTCCTTATGTTCGAGCGAGATCAGCGGCCCCATGGCGACGCCGGCCTGATCCGGCGGGCCGATCCGCAAGGCCTGCACCGCGTCCTTGAGCGCCGCGACAAATCTGTCAAAGAACGGCCGCTCGACCAGAACCCGCTCGGTGCCGAGGCAGACCTGCCCGGTATTCATGAAGCAGGAGCGCATCGTACCTTCGATGGCCTTGTCGAGATCGGCGTCGGCAAAGACAATCGCCGCGTTCTTGCCGCCCATCTCCAGCGAGACCGGGCGCGCACCCTGCGCCGCGGCCTTCATGATCACCGCGCCGGTGCGGGTCTCGCCGGTAAAGGTGATGGCGGAAATGCCCGGATGGCTGGTGACGAATTCACCGGCGGAGCCGGGGCCGAAGCCATGGACGACATTATAAACGCCGGCGGGAATGCCGACCGCATTCATGACTTCGCCGAGCAGAGCCGCGGTCTGTGGCGTCTCTTCCGAAGGCTTGACCACCACGGCGTCCCCGCAGGCCAGTGCCGGGCCGACCTTCCAGGTCATCAGGAGCAGCGGCGCGTTCCAGGGGCAGATCACCCCGACCACACCGACCGGACGGCGCATGGCGTAATTGATGGCGCCTCTGCCGTCGGGCGTGGCGGTCTCGAAGAACTCGGTCGGGACATTCTTGACCACGTCGGCGAAGATCTTGAAATTGGCGGCACCACGCGCGCACATATGGCGCGCTGTACCAAGCGGCATGCCGGTATCGCTGCATTCGGCCGCGACGAAATCGTCAAAGCGCCGCGTCATCTCGTCGGCGAGCGCGTAAAGCAGATCGACGCGATCGGCGACGTTGAGCTTCTTCCACGGACCTTTCAAAGCCCGCTGACCGGCCTCAACCGCGCGCGCCACGTCGGCGCGGCTCGCCTCCGCAACCTGCCCGATCACCTGGTTATTGAGCGGCGAACGCATTTCGAAGGTTTTGCCCTCGGAGCCATCGACAAATTCGCCGTCAATGAAATTCCGGATCTGCAACATGACGAGAAAGCTCCAGCGCGAAAGGGGCGCAAAAGAGGAACCTTGAGGACGTCCGACGCCTGGGGAAAGCCCCGGACGTCCCCAGAGGCAGTGAACCCGGAGCCTGGAAAGGCTCCGGGGCCCTGGAGGGTCAGGTGAACACGGTCAGGAAGGACTCGTGCAGCTTGCGCTGCGGGAAATCGAGACCTTCCGGCAGTGTGTCGAGCGGCCAGGTCAGTTTGTGCATGTCGGGATAGGCGATATACCCGCCGGAGAAGGTCTCGAAGCGGTTGCCCGAACGATCAAAGGCATAGATCGTCGCCCCGCGGGTGATGCCGTGACGGGTCGGTCCGATATCGACCGGAACCTTGTTCATCGACATCAGGTCGGCGGCGCGCAGCACCCTCTCCCAGGTCTCAATGAAATAGGACACGTGATGCAGCATGCCGTTTTCCGGCGCGCGCACGAAGGCAATGTCGTGGTTCTTGTTCGAACACGACAGCCAGATCGCGATCTGGGTCTTGCCGTCCTCGGCCACCACTTCCTCGGTCATGTAAAAGCCGAGCACGTTCATGAAAATGTCGCGGGCGCCATCCAGCTCAACGCCGCCGAGCAGAGCGTGATCCATGCGGGTCGGGGCCATGCCGGTATCGGCCGCCTTGCACCAGGGATCGGGATTGCTGTAGGGCAGCCCGTTGCCGACATCCTTCTTCTCGGCATAAAGCTCGATATTGTGGCCGCAGGGCAGCACGAAGCTGACGCGCTCGCCGGTATGGAGCATCTCGCCGGCCGGGATGCGCCTGGTCGCCACGCCATAGGCGTTGAGGTCCTTCTCAAGCTTGTTGAGCGTCGCGACACTGTCGACCTTGAAGGCGAAGATGTCGAGGCCGGCGCGATCGGCCTGGCGCAACACCAGGCTGTGGTGGTCGCGCTCGTCCCAGGCCTTGAAATAGACCCGCCCCTGCCCGTCACGCCCCATCTCAACGAGACCGAGCACGTCGCGATAGAACTTCACATCCTCTTCCAGATTGAGCACACGCACCTGCGCGTGCCCCGGCCGCAAGACGCCCGTAATAGCCATTGGTCCACTCCCTGCTGTTCTGTTCAGGCCGCTGTCGGCTGTTCGATCACCCTGCGCATCCGGCCAAGCACACGCAAAGTCATTTTCCGGGTCGGGGTGACACAACAGGCGAGAACACGACCCGCTTCAATGTCCTCGTCGGAGACATAGGCGTGGCTCATCGGCCGACATTGCTGCCATTCCCCCTCGACAATCTCGATCCTGCAGACCGAACAGCCACCGCTGCGGCAACCCACCGGGATACCGCGCCTGCCGAGGCGATGCATGCTTTCGAGAATGCTGTGGCTGGAATCGCCGAGAAAAGTCTCGCCGGAAGGAAGGATCGTGATCGGCACCGCAAGGCGGCTTCCGACAACACCCTGTTCCTCCTTCGTTTCCATCCGCTGCTCTCCCGTTTTATTTTTTCGCCTTTCCTCGATTTAAAGTGACCCACGAAAGCTGCGAAATAAAATACTTTTGAAGGTGACTCTCGATACTTGAAGCGTATGTTTACTCTTGCACCGCAACCTCTTCGGTCTGTCCGCTTGCCAGCGCGGCGGATTATCCCGGTCCATGGCAATGCAAGGGGTCTGAGGTCTGACGGCAGGAGGCCGCGATGGAGCTGCGTCATCTGCGCTATTTTTGTGCGGTTGCAAAAGAACTGAATATCGGCCGCGCCGCCACCACCCTCAACATTTCGCAGCCGCCGCTTACCCGCCAGATTCAGCAGCTTGAAGACGATCTCGGCACACGACTGTTCCGCCGCTCGGTCAAGGGCATGGAACTGACCGACGCCGGGCACACGCTCTATGCCGAGGCCAAAACCATCCTCGCCCTGGTCGCGCTGGCCGCCGAGCGCACCCAGCGGGCGGCCCGAGGCCTGATCGGCCAGCTTGATGTCGGCATCTTCGGCTCCGGGATTTTCGAAGTAATCCCCCGTGTTCTCCTGCGTTTCCGCCAGGCCTTTCCCGAGGTCCGGATCGTGCTCCACACCATGGACAAGGCCGAACAGATCGAGGCGCTGCGCAACCACCAGATTACCGTCGGCTTCAACCGCCTGGTTGCCAAATACCCCGGCATCGCCTCAAAGCTCGTGACCCAGGAGCGCCTCTTCGCCGTCGTCCACGAAACCAACCCCCTGGCACAGCGCGATACCCTGTCTCTGCGCGACCTCGCCGATCAGCCCTTCGTGCTGTTTCCAAGCGTGGCACGGCCGAATTTCAGCGATTTCATCATCAACCAGTGCGAGCGCCACGGCTTCACGCCCCAGGTGGAACAGATCGTCGGCGATTCCATCACCGGCGTGGCGCTGGTCGCCTCCGGTTTCGGTGTCTGCATCGTGCCGCGATCCGTCGAGGCCTTTCAGGCCAAGGGCGTCAAATTCCTGCCATTGGCGGAATCTCCACCCGTCATGCTCGACCTGAGCTGTCTCTACCGTGAGGACGACGCTTCCGTCATCCTCACGGAACTGCTCAAAATCATCGCCAGATTCGAGGAGGCGACCAGGGCGGATTGAGAACGGGATGATTGAGGACGGGCCGATTGGGAAGGCCCGATTGGGAAGGGGCCGATTGGGAAGAGCTTGCCGCCTCAGACCGCGCTTGCCTCTCGGCACGTAGTAACGTGATTCTGGGCAAGCAATGTCGATCGAGTGCTGCGAGTTCCCTCATGCTCCCTCAGACAGAGCATGAGGCCGGAAGAAGCCGCTCCTGCGCAAGGCGCAGGAACAAGGTGCGGCAGACACCGTCCCGCCACAGGGATGTATTCGGGATGGTGGGCGATGGTGGCGGCCATCGACGCACCGATCCCTACACGTTCACGACGATCGATCAACTGATTGAGGATTTCTGGCACGGCGTGGAAGATATGAGATGACCAGGACTGTTCACATCGGCGTTTCCTCGACTGAAAACGTCAAGGCGCGGACCAAGGCCGCCTTCAAGGGCAAGGCACAGGGTGAGCGCATCTCCTTTGCGTCGGTTGACATGATGCATCGCGTGCTGACGCCGAACCGCTGGGGCGTCCTGCGCGCGTTGATGGGACACGATGGGATGATGAGCGTGCGTGAGTTGGCACGCATACTGGATCGCGACGTCAAAGGAGTACACAACGACATCGTGGCGCTGGCACTGGCGGGCATCATTGAACACAACGCGGATGGCTCAGTGGCGTTCCCGTATGATGCGGTGCATGTGGAATTCACTGTTGAGGCGGCGTGATCTCCAACTGAATTGCGGCTGCGCGGAATCAACAGATGCACCTATCGCGGGGATTCCGGATTTCGGTTCGGAATGTGGGGGTGCGCGGTTCTGAGCCCCATAGCCACCTTGACCATCTGCGCCACGCAGGTTGGCGAGTAGTCTATTGCAGGGCTTGGAGAAACATTCCTTTGGTGATATTGCGCCGACCGTGCACGAGACGGACCAGGTCTACCTGGCCGTCCTGATATCGATAGAGGATCAGATAGTTGCCCAACACAAGATGGCGACATTCATCGGCAATATCGGGGCGCGCAGGTCCAGCAAGCGGATTGTCTACCAGCAACATGGGTGCACACATACAACGTTTCGACGAACTGGTCGGCTGCCGCAGGTCTGCTTCCTGCGATATCCCACCAAAATGTGAACGGCATCATCATCAAAGGATGGGAGGTAATTCAGCGTTGCGTGTCGTCAGTCGAGCCGCTCCCGCCCTCGACGCTTGATAAGCTCGACAAATGAATCCGGGAAAGCCTGTCTCTCGCCGCTCGCGATGCCCTGGTCCCACAGCAGGCGCACTTCCTCGACCGTAAGTCCGTGAAGATCACGACGCTCCTTCCATTGCCGCAACGCTTCGCGAACAACTTCGCTTGCGTTACCGAATTCTCCACTCGCCACAGCCTGATCGATGACTGTGGCCAATTCCGCTGGCAGGCTGATGCTTCGTTTTTCCACGACAGACATGCGAAAATCCTCATTCTTGACGGTAGCATCTATTCCTACCGAGATGAAGCTTCGATTCCAACCGATTGGGGAGTTTTCCGGTTGCGGAGTGATGGAACGACAGGCGGGCAGGATGTGTTCCCCCGGGAGGAAGGGCGGGGAAGGAAGCCCGAGTCGCCGCCAGTGACCTTGGGGCGGAATCGGCTTTTTCGGCCTGGGTCTGGAGATCGGAAGGTTGGGAAGAGCCGGAAAAGTCGCCGTTCCGCCAAGGGGGATGTGTTCCGGAATTCCGAGTGGAGGGGGTGATGGCGACAATCAACGCGATCGGGAAGTTGCAGTCTCTCAATGTGAAATGTGGCGTGGGGTGTGCGATTGAGCATTGAGAACAGCTTGCCGCTCCAGACCTGGCTTTTCGTCTGGGCACGTGGCGCCCTGATCATCGGCGAAGCGCGGTCGACACGAGTGCAGCGGGCCCCCTCAGACGGCGCATGAGGCCCGGTTGAAGCCGCTCCTGCGTAAGGCGCAAGAACAAGGTAGGGAAGACGCCGTTCCCTCCAGGAGCTGTATTCCTGGTCGCGGGTGCGACGGTGGACGGTGGCGGCAATCGACGCGGCAATCGGGGAAATTTCAGCTCTCCCACATGGTGGACCGCCTGTGTGCTTGCTCCCCAAAGCCACGGAGACAACCAGGTCTGATCGAGTGCTGCGGGCACTTCAGACTTCAGACGGCGCTCAGGACGGGCGCGGGTTGGGTCGGCCATGGAGCGACCGACGACGATTGAGATCCACTGGCAGCAGCGCTCAGAGACGGCCACACGATTGAGCACGCCCCTGACGCTTGCGAGGGTGCTTGCGGCTCGGCAGAGCCGCCATTGGCTGCACGACCCTTTGTGTCCGGCGGTTCTTTCTTCTTTCCCGTTTCCCGGCTTCCTCCCCCTTACGACTGACGGGAAACGGAAACGGGAAAACGTGTCGGTTATCACGTCCAGCCCGTCCGGACCTTGGTCATGGGAGAGACCAAGTACGATTGAATAGTGAATGTGCCGGCGCCGCTGACGCCCCAGACGGCGCTCGGGACGGGCCCCCGTCTCACCTGGGTCGGGGGGACCGACAAGGCCGATTGAACACCACAGACCTCAGACGGCACTTAGAGCTGCCTCTTTTCTCGCCTTGGCCATGGTCAGGGCCGTGTCCTCGATCATGTCCTCCTGACCGCCGATCATCTTTTTGCGCCCAAGCTCGACCAGAATGTCGCGGGCGGAAACCCCCGTGCGCTCCGCCGCCCGCTTGGCGTGCAGCAGGAAGGTCGAATAGACCCCGGCGAAGCCCAGTGTGAGGGAGTCGCGGTCGATGCGGACCTGATGGTCCATCATGGGGACCACGACATCCTCGGCCAGATCCATCAGGGCGAAGAGGTCGCAGCCGGTCTCGATCCCCAGGCGGTCGCAGACCGCCACGAACACCTCCAATGGCGTATTGCCGGCGCCAGCACCGAGACCGGCCGAGGAGACGTCGACCCGGGTCGCGCCCATCTCAATCGCGGTGAGCGAATTGGCGATGCCCATCCCAAGGTTATGGTGGCCATGGAAACCGATCTCGGTTTCGGGCCTGAGCGCCTGGCGCAGGCCGCCGATCCTCGCCCGCACGTCCTCGGGCAGCAGGAAGCCTGCCGAATCCGTGACATAGACGACATTGGCGCCATAGGATTCCATCAGCAGGCCCTGCTCGACGATGCCCTCCGGCGTGTTCAGATGGGCCATCATCAGAAAGCCGGCGGTGTCCATGCCGAGCTTGCGGCCAAAGGCAATATGCTGGCGGGTGGTGTCGGCCTCGGTGCAATGGGTGGCACAGTGAACTGCTCGCGCCCCGCAATCATAGGCCGACTGCAGCTCCTGCATGGTGCCGAGCCCCGGGATCAGCAGCACCGAGACCTTGGTGCGCTTCACCTTGGCCGCCACCGCGGAAATGTAATCCTCGTTGCTGTGCGGCGCCCGGCCATGCTGCAGCGAGTTGCCTCCCAGGCCCGCACCATGGGTGACCTGAATCAGCGGCACTCCCGCCGCATCCAGACCCGTCGCCACCTTAACCATCTGCGCCACGCTGATCTGCTCGCGCTTGGCATGCATCCCGTCGCGTAACGTCATGTCGTGAATGATTATTTTGCGTCCTGCCTGAGAATTTTTGCCCTTCATCACGCAGCCCTCCTCGGTTCGAGACGGATCTTGCCCGCAAGGATCTCCTCTGCGAACATTTCTGCGGTCCGCGTGGCCGCTGCGGTCATGATGTCGAGATTGCCGGCATATTTCGGCAGGTAATCCCCCAGACCCGCAACCTCCATGAACACCGCAACCCGATGGCCGTCATAGACCGGCCCGTTGACCAGGCGGTATCCAGGTACGTATTTCTGCACTTCCCGGATCATGTCGAGAATCGACTGGGTTACCTCCGCCCGCTTCGGCGGTTCATCGGTGACGCTGTAAATGGTGTTGCGCATGATCAGTGGCGGCTCAGCCGGATTGATAATGGCAATCGCCTTGCCCTTGCGGGCCCCGCCGACCTTCTCAATGGCATTCGAGGTCGTATAGGTGAATTCGTCCAGATTCGCTCGGGTTCCTGGACCGACCGACTTCGATGCCAGGCTGGCGACGATCTCGGCATATTCGACCCCCTGGATCCTCGACACCGCATGGATGATCGGGATCGTCGCCTGCCCAGCGCAGGAGATCATGTTGACGTTCATTTCGAAGTTGGCCGCGTGCTGCGCCAGATTGACCGGGGGCACGCACAACGGCCCAATCGCCGCCGGCGTCAGATCGATCATCAGAACGCCCAATTCATTGAGCTTACGGCTGTTCTCGGCATGGACATAGGCGCTGGTGGCGTCAAAGGCGATCTGGACACCATCTTCCAGAACATGCGGCAGCAGGCCGTCAATCCCCTCCGCTGTGACCTTCACACCGAGTTCCCGAGCCCGCGCCAGACCTTCCGAAGCCGGGTCAATCCCGACCATCCAGACCGGCTCCAGCACTTTGCTGCGCCGCAATTTATAAATCAGATCGGTCCCGATGTTGCCGGACCCGATCAGCGCACATTTAATTTTGTTCATTTTGGCGGCTTCCTGGAACGCTTCCCAATTCCGCCGCCAGAATTAAATGCGCCGAAAACTGCAATCCAATACCGATTGCGCGAAAACGCGATACCTAAGCGGTATGCGAGCCACAACATCACTTCGGCTGGCAATTCGCAATTTCAGGTACCACCTGCCAGCACACAGCAGCGTCTGACTCCGGCCGACAACCCCTTCCGCTCCTCAACAATGGGGGCGGCCTGCTAACCAGACGCTCGCAGGCATGCCCTTCACATGTAAAATCGATATCGAGGATCCGGCGTTGTCCCTTCCGGTACGTACTTCAGGATATCTCCGACTTGGCGAGCAGCCTTCAACGTGATCGGCAACGCCCCGTCAAATTGCGTCCCATTCCAGTTCATCTTCGTCAGCGCCAGCGTTTCCTTCAGGAGCAGATTCCAGTCCGGCGTATCCCGACGCTGCGCGTGAAGCAAAAGCGGGTTCGGCACATAGAGACCGGGATATGTGCGGAAGAAATCTACACTGCCTCGCGTGTAGAGGATAGCCTGCGATTCGTCCAGCCGCATAGCGGTCCCCCGCAAAGGAGGATAGACGCCACTCCGGAAGAGACGCACAGGCGAGCGTCGTGGCATCCAAATGAAATCGGCAATCTCAATTTCTGACAGCTCGATTGCACTCCGAAACCCTTCGCACTCTTCGCGGTGAAAGCGTGACGTCTTGTGGATCACCAGTCGCGCCGGATAGTTACCGTGTTCCCTCCTGTAGTTTCGCAGAGCCGCGCGGGTCAGGTCAAAGGCGTCCTGTGACGACAGGTACGGCTGCCTATCCACCTTGTCCTTGAGGCCGGGACCACCTCTGAGGATCAGTCCTTCCCCACGCTCGTCGAACAACTGAGCCGAACTAGTGTCTATCCCAAAATTGATATCCAATTGAATTTTCACGCAATTTCGGATTTTTCCGCAAGGCGATCCTTCTCTCCAATTTCTTCCACGCGCATATCCGAACTGATTCAATGCGCGCTC
>WQYW01000160.1 GCA_009781045.1 Alphaproteobacteria bacterium
CACCATGGTGATTACCTGTGATGTGCTCGAGCCGACGACGGGAGAACCCTACAACCGCGACCCGCGCGGCATCGCCAAAAGGGCGGAGGCCATGGTCCGGTCGATGGGACTTGGCGACGCGGTCTATTTCGGGCCTGAAGCCGAATTCTTCATCTTCGACGACGTCCGTTTCTCGGCTCAGCCCTACAACACCGGCTTCCAGCTTGACGCTGCGGAACTTCCGACAAACTCCGATACCGCCTATGAAGGAGGCAATCTCGGCCACCGCATCCGTACCAAGATGGGGTATTTCCCGGTGCCTCCGCAGGACGCAACGCAGGACATGCGTTCCGAAATGCTCGGGGCCATGGCCCGCATGGGTGTCAAGGTCGAGAAACACCATCACGAGGTGGCCTCGGCCCAGCACGAACTCGGGGTCAAATTCGACACCATGACGCTGATGGCCGACCATATGCAGATCTACAAATACTGCATCCATCAGGTTGCCCATATCTATGGCAAGACCGCAACCTTCATGCCCAAGCCGATCTATGGCGACAACGGGTCCGGCATGCACGTCCACCAGTCGATCTGGAAGGACGGCAAGCCGATGTTTGCCGGCAACAAGTATTCCGACCTCTCGGAGATGTGCCTGTCCTATATTGCGGGCGTCATCCGCCACGCCAAGGCGATCAACGCCTTCGCCAACCCGTCGACCAACTCCTATAAGCGTCTGGTACCCGGCTACGAGGCACCCGTGCTGCTGGCCTATTCCGCGCGCAACCGCTCCGCCTCCTGCCGCATCCCCTACACCGCCTCGCCAAAGGCCAAGCGTGTCGAGGTGCGCTTTCCCGATCCGCTCGCCAATCCCTATCTGTGCTTTGCCGCGATGCTGATGGCGGGTCTTGACGGAGTGAGGAACCGGCTCGATCCCGGCCCGGCGATGGACAAGGACCTCTACGACCTGCCCAAAGAGGAACTCAAGCAGATTCCGACGGTTTGCGGCAGCCTGCGCGAGGCCCTGGAGAGTCTCGACAAGGATCGCGCCTTCCTCAAGGCCGGCGGCGTATTCGACGACGACTTCATCGACGCCTATATCGAGCTGAAGATGATCGAGGTCGAACGCTTCGAGATGACACCGCATCCGGTCGAGTTCGAGATGTATTATTCAGGCTGATTTCGCCAGTGGCTCCGACCCCCGGCGCGTCTCAAAATGCGCCGGGGTCGCCATCCCGGACTTTTCACCTGGCGCCCGCTGTGGCACTTGAGCAACAATTACTGTCAGGACCTGCTCACAAACAGTTCGCGGCCAGGCTGTGCCGCCATCATCCGCTTTCGATGATGCCGAGTGCGATGCGCAAAACAGAAAAACACCACATCCTGTGGTTTCTTCGCCACAGCTCCGGCATCCTGTTCTGATTATGTGACCGCAGGATCTGATGCGCCAGGATCATGCGCCGCCTGGAAGGGCGGATCTGCCAGGCCGGCACGCTCAACCCAGGCTCGTGAACAGCAGACTCGTGAACAGCAGGCATGCCCGCTCACGAAAAAAGCCGGGGGGGAAGGAACTCCTGACGGATCCGGCAGGAGCAGCCCCCCCAGGCTTTTTTTAACGTCTTTCAGGATCTCAGCAGAGATCACCGATAATGGCCGAGGCCGATACCCAGCGACCGCGCCTTCTGCCGCAGCGACCCCTCGGTTCGCTTCATCTGCTTCGAGATCTTGGCCACCGGGACTCTTTCTTTCGACAGCCTCTTCAAGAGCTTCACGTCATCGGCGGTATACTCCCGCCTCTTGATCTTCTTTTTCGCTGCCGTCGAAGCTGTTGCCGCTTTCGCTGCAGCTGTTGTTTTTGCAACCTTTTTTGCCACTTCAGAGATCTCCTGTTGGGCTCTTCAATACGTTACATCATGCGCATTCAAGTCAGCACCTCTGCCGGCTCCGGGAGCCCGAGAGGGAATTAAGACATAGTCCATTAAATACCTCGCCTCCTCTCTCATTGACGCTTGATTTAGCGTCCTCATCCATGAGAGAGAACCAAGGATTGATAATGACATAGATCATTTTAATATTTCCGGCAAGGCACAATCGCCATTTCTGCCCCGAAGCCGACCTTAAAAGCTTGAAAGTTAAACCCCGGAATACGCCCCTGCAGCTTTCAAGGTTCCCGCAACACCCGGAATTTGAAGGCAATCCGAAAACCTCACGCCTTGCGGTTAAATCGCCGCCTGGGGTAATTAGGAGAGCTGCGGTACTATTTTCCGCCCCGACACAGCCACAAATTCGACCAGATTGACGCCCCCGGAGTTGGGCATTGGAACGAATCACGTCCATTTTCCCCACCGGATCCGCTTCCCTTGCTGTTCCATTCGTTGTTGCTGAGGTCGCCCCTTGGAACTCCACAGCGCAAAGTCACCTCTTGCGGGCCGGGCATCATGGCAGGAGATCCTCTCCCTGCTGGTTGTCCGCAGCCCCCCACCGGGCGCAGAAACCACGCTTTGCGCGACAGTACCCGCCCCGATTTGAACGGGACCGCCCCCCTTTTTGACAGCAACAGCCGTCCCCGATCCCGGCGTTCTGGACAATGTTGTGGCGGAGAAATTCGTTGACCTGTCGGATGCGCGGGCTGCGGTCGGCGCGCCGTCGCGCGCTTTCGCCTGCGCCAGATGTCGGCAGAGTTCAAGGGGCCGCGCGCGCGCCCCGCCGCATTACTACAAAACCGGCACAGGCCAGACCACGTCGGGGGTGCGGCTCCCCCATCCCTTCAGACACCCGGCGCGACTTTTTGCCGCGCTGCGCATCACCTCCACACCGACAGTCTGCCGCCCGGGATGACTTCCATGCACCGCATTCCTTCCCGCACGGGTTCGCGGGAACGGCTTCGGCGGGTTCCCGACGGGTCCCTGTCGGCAGCCTGACAAAACCAGGCAAATCGTTTGTCGCAACAGGGACGCCAGATCGCCTCCAGGCCCGGCGCGGTCCGTTCGGATACGGCCGCTTGAGCCTGTCCCTGCCAGCCGACCGGCCGGATCTGCGAAAACAGGCGCTGGATGCGCAATGCTTCCAGAATCTGTCATCCCCTCGACACAGATGCAATCGGCGAGCCTTCTCGCAGTTGCGTGCTTCGCTCTGTCGAGCCTGCCACGTGGCCGCGGCTTTCCCATCCGTTTCAGACTTCGACACCGAAACCACAGCAAAGGAGGTTGGGCAGGACACGGTTCGACTCCACCAGCGGCCGCCCTGCCCACAAGCATCACGTCATCCTGAAAAACACCTCCAGGGTCCGTCCTGTGGAGGTCTCACAAGGAGAAGCGCAAGCCCGGTGAGGCCGTGCACTTTCATTTTCCAACCATTCCCTGCCCTTCAAACTCCCCCATCTTCGACCTCTGGCTGCGGGCCGGAAAGAGAGTCAGGGTTCCCTTCAGCAGTTTCACGGGGACGGCAAGTGAGCCGGGCGGGAAAAAACGAAAATCGACCCTCCCGGAAGTTTGACGACCAAACGGTTCCCGGACGCGACGTCAGGTTCCAGTCCGCCCTTCATTGCCATTCCACGGGCAAGGCTGCCGTCCCGCCCTCCCTTCAGGTTTCACAAATCGGTCACAACATGGTGGCGAGGCCGGACAGGCCCGGTCACAGATATCCTACAGAGTCCCTCGCCGGTCACGTAATCGTGAGTCACATGAATGGCAGCGCCAACGCCAACTCATGAGTCGGAACCGACAGGCACATTTCTTCCGCCTCGACGTCTCGCCTTCCCGCTTGAGAAACCGTCGCCCCAAAGACCGCCCGTATGACAGGGAAAGTTGAACACGCACAATGTCTTGCACCTGATCCAGGGGCATCCGGACGCCGGCTTCAGACCATGGCTTTCAGACCCCGGCGCAGTCTCCCCGCGGCACGCGCTCGAGGTTTCGGCAAGATCCGCCGCGATCACACCGGTCACCGCCAGGAGCAGGAGCCAGGAGCCAGGAGCCCAGGAGCCCAAGAGCCCAGGAGCCCGGCCGGGAGCGGCCTCGCCCCTTCATTCTTTGTACCATCTCCGGCTTCAGGCCCCGGAACCTCGCGCCACGGCCGCGGCCCGTCCGGTGGCAGGTGCTTTGCTCGGCAACCAGCCTTCCGTCACGAGGATCGGGACAACGCGCAAGGGAGGCGCCAGGGAAAGGTCGATTAAGGCTGCTTCAGCGGCGACGGATTTTTCGTTACCTTTCGTCAGGATCAGGGCGAAAATCCACAGATTTTCACTCGTCCCGCCACCATGGCGTTAACCCTGGCATAATGGAATAAAGCGCGAATTATGGCGTTTGCGCCAAATTCAGACGGGTTTTCCGGTTCCCCGTTGTAAAAAAGCCGCATATTGGTGAATCGCAATGATATCAGCAGCATGGCGGCATTTGCCGGCAGTTCTGGAAGCCCGCTGCGAGGCGACTTTGGCGCGATGGTGTTGCTTCTCTGTCGCCGTTACGATTATACCAAGTTTCCGTTGCCCAAATTGTGCCGAAAAGATGGCGATATAAACGGCATGATTGAGTTTTCAGCTGCCGCCATCAGCCCCCGGTGTTTTCTCCATCCCTTGAGTGAGACGGGAGAAGACGTGCTGAAGCCGCTGTTTTCCCCCGGGCAGGCTTGGGGGCGTGCGACAGGGAAAGTCCCGATTTTGCGTGTGTTGAGTTTAAATGGCAGGCCACATTCCGGCGCCATCACCGGGAAAAACCGCGGCGCGCGCTGTGCCGGGCGCTTCCCCGGCGCCGTTGCCGGGCTGCACGCAAGCATGTCCGCAACCCCGCTCCATGTCACCGGCCAGGGGGGCGACAGACCTGTCGAGGTCAGCAATGCCTCGCGCCCCCAGAGACCTGCCAGTTTTGAGAGGCGGCATTGCGCCGCGCTCGCCGACCGCCCCGCAACAAGCCCCGGGGCAATTGATGAGGGAGGCTTTCATGCCCGCCATAGTCAATGACGACCAGATTGATCCAGCCGGAAGCAGCGAAATCTCGCCCGACGTGGTTCTGGCCTCACGTGTCGACAAGACCCGGGTCCCGCCACTGGAGGCCAGTGAGCGTCCGCTGCCGGCTGCGGGAAAACCCCATCCCCAGGCGGGGGCCTATGTCGCCAGATCCCATACCCCGTCGAGCCATGCCAGGTCTCATGCTGCCGTGCCGCAAGCGGCACCGCATGCGCCTCCACCTTTGGCCCCTGTGGCTCCTGGTGCGCCACCGCTGGCTGCGGCATCCCCGCCAACACCCGCTCAGGGCCCCGCGCAGCCAGGCCCCGCAGCTCATGCCGCTCCGCCGCCAGGGGCCGTATCTCATCCTGCTCCGCCGCAAAGCCCCGCGCCCCAGCTCGCTCCGTCCCAAAACCCGGCAGTGCCAGCACCGCAGCCTCATGTCGCGATCCCTCATGTCGCCGCTGTCGACCCACCCAAGCGCTCCGTTCTTGAAGACCGCCGCAGCCAGGCCACCCAATCGGTTTTCGGGCGGCTGTTGCGCCGTGCGGCAATTGCCGCGGCGCTCGTCCTGTGCATTGCTGGCGCGGCCTTTGCCTGGCGCAGCCACAGCAACAATGCAGCAGGCCTGATGCGCAACTGGGCGCAGCCCGCGCCCGGCGATGCGGCGCCACCCAGGGTTGCCGCCGCTGAGCCTGTGGAGCCTGCCACCCATACAGCGGCACTGTCCGATGACATGCCCACGACCATTCCGGCATCCCCCCCAGCCGCCGCGCCCACCATCATTGTGGCCGCGCCGACGACACCCTCCGCTCCCCCCGCCCCGCCAGTGGTGCCAGCGTTCACGGCCTCAGCGCCAGCGCCGACACTGGCGCCAGCCATCCCGGCCCCGGCGCCTGCCGCTGCCAGCCCCGCCCCCCCGATGGCCCCCCCCGACACGGCACAGGCTCTGTCGGCAATGATGCGCGAACTCACCACGCTGCAGCAGAGGATTGATGAACTGAAGGCGGGTCTGGCCGAACTCAAAAACGGCCAGGAGCAGTTGAACCACGAAATCGGCAAGATGATGGGACGCCAGCCCGAGGCACGCCCGGTCGAGGCCCATGTCAGGCAACCGGCAACGGTCGCCACCCGTCCCGCAGTGGTCCCGCAGCCGCGCCGGGTAAGGCCGGTGACGGCCGCCCCGCTGCGCCCACCGCCTTACTATCCACCAAGCCTGCCCCAGACCCCAACCCCGCAGGTCCAGACCACGGCACCACAACTGCTGGCACCCGCACTGTCGCCGCAGCAGCCGATGGCCAGCGAGGAAATGCCACGGCCGCCGATGCCGGTGCGCTGAAACACCCCGGCGGGCCCGGGAGCTGCAATTGCCCCCAGCCCGTCCGCCAGCCGCATGGCAAGGCCAGCCTGTTGAAAAGACCGTGGTTTTGCCGGATTGCCGGGGCCGACGCGCTTCAGCTCTGATGCGGGCCCCGCATCATTTTCATGGCATCCTCGATCTGACGCCATTCCAGTGCCTGTTCGATTTCACCTTTTTCTTCGCAGGCGACAGCGAGGCGGGCGGCCTCGACAATGGCCTCCGAACCGTGCTGCTCGAACATCTGTCGCGCGATGGTGTGGATTTTCACCCTGGAGACCATGACCCCCTCCGAGAGGCCGGCAAGCTGGAAAAACCGGCAACCGGCATTTGGATCGGCCCACGATCCCTCATCCTTGCCGCCTGAGCAACCCCCGAAAAATCTCCCTCCCGAATCGTCAACACCAAACCCTTCTGAAAGACCGGAAAACCTGCCAGGGCCCCAGCCCCTGCCCGCCCGTCTCAGGCAACCTTGCTGCAACGCTCGAAATTATTGGGCACCTCGATATCGACCGCCAGGGTCGACACGCCGTGGCCGCGCTCGAGCTGAACCGTGACGCGGTTCGGGTCAAGCACGATATGTTTCGACACCACGGCAAGAATCTCCTCCCGCAACAGCGCCAGCAGATCGGAATGCCCCAGCAGTCCCCGTTCATGCGCCAGCAGGATCTGCAACCGTTCGCGTGCCACCGGTGCCGAAGGTTTGCGACGCTGCAGAAATTTCAGCAGGCCCATGCTCATGCCGCCCTCCGTCGCAGCAGGCGATCCATCAGCCCCTTCCTCTCGATCGGCACCAGCATCGGCACGCTTTCACCACAGAGCCGCCGTGCGGCGTCGGAATAGGCCCGCGCCGGCGCCCCTTCAGGATTGGCCAGCGTCACCGGCACGCCAAGATTGGAGGCCCGCAACACGTCCTGGCTCTCGGGGATAATGCCGAGAAGCGGGATGGCGAGAATTTCAAGAATGTCATCGATCGTCAGCATCTCGCCCTTGGAGGCGCGCGAGGGATCGTAACGCGAGATCAGAACATGTTTCTCCACCCGATCCCCGCGCTCGGCCCGTTCGGTCTTGGAATCAAGCATGCCGATAATGCGATCCGAATCACGCACCGACGACACTTCGGGATTGGTGACGATCACCGCCTCATCCGCAAAACGCATCGCCATTGAAGCGCCGCGCTCGATACCCGCCGGACTGTCGCAGATCACCCAGTCGTAACGGCTGCGCAACTCCGCGATCACGCCAGCCACCCCTTCCTCGGTCAGGGCTTCCTTGTCGCGGGTCTGGGAGGCCGGCAGCAACCACAGGTTTTCCAGGCGCTTGTCGCGAATCAGTGCCTGCGGCAGCTTGGCGACGCCCTGCACCACATTGATGAGATCAAACACCACCCGCCGCTCGGCCCCCATGACGAGGTCGAGATTGCGCAGACCGACGTCGAAATCCACCACCACGACTTTGTCACCGCCCTGCGCCAGTGCGGCACCGAGAGCCGCGGTTGTGGTGGTTTTGCCAACCCCCCCTTTACCTGATGTCACGACCAGAACTTTGGCCATAGAAAAAAACTCCTTTACTTGGGTTGGTCCGGCATTTGAAAATAGCACGTAGAGATGACACGCAAAGATCCGGGCATCGCCACCTGCCACGTCATTGGTTGAGCGCTGCAATCTGCATGACACTGCCCTCCAGCCACGCCTGGGCCGGCCGACCGCGCAACGACTCGTCGATGTCCTCTGCGGTCTTGTAGAAGCCATCGATGGCAAGCAGTTCCGCCTCGATCCTGTTGCAGAAGATCCGGGCATTGATATGGCCGTTGACTCCCGCCATGGCGCGGCCGCGCAGAGCGCCATAGATGTGGATTGAACCGCCGGCAACCACCTCCGCTCCGGAACCGACAGAACCCAGCACCGTGACATCGCCATCGGGGAAGATCACGGTCTGGCCGGAGCGCACCGGACTGTCCAGCAGCAGCGAGGACGGCCCCCTCGGTTCCGGTTTCTCGGGCTCAGGTTTCCTGGGCACCGGTGTCGGCTCGACGACGCAGTGGCGTCCTCCGGACAGCAGCGGCGGCATGGTGTCGGAGAGGCGATCCTCCGCAACCCCCTCGACGCCAAGGACGCGGATCTGGCGCTCGCGAAGACTGCTGAGAAGATGGATGATCCCGGACTGGCTGAGATCGACCGAAGACAAATCGACAACCACCGGACGGGCAACAAAAAAACCGGGTGAGCGCGCGATCGTGGCGTCGACGTCCTGGAGCCAGTCCACGATCGGGACTGTCGGAACAAATACGAACGCAACATAGGAACGACCACGCAGGCGCACCATCTGGCGTTGAGGTCTTGCTGCCGCTACTGCCTCCATCTCAGCCAACCCGCCGTAATTATTGAATGGTTGATATTCAGGCTGCTTGGTTAACAGATGGTTAACCCATCGTTAAGGATTTTATGCGCGACCGGTAAAAGCTTCAACCTGCTACGAAAATATCAGCATTAACAAACGCCGGCACCATCCGCGACAGCAGCCACCGGCACAGAAGGGCCGCGAATCACCTCGCGCTGCGATTTTGACTGCCCCGGCCGCCAGGCTCTCGTCATGGCAAGGGATGGGATGGGATGGGATGGGATGGGATGGGATGGGATGGGAAGGGATGGGATGGCAAGGGAGCTGGCGACGTGCCGGAGTCATCATCCTGCGTGCATGCACCATGCCCCCTCACGGATTTGAGAAAAAGACCTGGGCAGTTAAAGACCTGGGCAGTTACCGGCTTTTGAATGTGCGAAAAAGAAGGCCCCGGGCGAAAAAAGCCGACCCCGCATCAGGCCCGGCACACTGGCGCAAGGCCCTTTGCCCGAGCCCCGGCAAGCGGGGCCCCCCTGGCAACCCCTGCGAAGGCGGATGGCAGGTGCCACTTTCCGCAGCGCTCAGGATCAGGAGTCGGTACTGGCGCGCACGATCGGCACAACGGGGGCGGCCTTCGGCGTGCCTGGCACCACGACCAGACGGGTGATCTCGCCTTCATCATAGGCCTTCAGGAAACGATCATAGTTCTTGATCGAGACACAGCCGTTCGAATCACCATTCGGTCCCAGCATGTAGGGATGGGTGAGCAATCCCGAGCGCCCCAGCGCATTGCTTCCCGCAATCGGAATCATGCGCAACGCCCGGATCCCGTGAAACGGCTTCTCGCGCGGTTTCAGTTCATAAGTCCCGGGCGGCGTCGCCCCGGTCATGCGCTGATCGACATGTTTGGGGTCGTCCATCAACTCACCAAGGCCGGAATGGGCCTCAATGGTGATGCGGCTGGGCAGATAGAGCGCATGCGCCGAGATGTCGTAGACGGCGGTGTGCGGATCATAGCCCAGCGCCGCCAGATCGGGTCCGTCCTTGCTGAACAGGCCGGTGTCGGGCGACAATGAGGTCAGGGTCAGCTTGCCCGGAAACAGCGAGGTCAGCTTGCGAAACATGCTGGGCTCTTCGGGCTTCGGCGTCGGCGTGGCCGCATAGGCCTGACTCGATTCGATCATGGTCGCCAGATTGGCCTGGGCCGGACGGGCCCGGGGCAGCGGCACCACTTCCCTTGGAGCAGTCTCTTCCACCACCGCCGGCTCCGGTGCCGGCTCGGGTGGCACCTCATCAGGCGCCGCCCTGGCTTCCAGCGTCTCCTCTCCCGCAGGAGCAGGCTTGTTCTCTGTAGCGTCGGCACCCTGGCTGGGGCGCCAGCCCTCAACACGCAGCTGATCGGCCAACCGGTCTCTGGCACCGCTGAGCTGATGACGGAAAGTGTCGGACGAGCGGTCAACCCGCTCCAGGCCGGAATCGGTGTCGGGCTGCAGCGCCGCCACGGTCACAGGTTTGACCGTGATCGGGATCGGGGCTGGGGCCGGGGTGTCCTGCAGCGGATCGGGCTGGAACATCGGCACGGCTGCGGTAACGCCCCAGAATGTTCCCCCCGACACCACTGCCAGCGCAGCGATGACCAGCAGCGTCGCTTCGGCACCTCCCATGGAACGGCGCCGCTGCGGGCGTACAGCACGCGGCCGCGGGCGCGGGCGACGCGGACCACGAGGACGATGAGATGGGGGATAGGAAGCCATACTGATCCTAAGGAACCTCCAGGGAGGAGTGCCCTCCTCGCGACTCTTCAAAACCACTATACCACTTTAGCGGGACAATGGACAAAAGTGAGGCAGCTTTGGCTAAATTTGGCGGTAAATTAGCACCGTCCACCCGATTCCGAGCCTGTTTTGGTGAAAAATGCGAAAAAAAATGCACTTAACGACCCTGTTCACCTCCTATCCAGCTTGATTGCGTCAGGAATTTGGCGTTCCACTGCGGCGGCACCGTCCAGGCTGCCGGGTTCACGGCCCCCGAAATCAGGACCAGTCCGCGTCCAGGCTTCGAGGATCTGATCTTTCTTTCGTCGTGCATCGTCTCCATTTTCGAAGGTGAAGGCGTTTCGCGTCTTGCCCTGTCAGCAACGTCAAAAGGCTGTCTGTCGGCGCACGGAGGAACCTGGGTGGAACCGCGCGACCACATCAACTTCACGGGAGACATCGAATGAAGCGCATTTTCCTGGCAACCCTTATCGCCACCTTTGCCATGGGCACGGCCTTCGCGCAGGAGGCGTGTGAGAGCAAGGCGGTCAGCAAGGACGGCAAGCCCCTCGCCGGCGCGGCCAAGACCGCATTCATCACCAAATGCCACAAGGACGCCTGCGCCGCCAAGGCGGTGGGTTCCGACGGCAAGCCGCTCAAGGGTGCTGCCAAGACCTCCTTCATGAAGAAATGCGCCAGCGGCGGCTAGTCGCGAGGGCACGAACCGCGTTTCGATCCCCTTTGGGGCTGGTCGGCGCTCACATCATCAGCAAAGCCGCGTCGCTCACCATGGCGCGGCTTTACTGTTGCGCCAGGGTCACCTCCCGATCACCTTGATGTGCGATTTCCCGCTCCCCTGAGTTCCTTATCCCGGCAGGACGCACTAGCTTGACCCCGCGATGACAGAATCTGAATTTCCTCCCGTGCATATCGTCGGTGGCGGACTGGCTGGCGCCGAGGCCGCCTGGCAGATCGCAACCAGGGGCACAGCGGTGGTGCTCCACGAAATGCGCCCGCAGCGCATGACCGAGGCCCACCGCAGCGACGCCCTTGCCGAACTGGTGTGCTCCAACTCGTTCCGCTCCGATGACGCCCAGAGCAATGCGGTCGGGCTCCTGCACGCCGAGATGCGCCGCCTGGGCTCGCTCATCCTGCGCTCCGCCGACGCCAGCCAGGTCCCGGCCGGTGGCGCTCTGGCGGTCGACCGCGACGGTTTCGCCAGCGCCGTCACCACTGCGCTCAGCACCCATCCGAAAATCACCATCGTCCGTGGCGAGGTCACCGAACTGCCCCCGCAAGCCTGGGGCAGCGTCATCATCGCCACCGGCCCTCTGACCTCGGCCCCGCTTGCCCGCGCCATCACCGCACTGACCGGCGAAGAAGCGCTCGCCTTTTTCGATGCCATCGCACCGATCGTGCACCGGTCCTCGATCGATCTTTCGCAGGCCTGGTTCCAGTCGCGCTATGACAAGGCCGGTCCCGGCGGCAGTGGCGCCGACTATATCAACTGCCCGCTGACCCGGGAGCAGTATCAAAGCTTCGTTGCCGCCCTGCTTGAAGCCGACATCCACCCGGCAAAAGACTTCGACAGCCCGACCCAGGCTGACACCCCCTATTTCGATGGCTGTCTGCCGATCGAGGTGATGGCACGCCGGGGCCCTGAGACCCTGCGCCATGGGCCGATGAAGCCGGTTGGCCTCACCAACCCGCACTCCCCCACCGTCAAACCTTACGCCATCCTGCAGCTGCGCCAGGATAACCGGCTCGGCACCCTCTATAATATGGTCGGATTCCAGACCCGGCTGCGCCATGGCGAGCAGAGCCGCATCTTCCGCAGCATTCCCGGCCTGGAAAAGGCCGAATTTGCCCGCCTCGGCGGCCTGCACCGCAACACCTTTCTCAACGCGCCGCGCCTGCTCGACGGCCAATTGCGGCTGCGCCAGCGCCAGCACCTGCGTTTCGCGGGCCAGATCACCGGCTGCGAGGGCTATGTCGAATCCGCCGCCATCGGTCTGATCGCCGGCCTGTTCGCAGCTTATGAGGCGCGAAACCGTGAGATCAAGGCCCCGCCTGCCACCACCGCGCTCGGCGCCCTGCTCGGCCATATCACCGGCGGCCATCTTGAAACCCCGACCCCCGGCACGCGCTCCTTCCAGCCCATGAACGTCAATTTCGGTCTGTTCCCGCCGCTTGAGAGCGACGTGCTCCGCGCTGCCGACGGCAAACGCCTGCGCGGCAATGCCAGAGCCATCGCCCGCAAACACGCCCTCAGCGCCCGCGCGCTCCGCGACCTCGAACTCTGGCTCAGCGACTGCGAGACCCTCCCATGACTCTGCCCCGACATGATCAGCAGGAACTAGGCAAGCGCTGGCGCGAGGGCGTCCTGCTCAAGCGCGACGTGTTCTCGACGGTCGAGCGCGGCCACTTCCGTGATCAGGACGGCGAGGTCGACGCGGTGCTGCGCCGCCTCGATCAGGTGCCATGGTGGTCCTCTGTCCTGGCGCGCCATCTCTTCGAACGCGAGCGCGTCGCGCTGACCAGAGCCTGCGACCTCAATGTCGGTCCCCGCCTGCTCTGGGGCGGAAAATCGGCACTGGTGCGCAGTTTCGTCTCCGGTGTGGCGCTGCATCTGGCCCGCCCCCACGGCGATATCGCCTGGTTCCGCTCCGCCAAAGCGGCGCTGCGCCGCCTGCACCGCGCCGGCATCTGTCACAACGACCTCGCCAAGGAACAGAACTGGCTGGTCGGAGCCGACGGCCAGGCCTATCTCACCGACTTCCAGCTTGCCGCCTGTTTCCGCCGCCGCAACCGCCTGTTCCGCATCGCCGCCTATGAGGATCTGCGCCATCTCCTCAAACACAAGCGCAGCTATGTGCCGCAGGCCCTGACGCCGAAAGAACGCAAAATCCTGGCGCGCAAATCCTTCGCCGCACGGCTGTGGCTTCTCACCGGCAAGAAGGTCTATCGCCTCATCACCCGCAGGCTCTTCAACTTCACCGACCGCGAGGGCGGCGGCCGCCGCCTCGTCAATGACGCCCCGCGCCTGGCCGAAGTGATCCGCAGCACCCCCACCGTGCGCGACACCGCCATTGTCGCCTTTGCCGACCGTCG
>WQYW01000161.1 GCA_009781045.1 Alphaproteobacteria bacterium
AGAGGTCCAGTCAGCCACCGACTTCAATGGATGCTCGCGACTCGATGGGGGAACGGATCCGAATCGCACCATGAACAAAACGGAATCGCGGCGAATTTACCCACAGAAATAATCGCACCCGGTTTCAATGGCCGGGCCACTATCTCAAATTTGAAACGCCGCAAGGCGAGGTGGATTTCCTGCCTGTTCCGCTTCAGACAAAGCCTGGATTCACCATCGAGCCATATAAGAATCGGACAATCGCACTGGAAACGCTCGATGAAGTGATCGTGAAGAAGTGCAGATACAGGTCCGGCAGGTTCCACGCACGGGACTCTTTTGATCTGGCCGCAACAGCTGTCGTTGAGCCAGCTATCCCTTCTGTGCTGGCAGAAAGAGTACCAGACGCACTGCCGCGTGTGAGGCAAGCAATATTGAACCTCATTGACGCAAACGTCGATCCTGCCTGCACCGTCAGGCCGACGGATCGTTTTCAATATCTCCCGGGCCAATGCCTGTCGGATGCATTGCGCGTTGTCAACACTGCGATTGCGATGGCAGGCCACGGATCCGGATCCTTAAAGGCGTAATTCGCCCTTTGCTGGATGGTGGATCCGTGGTGGATCCGTGGCGGAAGCATCGGGGGTGCGCCGGCGTTGCGAGCCTCGCGCCCACACGCGTTGTCGCACGAACGCATGTCGTCATGGTCGGGGCGCGCCCTTCGTGCCCCTTTGACGCCCTTTGCCCTGAGCGGAACGTGGGCGATGCGGGTATCTTTCGGCTGCAAATTGAAGGGCGGCAGGCCGGGACGATCCTGCATGATGACCAGATAAAGGGGGCGGACCCGATGCCAGGCGAGGATCATCCGGCAGGGCCTTCGCCCCCATTCTGGATCTGTCCGGGACCCGAAGGATGTGCCGTGGGTCCTGGTGCCGTCACGTGCCCGTGAGGGGCCATAAGCAGCGTGCCGCCCGCCAACCCCGCAAGCTGCTCAACCTAAAAACGGCAGTTGGCAGCCCATCGTGACGGGAAAAGCCAAACATTCACATTGGTTTGGAACTGATCCTGCCACTCTCCGATCGTCACCCATCGGGTGAACAGGGCGGGTGCAAAATCTGCCGTCGAAACAATTGCTTCTCGCAAAGTTTCGGATCCAACTCCCGGATTTAGGTTCAAGGACGATGCCCGCGGCCTAAAGCTGCTGGACCTCGACCACGCCGGACACCGCCTTGATGGCGCCGGCGATCTGCGGCGACAGCCTGAAGCGGCCGGGCAGCCGGATCTCGACCTCGCTCTCCAGATCGAGCATCATCACCAGCGACACTTCGCCATCGCCACTGCCGCGCCCGGTTCCCCCTTCCGCCGGCACCAGGCGTCTGGTCAGCGACTCCAGCGCTTTGGTGTCGCGCAGGAAAATACGCAGGCCTTTCTGGGTCCGCGCCGCGGCCTGATCGAGCAGCTCGGCCTGGGTCACCCGCGCCCGCACTTCCTCACCCTGCATTTCCGCAGTCAACGTCAGGAGCACTGCCGCTCCCGGTTCCAGCATCTCGCGATAGAGCGCCAGCGCCTCCGAAAACAGCACCGCCTCGAAATGTCCGGTGGGATCGGAGAGCGCCAGCACGCCCATCTTGCCCCCGGTCCTGGTGCGCCGCTCATTGCGCGACAGGACCGTCGCGGCAACCTTGCCGGCGCTGGCACCGGCCTTGACCGCGCGGGCGAATTCCGCCCAGGACTGCACCCGGAGGCGCTTGAGAGCGGTGACATAGTCATCCAGCGGGTGACCGGAAAGGAAGAAGCCGATGGCGTCATATTCGCGGCGCAGCCGTTCCGCCGGCAGCCATGGTTCGACCTGGGGCAGGATGATCGAGGGTGCATCCGGCGCGCCGCCGAACATGTCGGCCTGTCCGCTGCTGGCGGCCTGGTGGGCGCGCTGGCACGCCGCCAGAATGACGTCGGCACCGGCAAACACCCGGGCCCGGTTGGCGTCGATGGTATCAAACGCCCCGGCCGCGGCCATGGTCTCAATCACCCGCTTGTTGATGGCGCGAGGATTGACCCGGCCTGCGAAATCCGCAAGCGAGGTGAAGGGGCCGTTCGCTTTGCGCTCCTCGACGATCTGCGCCACCGCCTGCGGCCCCACCCCCTTGAGCGCCGCCAGCGCATAATGGATGACGCCGCCGCCGACCTCGAAGGTCACGCCCGAGCGGTTGACCGAGGGAGCCTCGACCCTGATGCCGAGACGCTGGGCCTCGGCGCGGAACTCGGACAGTTTGTCGGTATTGTTGAGGTCGAGCGTCATCGAGGCCGCCAGGAACTCGACCGGATAATGCGCCTTCATATAGGCGGTGTGATAGGACACCAGTGCATAGGCCGCAGCGTGGCTCTTGTTGAAGCCGTAGTCGGCGAATTTCGCCAGCTGGTCGAAAATGGTTTCGGCCTGGGCTGCCGTGACGCCGTTTTTGAGGGCACCGGCGACAAAGACCGCACGCTGTTTTTCCATCTCGGCGCGGATCTTCTTGCCCATGGCGCGCCGCAACAGGTCGGCCTGACCGAGCGTATAGCCCGCCATCTGCTGGGCAATCTGCATCACCTGTTCCTGGTAGATGATGACGCCGAACGTCTCTCTGAGAATCGGCTCCAGGATCGGGTGCAGATATTCCGACTCCTCCTCACCATGCTTGCGCGCGCAATAGGTCGGAATATTGGCCATCGGCCCCGGACGATAGAGCGCCACCAGGGCGATGATGTCCTCGAAACGGTCGGGGCGCATGTCGACCAGAGCACGGCGCATGCCCTGGCTTTCGACCTGGAACACGCCCACGGTGTCGCCGCGGGCCAGCATGGCGTAGCTTGGTGCGTCATCGATCGGCACGGTGGCGAGATCAATGACGATACCACGCGGCGCCAGCAGCTTCACCGCCACATCGAGCACAGTCAGGGTCTTGAGACCCAGAAAGTCGAACTTGACCAGACCTGCGGGTTCCACCCATTTCATGTTGAACTGGGTCACCGGCATGTCGGATTTGGGATCGCGGTAGAGCGGCACCAGTTCACTGAGCGGCCGGTCACCGATGACGATGCCGGCGGCATGAGTCGAAGCATGGCGGTTGAGGCCCTCAAGGCGCTGGGCGATATCGAAAGCCCGCGCCACCACCGGATCCTCATCCCGCCAGGCCTGCAGCTTGGGCTCTCCCGCGATCGCCGCCGACAGCGTCACTGGAGCGGCGGGATTCATCGGCACCAGTTTGGTCAGCTTGTCGACCTGGCCATAGGGCATCTGCAGAACCCGGCCGACATCGCGCAGCACACCGCGGGCCTGCAGCGTGCCGAAGGTGATGATCTGCGCCACCTGGTCGCGGCCATAGCGGCTCTGCACATAGGAGATGACCTCGCCACGGCGGTCCTGACAGAAATCGATGTCGAAGTCGGGCATCGACACCCGCTCGGGATTGAGGAAGCGCTCGAACAGGAGACCGAAGCGGATCGGATCAAGATCGGTGATGGTCAGCGCCCAGGCCACCAGCGACCCCGCGCCTGAACCGCGTCCCGGGCCTACCGGAATGCCCTGAAGCTTGGCCCATTTGATGAAGTCGGAGACGATGAGGAAGTAGCCGGCATATTTCATGCGGGTGATGACGTCGAGTTCAAAGGCAAGCCGCGTCCTGTAGTCGTCATGACTCACCGAAGGTGCCAGCCCGTGCACTTCAAGGCGACGCTCCAGACCGACTTCGGCCTGCCGTGTGAGTTCCGCCGCCTCGTCGGCGGCGGCATCCACGCTTGCAGCCGCCCCTACTGTAAAAAACGGCAGAATGGGCTTCCTGGTGAGGGGACGGAAGGAGCAGCGTTCGGCGATCTCGATCGTTGAGGCCAGCGCCTCGGGCAGATCGGCGAACAGCAGCGCCATCTCCGGGCGGGTCTTGAAGCGATGGTTCGTGGTCAGCTGTTCGCGATTGCCGTCGGCAACCAGTTGACCGCTGGCAATACATAAAAGCGCATCATGGGCATCGAAATCCTCGGCAGCGGCAAAATAGGGTTCGTTGGTCGCCACCACCGGCAGGCCGCGGTCATAGGCCAGATCAATCAGCCCAGGCTCGGCCCGACGTTCGCGCTCCTGTCCATGGCGCTGCAGTTCGATATAGAAACGGTTGTCGAACAGCGACGCCAGCCGCGCGCAGCGCGCGGCGGCGAGATCGCTCTGGCCGGCGGAAAGCGCCAGCGAGATCGGACCATCGGGGCCGCCCGAGAGCGCGATCACGCCCTCGGTGTCCTCCTGCAGCCATTCGAAACGGACCTGCGGACTGTGACTGTGAGGGGATTCAAGAAAGGCCCGCGAATTGAGCCGCATCAGGCCGCGATAGCCGCGTTCGGTGGCCGCCAGCAGCACCACCCGGCCGGGGGAGACCTGGTTCCTCGCATTTGCATCCTGATCGGCAAAGTCAATCGAAAGCTCAAGGCCGATGATGGGCTGAATCCCCGAACCCGCCATCTTGTCGGAAAACTCAAGCGCGCCGAACATGTTGTCGGTGTCGGTCAGCGCCAGCGCCGGCTGATGGTCGGCTCTGGCAAGTTCGGCAAGCCGCGCCACCTTGATCGCGCCCTTGAGCAGCGAATAGGCCGAGTGCACATGAAGATGAACAAATCCTGGTCCTGGCATCCGCGTATCCTCCGCATCACCCGATCGAAGCCGTCGGTTCGAACAGCCGGTCGAGATCTTCCTCGCCAACTCCAAGTGCGGAACCGCTCTCCCTGTCGAACACGGTTTCGGCGAGCGCCCGCTTCTTTTCCTTGATTGGCAGCATTTTCTCCTCGATGGTGCCGGCAACCACGAGCTGGTGGACAAAGACGTGCTTGTCCTGGCCGATGCGGTGGGCACGATCCACCGCCTGGGCCTCGGCCGCCGGGTTCCACCAGGGGTCATAGAGGATCACGGTGTCGGCGGCGGTGAGATTGAGACCGACGCCTCCGACCTTGAGGCTGAGGAGAAAAATGCGCCTGGATCCATCCTGGAAGGAATCGATCTGGCCGGCGCGGTCTTTCGTGTCACCGGTGAGCAGCGCATAATCCATGTCGCGGGCCTGGAGTTCGGCCTCGATCAGCCTGAGCATGGAGACGAAATTCGAGAACACCAGCACGCGGCGATCCTGCTCCATCAGTTCCTCCAGCATCGCCATCAGCCGTTCCAGCTTGACCGATCCGGCGTCCGCAGCCGCTCTGTCGGAGAGCCTGAGCAGGCGCGGATCGCAGCAGCACTGGCGCATCTGAACAAGCGCATGAAGAATGACGAGATGGCTCTGGGCAAAACCTCTGGCTGTGATCGCGGCACGCACTTTGTCATGCATGGAAAGGCGGATCGCCTCATAGACACGGCTCTGCGCCGGCTCGAATGCGATGCGCTCAATGATTTCGATCTTGGGCGGCAGTTCGCTGGCCACGTCATCTTTGGTTCGCCGCAGCAGGAAGGGTCTGACGCGGCGGGCGAGAAGGCGGCCGCGGGCCTTATCCCCCAGCTTTTCAATCGGCGTGCGGAAAATGCGGCCAAAGCTCTTCTGGTCGCCGAGAAGGCCGGGGACAGCAATGGAAAACAGCGACCATAATTCGCCGAGATGGTTTTCGAGCGGTGTCCCGGTGAGGCAGAAGCGGGTACGTGCTTTCAGCGCCCGCGCCAGCCGCGTGGTCTCGGCTCTGGCATTCTTGATGGTCTGTGCTTCATCAAGAAAAATCAGGCTCCATTCCTGGGCCGCGAGGGTCTCATGGTCGCGCGACAGCAGAGGATAGGTCGAGAGCACGATGTCGGCACCGGCAATGGCACCGAAGCGCTCTTTGCGGTCGGCCCCGTGCAGCACCAGCACCGAGAGATCGGGCGCGAATCGCGCGGCCTCGCGGCGCCAGTTGGTCATCAGACTGGTCGGCGCCAGGATCAGCGCCGGGGCTTCAAGCCGCCCTGCGGCCTTTGCCACCGCGATCAGCGCCAGCGCCTGCACGGTCTTGCCGAGCCCCATATCGTCGGCGAGCACACCGCCGATCCGCAGTTCATCAAGAAGCGCAAGCCAGGCCACGCCCTGGGCCTGATAGGGCCGCAGCTGCGCAGTGAAGTTCCCGGGCAGCGTGACTTCCGGAAAGCCCCCGCTGGCACTGAGGCGGCGCCCCATTTCACGGAGCTTGCCCCCGGCCCGCAACTGCATGCCCTGGCGGCGCATCGCCTCTTCAAAGGCGGCCAGCGCAGCGAGATCCATCAGCGACAGCCGGGGCCGCTCCCGGCCCGTGCCGCCAACGAGGCTCAATTCCCAGATGGCCGCAATGATCGGCGCGATCTGATGATGGGGCACGCCAACGAAACGGCCCTCCCCGACCGGCAGGAAAACCACCGCCTGGTCGCCAGCGCTTTCACCGCCTTCCCCGGCGCTGTCAAGAAAGCGCGAGGGGTCGAAACCGGCAGCGCCTATCATCTCGACGATCGACGGCACCAGATCGACGACCTCGCCTCCGATCCTCACTCCGACATCAAGGTCAAACCAGTCGGTTTCCGAACTTTCGACCACTTCAGCGGAAAATGCCTCGGCCCCGGACAACAGTTCGAACGGAAAATCATCATTGATTTCGATATCCCAGCCAAGCTTCGAAAGCCGCGGCAGACCATGATAGAGGAGTTCGGGCCAGCTCTGCCCGCCCGATCGGGCGGGCAGAAAGTCGTTGCCATAACCGGTTGCACCGACGAACGGACTGACCGGTTCGAGGCCCATGGAGTGCAGGGTCCGCACGGCTTCGGCCTCGGCCTTGTCATCGCGGCGGATCTTCACCGCGCCGCCGCCCTCGACCAGCTGTCGCCGATCATCCAGTTCGACCGTGGCCGAACCATAATGAAAGGTGATCCGCGCCAGGGCCACCGTCTCGCGCTCCACAGTTTGCGAATCGTCAAGATATTCATACCAGCCCTCACTCCGGTGCCGGACCGGGAAGCGGGCCGACATCAGCCGCAGGCGGACACGCGGCTTCTCTCTGTGGACCACGGGCGGGGGCGGGGGCGGCGGCAACAGCGCCTTCAGAGCAGGCACCTTCTGCACCATGTGTTCCGCCAGCTTCGCGGCGTGCTCAGCGGCAAAGGGCGGCACCGCCACCAGCTCATCGACAATCCTGCGCGCCACTCCCGTTTCAAGCGGGCCGATCAATCCCATTTTCGGATCAACATAGAGCAGGCGGCAAGCCTGGAGACAGAGGCCCCCCTCTCCGGCGTCGATACTGATCCGGGTCGCGCTGCCATCTTCGGACTGCTCCCACACCATCCGCCCCTGCCGCGCCGCCCCCAGCGACAGCATAGGGCCATCCCCCGAACCCCAGCGCGCCCGACCTGTTGCCAGAATCAGTTCGAGGACATCAAAACTTCCGTCATGCTGGAAGAGAGAGTCGCTGGGGCTGGACGGAGAGGCATAGTGATTGAGAATCGCCGCCATTCGGCGCGCGATACGCAAATCCGACCTGGAGAGAGATTCCCGATTGCCCTCCCGCAGCGCCATGCGGAAATTATAGATGCCGGCGTGGGAGCGAAAAAGTCCATCGCTGCCATGCTCCCGACGCAACACCACGAGTTTCAGACGCGCGATGTTGGCGCCCGCACTGCGCTCGGGCCACAGCACATAGACGAGACGCTCCGCTCCCTCGCCTGGATCCCCGTCGGTATCGGCTTCCGCCGCATCTGCCAGACCACCGAGCCAGGAGCTGAGAGAAGCAGGAAGCCCCGTTGTCGGGTCGACGGGCGGTGCCGCAGGAAACCTGTCAAGAGCCGGCCTGACCACGGGCCAGGTCACAGAAGGCGCTCTGAAAGCGGGCTTTTTGACCAAGGCGGGTCCGGCAGCAGCCGACCTGCCCTTGCCGCTGGCCGGCTTGCTGGCAGCGAGCGCATCGGCGCTCTCGCTCGCCGCCTTCTGCCGCGCCAGTCCTTCCAGCAGCACCGCAGCGATGTGCCTGCAGCCCAGACCCTTGTCACAACTGCAGACGCCGTGGATCGAAATTTTTCCTGCCCTGGAACCAGTGACCGAGATCTTCTGCCGATAAGGCTCCTTCCCGCTTCCCCGCACGGTTGCGGTAGTCAGAACGCCGACAGGGCGATATTCCAGGACACAGCCCTGCTGGTGGCAGAGGCGCCCGGCTTCAAGCGTCTCCTCACCCAGTTGGCTTCGAATATCACCCTCGTCAAGGACCATTGATCATTGCCTTACTTACTTGCTTGTTTGCTTGCGTGCTTCAATGAGGCCGAGGCAGCAGCGCCTCGGATGCCGGCCAAAGGCGGTGCGAACCCCAAGCTCAGATCTGCGAAATTCGCCCTGCCCAGATCGCGAGCATGCCGATGAACAATGCCAGCGATGCCAGTGCCCCGGCTTCGTCAGTGGGCCGGCCTGTGGCGAACATCCCCATTACGACCACGCCCGCTTTCGGCGAGCAATGTCGTCATCGCTGGTATATAGACAAAGAAAGAGAAGAAGAAAGCGGTGACAGACAGCGCAAAGACGGCAAACAGAATTGACGCAAGCAGGCTGTTTCCGAGAGTTGCAAACATCCAGTCTTTGCGAAATTTTGCAAGATCGTCATGGAAGCACGGGGGGATACCTTCGTTTGCCCTTGCCATCAACTCGTTCCGCCTTGCCGGGCCGACGAAGCCCCCTCGCAGTGAGCGGACCATCGAAAAAACGATCCTCCACGCGCTGCCAACGCTGTGAACGTCGTCCAGAAGACTGCAAACAGCCTGCTTCTTCTCCTCGGGAATCTGATCGGATTGACAAATTCTATCGGCAATTTCGAGGACCGAACGACGGCGTGGTTCTGTCGCGATAAACAGTCCACGTGCCAAAATGGCGTAGAAAAGAAGGATGCCAATGAAGACCGCCGCGTCGCGCAAGAGAGCCAAATCCATCGCCATCACCTCAATTTCCTGCGTCGTCGTTCGAATTTACGTCTGGCTGCCGCCTTTGGCTCCTTGACTATACGCGCCCAAATGAAGGCTGCAAGTGCGCAAACGGTCGCATAGAACAACGGATGCTGGATCATTACGTGCAGCAAATAATTGATAACGCGCGCAAATCTCCCCCATTCTCCAGGATAATCATGCTCGAACCCTGCTCGAATCGCGGCTTCCCGAAGGCCAAGCAAAGCTGCCACACAAGCAGGAGGAAACCCGAGAAATTTGACGAACGAGACGCAAAAATTTCGCAACATCCTTGTGCAATCTCCGTTCATCTCAATTCTCGGCCACGGTGCGCCATCTTGCGCCCAAACGCACGACAGGTTCGACGCTTCCTTCAGTGAGGCCGAGGCAGCAATACCCCGGATGCAAAAGGCAATGTGGCACCTCAAGCTCAAAGCTGCGAAATCAACCCCGCCCAGATCGCGAGCATGCCGATGAACAATGCCAGCGATGCCAGCGCCACGGCTTCCTCAAGAAAGACCCTCAGCATTGCTTTACTCCCCGCAAAAACAAAAAGAACGTAACGGGAACTGTGTTACTTTTTCGTTCCAGAGTCAAGCCTGTTCGTTCTCTTTTTTTCACGTTTTCCCCCCGCTTTATGCATTTTTTCTGTGTGAAGCCCGAGATCGTCCCATTCGAGGGTCCATTTCACGGGCTTCCTGTCCTTACAGCTCGTCCTTTGCAGTTCGCCTCGTGGTGCTCTGCAAATCGGCACCGCTCCTGAACGGCTGCCGAACCTGCGGCAAACCCTGCCGCGCAAAACCGCAATCCTTTGACGCATGCCACAAGGCCAGTTCGGCCACAGCTGAGGGCACCCAGGTGAAAAGGAAACAGCAAGTTTTTGCCGCGCGGCAGCCAGATCCGGCATCGACAAAAACGCGACAGGAGCCCCAGGCAGGGGCGGCGCATCAACCGCTGCGCTCCGCGAAAAGCGACCGCCATCTGCAAGGGGGACGCCAGCCAACTGCCTGATTTTGTGCCGCGCGGGGAGCCTGAACTGGAGATTCTGCTGCCCCCCTGCTGCGCAGAGGTTCCGTCCGCTCATCAGGGGGCGCGACCCCCCTCACCTGCGCGGCTTTCCGCCGCCTTCGCCTGGTATCGCCAAAATCAGGCGGGAATTTATCGCCGACAGCAGCAGACCGTGTACGGAAATTGGCGCGACACCCCCGGGGCACTCACGCCTGATGGCAAAATATGGGGTCGGATCCGCCCAAAAATGCGCCAACGGCAAACACACTCGAAGAGCGAAGCTGCCGAATGCCGAATCTTCTTTCCCCTGGCCATGCGCGGCGATCTCGTCTGAGACGAAACGGATCGGTGCGTACCGCGCCAGCTCATCGATTGCCGAAATTGCGATCGCCTTCCGTATCGAGGGTCCGTGCAAGATGGGTCCCGCAGTCGCGGCTTGATAGGATTCGAAATTTGGAAACGATGTACCAGGGCGATGTGCCGCGCGAAGCACGCTGCGGCAGCCTCCCGGCGTCCGGGGTACCGAGCGGTCACCTCCGGTAGCGGGAAGCCTGGCTGCGGCGCGGTGACCGCTCGCGAGCCTCGCTTCAGGAACAGATACCCGGGCTCGCCGGAATCGAAAGACCCCGGCGTGGGCGCGCCAGGGTCTTTCACCGCTCTATGCGTTAGCGCCAGTGGAATCAGTAACGGGCGATAACCGGGCCACCGAACCTGTAGTTGAGACGAACCAGACCAAGATCGATGTCCTGATTCGCGCGGGTTCCAACCCACACATCCTGATTGCCCAGGAAGATGTGGTTATATTCGACGCCAACCGACCAGTTCGGGGCGAAACCGATTTCGAGACCGGTGCCGACCGTGGCGCCCCATCTGGTGTTATTCACAGGATTGAGCCAGGCATTGTCCCACTGGTTATAGTTGTTGCTGACCACAGCCGCGCCGCCTTTGGCGTACCACAGCACATTGTTCCAGGCGTATCCGACCTGCCCCGTGAACAGGCCGAAGCCATCGACATGGTTGCGATAGCCGAAATTGTCGTAGGCGGCACCATTGTTGCCGAAATCAGCCCAGTTGCCCTGAGCCTCAAGGCCGAACACCCAGTTCGCGGCCTGCCAGCGATAGCCGATCTGGGCACCGATCGTGCCACCCGAATCGCTGCGGCAGGCATCATTCCAGCAGTTATGGGTCGAACCGCCGCCACCATCAAGGCCGATATAGAGGCCGCTCCAGTCATAGATCGCAGCGATCACCGGTGCCGCCTTGGAATAATAGACGGGGGGTGGGGAGCGCAGATCCGCAGCCAACGCCTGAGATGCAAGACCCAGAGCCACAAGGCTGGCGGTCAAAAACAGAAAATTCTTTTTCATCTGGTCCTCCGATACGCGTTACCAATGTGGTGGCCCCGACCGCCGATTGGCCCCCTCCTAACACATCCGCAGCGGTATTATGTAGCCTCCGGACAGCAACTTGCCGGCGTTTAAGCGATTTTTCCGGCAAAGAATACCGTCAACCTTACCCGCCCGGGGGCCCAAGCGAAGCCCTGCCATACTGACAAGTCGCTGTTATGGTTGAGATTTCAGAAATCCAACGCCATCCCGAACGGGCTTTTGCGAAAATTGCGGCACCATTTGCCGACATTGTAATTTTCTCGCCCGTCAGCTGGACAAAAACACCGCCGGCTGCAGCCAGCCGCGCCGTTTCCGCCAGGGTCCCCCCAGGTTGCGCACGCCCAACACAGCGCACACGCCCAATAAAAAACCCCGGCCTTTCGGCCGGGGTTTTTTAACGTTTCAGGCTGGAAGCTTTATATCAGTAACGGGCGACAACCGGACCACCGAACTTGTAGTTCAGGCGGACCAGACCCATGTCGATGTCCTGGTTGACGTTGTTCCGCCGATTCCCGACGTCCTGATCGCCCAGGAAAACGTGGTTATATTCGACGCCAACCGACCAGTTGGGAGCGAAACCGATTTCCAGGCCAGTGCCGATGGTGCCACCCCACTTGGTGTTGTCCTGGCTGTTGGCCTGGCCCCAGTTCCAGCTGTTGTCAACAACGGCAGCGCCGCCCTTGGCGTACCACAACACGTTGTTCCAGGCATAGCCGACCTGGCCGGTGAACAGGCCGAAGCCGTCAACATGGTTCCACGCACCCGACTTGCCGAAGTCGGCCCAGTTGCCCTGGGCTTCCAGGCCAAACACCCAGTTCGCGGCCTGCCAGCGATAACCGACCTGACCACCGATCGTGCCACCGGTTGAATGAGCGGAGCCGTTCCAGTCGGTGTGCGACGAGCCGCCACCACCGTTGAGACCGATATAGAGGCCGGACCAGTCATAGATCGCGGCAACCATCGGCGGCGCTTTCGAATAAACCGGAGTGCGCAGGTCAGCAGCCGACGCCTGAGAAGCAAAACCCAGAGCCAGAAGGCTGGCGGTCAAAAACAGAAAATTCTTTTTCATGGCGGGTACTCTTTAATTCGTTTCGGATCAGACGTTGGCCCCCACAGCCGACTTGCCCCGTCGTAGCACAACCTGCAGGAAATGATGTAACATCGCCACCACACATCAAGACATTTAACTAAAAACAGAAGCAAATAATACCGCCAGCGTTAAGCTCCCCTGCTTTCAAAAAGCCTCCCTCACCCCTCCGGATGCAGCAGTTTTATCCAGCTTGTTCAATAGCTTCGAATGGGTCGGAGGTCCTGCCGAAACCGCCTCTCGACACCACCCGCAGACTGCGACCTGTGGAACCAGAACTGCATTAAAACTCCGCAATATGTGTGGCATTTTGGCAAATCGGCCCTTTTGAACCCGACAAATCCACTATCCGGTTACCGTCCGGGGCGCTTTCCAGCCTTAATATTCGACCCGCAAATAGCGCCCGGTTGTATTTGCCACCTTCCTGTGTGCGACGACGCGCCAATGCCGGATTACTGCCCCCCTCCTGCCCCGTGCAGCGCGCCTTCGAAAACCGCCAACAGCCCCGCAGGGGGCGGAGATCGGCAGTTGCCGCGCGGCAAGCTGATCCCCAACCGCCGGTCCCGAAATTCTATTGGGGCCACAAAATTCCGGAAGCGAAGCTTTTTGATTCTGTGGGACGTCCCCTCCTTGCCGCATCTGTCCAGCGCGGCAACGTGAGAGGGGAATGGAGCAGTGTGGCGAAGCCCGACAGCGCCCAACCTGTGGCTGGCGGCGTCCTCGGCCATGTGCGCCAGCTGGTTGCCGAGAAAGGCCTGGTCGACCCCTCAAACCATCTGCAGGACCGTACCGCGCACCCCTTCGACACCCATCCCGAACTGGCCGAGCGGCTTGAAGCCCTGGGCCTGTCGCTTAACAACGAATTGCGCCGCCGCGCCATCGACCCGGCCCCGGGGCCTTTGCTTGAGCAGTTCGGACTGGAAGCCGCAGGACCGGAAAACACCGAAAATACAGCGCAGAGCACGGCGGCCGACATCCGTTCCACCGTGGAGTCGGAGTTCCGCGAGAT
>WQYW01000162.1 GCA_009781045.1 Alphaproteobacteria bacterium
ATGCGCGAGATGAAATATCTCGGCGTCGGCACGGTCGAGTTTCTCTATGAGGATGGCGAGTTCTATTTCATCGAAATGAACACCCGCATCCAGGTCGAGCATCCCGTCACCGAAAGCATCACCAATATCGACCTGGTGCTGGAGCAGATCCGCATTGCCGCAGGCGGTGAACTGCCGGCAACCCAGAAAGACATCACCGTCTTCGGCCACGCCATTGAGTGCCGCATCAACGCCGAGAATCCCCGCACCTTCCGCCCCTCACCGGGCCGCATCCAGCAATATCACCCGCCGGGCGGGCTCGGGGTCCGAATCGATTCGGCCGTCTATCAGGGTTATACCATCCCGCCTTATTACGACTCGCTGCTCGGCAAGCTGATCGTCCATGGCACGACCCGGGGCGAGTGCCTGATGCGGCTGCGTCGCGCCCTGGACGAAATGGTGGTCGACGGCATCGAAACCACGCTGCCTCTGTTCCGCACTCTGGTACGCGAACCTGCCATCATCGATGGCGACTACCATATTCACTGGCTGGAACAGTATCTCGCCAGCCATCCCAACGCCGGTGAGGGCTGAACCGGTCAGCCCTCAAGCTTTCAGCCTTCAAGCGGGCGCGCCGCATGACATCTGGCGATTCCAGCACCATCACGCCCTCCCTGTTATTACGTGCCTATGCCCGCGGCATTTTTCCGATGGCCGAGAGCATTGATGCAACATCGCTGTTCTGGGTCGAGCCAGCCCGCCGCGGCGTCATTCCGCTGTCACGCTTCCACATTTCCACCAAGCTCGCCCGTCTGGTGCGGCGCGACGTCTTCCGCATCACCATCAACTGCGCTTTTGCCGCCACCATTGCCGGCTGCGCGGCGCGCGCTCCCGGGCGCGAGGAGACCTGGATCAACCACGATATCCGCCGGCTCTATCGCAGCCTGTATGAACTCGGCCACTGCCACAGTGTCGAGGTATGGGACGGCAAGGATCTGGTCGGCGGTCTCTATGGTGTCAGTCTCGGGCGGGCGTTTTTTGGCGAGAGCATGTTTCACCGCGTCCGCGACGCCTCAAAGGTGGCGCTGGTCCATCTGGTGGCACGGCTCATTCATGGTGGCTTCGACCTGCTCGATACCCAGTATGTCACCGCGCATCTGGCGCGTTTCGGCGCCAGGGAGATCACGCGTCAGCGCTATCTCACTCTGCTTGAGAAGGCGCTGGCCGGCAAGCCTGCGGATTTCCTCCGACTGCCAGCCGACCCGCCGGTTATGGGCGCCACCGCGCTCGACATCATCGCCGCACAGTGACAGAACTGCCTCATCCGGATCAGGAACGGTCTGATCAGTAACGTCCCCCGAAGAGAGGCAGCACCGGTTGCGCCGGCTGACGCGCCACGGGCGGCGGCTGCGGCGGTCGCGCTGGCTGGGCCGCTCCTCCCCTGCTTTGCGGTCTGCGCTGCGTCGAAGCCGGCTTCGGCGTATCCGGCGCCGCACTCGCGGTCTGGGTCTCCGGTTCCTTGCAGTCGGTCAGCCAGACGTCATAGATCGGGTGCTCGACTCCGTGGAGGCCGGGGCTGGCGGCAAACATCCAGCCTGAAAAGATCCGTTTGACATCGCCCTGGAGCGTGATCTCCTCAACCTCGACAAAGGCATCGGTGTTGGCGGCTTCTGTCGCCGGTCGGGTGTAGCAGGCATCGGTCTTGATGCGCAGCGCACCGAATTGCACGGTTTCACCAATCTGCTGATCGAAATTGATGATCCGTCCCGTGATCTTGTCGAGGCCGGAGAAGGTCGCCTTCTTGTTGAGGATCTTCTGGGTGGGAGTATCGATCATCACCTCGTCGCCGGGCATCAGGCTTGCCGGAGCCCGTGGCACATTGGCTGGAGGTGTAGTCTGAGGTCTGGCCACACGCGTGCCACCGGGTGCCGGAGTGGTTTCGGGCGGCGGCTGGAGACCGGGCGGACCGATCGCCAGTGGCTGGTTGGAAGGCGGGTTGCCTGGCATCGGGTTGGCCGAGCCCGGAGCCTCGGGACTGGCCGTGACCGGAGGCATGGCCGAACCGGGAGGAGGCGGCAGTGGGCGTGACTGTACCGGCCCGGGCATGATGTTGCCCTCGGGCGCACGACTGGGGGCTGCCGGCAGCACGCGGCCCTGCGGCAGCTGCGGCACATCCTCCTCTTCCGAATCGTCGGGTGGAGGCGGCATCGGGTAACCGCGCGGAATACTGCTCGGCGGGCGCGGCGCAGGTTCCGGCATGATGGTCCCGATCTGCGCCCGCAGCGACGAGACAGGGATGATAGCCATGGCGGCAACAAGGGCCGCGGCAGTGGTCAAAACCAGGTTTCGAGACATGTTACGCGGCTTGTTGATGAAGCGGATCAGAGCCTTCAGATGGGATCCCGAAAGATCGCTGAAAAGCTCCTGGCAGCAATATATGGCAAAAGGGCGGCTGTCGCAAAAGACTGCGCAGGCGCCCCCAGGTCTCTGTCCCGGCAAAGAACCCGGGATGGAAAAAACGGACATGACCGTGGCTGACGCCGGGGGGATGCCAGCCACCGGCGTGTTCCATCAGCGTAAAGGAGGTCGGTCTCAGGCCGGCGTCCAGGGCTGGTAATCCCCGGTCACCCGCGGCCGCCTGCCGCTGCCCGCGATTGAGCCGGAGGGGTGATAGGCCCTTGGCGTACCGGTCGGGTTGGGCTGATGGGGCCGCTCCCAGTTGCGCGATTCGTCCTTCAGTTCGGTCGGTGGCAGGTCAACGATATGATGCAGCCAGCCATGCCATGCCGGCGGCACCCGGCTGCCCTCGGCATAGCCCTTGTAAATCACCCAGCGACGCTCGAAACCGAGCACGGGATCAATCGCGCCGCCACGACGCCGGTAATAACGATTGCCCTGCTCGTCGGTGCCGACCAATTCCCCGAACCGCCAGGTCCAGAGCTGGGTTCCAAAAGTCTGGCTGTTCCACCAGGTAAAGAGCTTGAGAATAAACTGTTTCATTGGCAAAGCCCCGCTGTGCCCCGTCGTGATGCCACCCGGACCCGCAATTGTCCAGTTACGGACGACAATTTTGCCGGTTTTGTGTCCACGGCCTCCCCCTTCCAGCGCTTCCCTAACGCCGCCCATGCAACATCTGGCCTGAAAGCGCCGCCCCCGAACGTGAATGGGCGGCACGGCCGTCTCGCGGCTTTCGGGCTTCCCTTTCGCACGCATTCTGCTGATACCGGATCATCGGCCCGGATCCTCAGACTGCCCCTGGCGTCGCGCCGGCTGAATCTTCCTCCTTCCGTTCCTGCGCTGGAACTCGCGTGCACTTTATCCGGGATAGCACGATGAGTTGTTCCCGGTGCATTCCTTTGGCTGGTTGGCGCACATCAGCGAAAAGCCGGCAGCGGGAATTTCTGTCATCGGCCGTTCCTGTTGAAGGAGGACAGGCGCATCCGGGTCAGGCGGCAGGGCCGCATCGCTACCTGCATCGGTGTCGCGGTTGAAACTCATGAGCTGGATCGCCAGGGACTTTGGCAGCAAAGGGTTTTCCGAACCGATGAGGTTGTCGCGCTGTTCAAACAGCACCTCAGAGTTGCAACCTGAAATGTCCGGCCCAGCCTGATGCACAGGACTTTCGACTTTCGAATTGCCGGAATTTGAAGTGAACACGCCATTTTGATGACACTCCGGGAGTTAACCGATTTAAATGAGGCAGGGCTGGCGAAACCGCCAGTCGGGTGCGCATCGACCCTAAGCTCTCTCACGACGGTTCCCCGTCAACTGGCGGGAACCGCCACGCACGCACCACACCGCAGCAAAGACAGCGCAGTCAAAGGCTGGAGCGAGCCACCAATCCAGGAGCTGAAACCTGACTATGAAAAAACTCAAATCCTTTGGCGTTGCTGCAGTGCTGCTGCTGGTCTCTCTCATCACTGCAGACCCCGGCCTCGCCAGGAACAACGGTGGTGGCCGACCCGCCGTGGTCAGTCGCCCCGCTGTCATCAGTCGTCCCGTCGTTGTCTCCCGGCCCGCCGTCATCAGTCGTCCGATGGTCAGCCGCCCCATGGTCAGTCGCCCCATGGCCAGCCGTCCCGTGACCAGCCGTCCAATGGCCAGCCGTCCCGTGACCAGTCGTCCCGTGGTCAATCGCCGACCCGGCGTCAATGGTCATCCCGGCCTCGACAACGGTCGTCCCGTCCTCAGCGGTCATCCCGGCAATGGTCCTGCCGGTGCTGGCGACCATCGTCGTCCAGGCGGAGGCACTCATTTCAGCAGCGGCCCCATGCATGCCAGGCCGCACCATCATGGCGGCCATGGCTATGGCAGCAGCGTGATCGGCGGCAGCGTGGATCCGGGTGTGGTCGAGTCCCAGGATGCGCCCGCTTACGACGCCCAGGAGCAGGCTCCGGACCAGTTTGTTGACGCCCCCGACGACTCTTCCTACCAGGCCAGCGACGCCCCGGCCGCCGCACCCTATTACGGCCCCTCGTCGACCCAGCCTGCCGACAATTCGTCGACCCAGGCCGCGGATGCTCCCGACGGCTCGTCCCACAGCACGCACGCTCCCTACGATTCCTCGTCCCAGGCCACCGACGGCACAGAAGGCGCGCAGTCCCAGACAACTGATCCGGCTTTTGAGGAAGTCACCGAATCCGATGTCGGATCCAGTAATGGCGGGGCAGCCGGCGACACCAGCGAACGGATCCGGTGACGACGCCGGACATGCCCTGAAACCCAGCCGGGGTGGAAGACGCGGGCCTCGACCACTCCGCGCGCCCGGACGCTTTGCTGACAGCGCCAGCGGCCGTCAATCCGGCCGTGCCCGACCCGGCGAAGGCACGAAACTGCCGCCAGGACGACTTGTTCCATTCATGCCCGGTACAGCGGGCGGGTGCCATGCTGCTCCACCAACCCAGGAGTTCAAGGTTGAAAATGAACAAGCTCAGGATCTTTGGCACCGCCGCAGTAATGGCGCTGCTTATCCCTCTCGTCAGCGCTGACCCCGGCTTTGCCGGCGGTCGAGGCGGCGGCGGCGGTTTCCGCGGTGGCGGTGGCCATTTCGGTGGTGGCGGAGTGCGGATTGGCGGTGGTGGCGGCGGATTCCGCGGCGGCATCGCCCCAGGCGGCGGAGCGCGGGTCGGCGGCGGCACCGTGGTGGGCCGCTCCGGCGGTACCCGTGGTGGCAGCTGGCGCGGCGGCGCAGTGCTGGGTGGACTGGCAGCCGGTGCCCTGATCGGCGGCGCCGCCGCCTATCCCTATTCCTACGACAACGGCTATTACGACGGCAGCTATTACGGAACCCCGGGCTATTACAGCCCTCCGCCTGCCGAAGCACCGTATTCAGAGGAAGCCCCGGAGGGTTACGACGGAGCCAGCAACGCGGACGCCGCTGAATATTGTGCCCAGCGCTTTCAGTCCTACGACCCGGCGTCGGGGACCTATCTTGGCTATGACGGGATTCGCCGGCCTTGCCCATAACTCCATGACCGCAGCCTGACAGCGATCTGGAGTTCTGGAGCACGATCCGTACAACCTCCGCGGATCGTGCTCCATGCCCATTATCCAATTATTTTAACAGTCTTTTTCAGGTCCCTGCCGGCGCTCCCCGGATTCCCGTTTTCGTCGGGCTGGGGCTGCGACCGGCTCCTTCCAGCAGCGTCGAAAGCGGCCCTGTCCCGACCTGTGGGGAAAATGATTCGTGGTAAACGGGTGATCCTCAGGGTCGGGGATGCGCAATCTTTCCAGATTTCAGGCAAAACGCCAGCCGCAGCTTGCCACTTTCTTTAGACCCGCTGTGCCAGGTGATTGCGCCGGCACGCGAAAACCGAAACGACCGGGATGTGGCAGGCCGTCATCGGCCCATCGCCGCCTTTGCATCCTGGGGGGATTTTCACAAATTTTCCGCCAACCGGCCTTGCCTGGCGAGGAATGCTGTCCTATTTCACCCCTGTCTGCATTGGCACTCACCGCTGCCGTTTGCTAACAAATCCTGAAATCATCAACCTGTCAAATGGTTAGGAGAACCGCATGAAATTCCGTCCGCTTCACGACCGCGTCGTGGTCAAGCGCATCGACGCAGAAGAGAAGACCGCTGGCGGCATCATCATTCCGGATACGGCCAAAGAGAAGCCGTCCCAGGGCGAAGTCATCGCCGTCGGCCCGGGCGGTCGCGACGAGAGTGGCAAGCTGACCCCGATCGACCTGCATGTCGGCGATCGCGTGCTGTTCGGCAAGTGGTCGGGAACCGAGGTCAAGATCGACGGCCAGGACCTGCTGATCATGAAGGAGAGCGACATCATGGGCGTTCTCACCGACTCGAAGAAGAAGTCCTGATCCACTCTTTTCCCACCTTGCCGGAATGAAAGCCGCCCGGTCCCGGGCTTTGCGCTTTCGTCCTGGGTGCAGAAATCAAACCTTAGGAAAATCCAATATGTCAGCCAAAGAAGTCAAATTCGGCGTTGAGGCACGCGACCGCATGCTGCGCGGTGTCGAAGTCCTCAACAACGCCGTGCGGGTCACGCTCGGTCCCAAGGGCCGCAACGTCGTTCTCGACAAGTCTTTCGGCGCGCCGCGCATCACCAAGGACGGCGTCACCGTCGCCAAGGACATCGAGCTTGAGGACAAGTTCGAGAATATGGGCGCCCAGATGGTGCGCGAAGTCGCCTCCAAGTCGGCCGATGCCGCCGGTGACGGCACCACCACCGCCACCGTGCTGGCTGCTGCCATCGTGCGCGAAGGCTCCCGCGCCGTTGCCGCCGGCATGAACCCCATGGACCTCAAGCGCGGCATCGACATCGCGGTTGAAGCCGTGGTTGCGGACCTCGAGAAGAACTCCAAGAAGGTCACCTCCAACGAAGAGATCGCCCAGGTCGGCACCATCTCCTCCAATGGCGACGAAGAGATCGGCAAGTTCCTCGCCGACGCCATGAAGAAGGTCGGCAACGAGGGCGTCATCACCGTCGAGGAAGCCAAGTCGCTGGCGACCGAACTGGACGTCGTCGAGGGCATGCAGTTCGACCGTGGCTACATCTCGCCCTATTTCGTCACCAACGCCGAGAAAATGCGCGTTGAGATGGAAGACGCCTATATCCTCATCAACGAAAAGAAGCTGTCGTCGCTCAACGAGCTGCTGCCGCTGCTCGAGGCCGTGGTGCAGACCGGCAAGCCGCTGGTCATCGTCGCCGAGGACGTCGAGGGTGAGGCTCTGGCAACCCTGGTGGTGAACCGTCTGCGTGGTGGCCTCAAGGTCGCGGCCGTCAAGGCCCCCGGCTTCGGCGATCGCCGCAAGGCCATGCTGCAGGACATCGCGATCCTGACCGGCGGCCAGGCGATCTCGGAAGACCTCGGCATCAAGCTCGAGAACGTCACCCTCAACATGCTCGGTCGCGCCAAGAAGGTGATGATCGACAAGGAGAACACCACCATCGTCAACGGTGCCGGCAAGAAGTCCGACATCGAGGCGCGGGTGACCCAGATCAAGGCGCAGATCGAGGAAACCACCTCGGACTACGACCGTGAGAAGCTCCAGGAGCGTCTGGCCAAGCTCGCCGGCGGTGTTGCCGTGATCCGCGTCGGCGGCGCCACCGAGGTCGAGGTCAAGGAGCGCAAGGATCGCGTTGATGACGCGCTGCATGCGACCCGTGCCGCGGTCGAGGAAGGCATCCTGCCGGGCGGCGGCGTCGCCCTGCTGCGCGCCACCGAGAAGCTCAAGAACCTCCGCACCCAGAACGAGGGTCAGAAGCACGGCATCGAAATCGTGCGCAAGGCCCTGTCGGCACCCGCGCGTCAGATCGTGATCAACGCCGGTGAGGATGGCTCGGTCATCGTCGGCAAGATCATGGAGAAGGAGCAGTATAACTACGGCTTCGACTCCCAGACCGGCGAATACGGCAACCTGGTCTCCAAGGGCATCATCGACCCGACCAAGGTCGTGCGCACCGCGATCCAGAACGCCGCTTCGGTGGCCGCGCTCCTCATCACCACCGAGGCGATGATTGCCGAGCTGCCGAAGAAGAACCCGCCGCCGGCAATGCCCCCGGGTGGCGGCATGGGCGGCATGGACTTCTGATCGGAGAAGGCCTTGCCCCGGACGGTGGATCGAAACCGGTCCACCCTTCCCTCAGAACAGAGAAAACCCCGGCAAGCGATTGCCGGGGTTTTCTTTTTCTCAGTTCGCCGGTTGCCTTGGTGGCGCGCTGTCGGTCACGACGCCAGAGGGTTCTTGAGCCGCACCAGGCTGGTCAGGGCATCAAAACCCTGGCCGTCCCCGGCGACGAGGTCGATGCGACCGACCTTCTCAACCAGCCGCTCCAGCGACTCCAGCTCCTTGAGGCGCAACAGCAGCGGGTTCTCTTCCATCAGCCGCGCGGTGTTGAGCAGCGAACGGGTTGCCGCCGTCTCCTCCTGGCGCCGGATCAGGTTGGCCCGCGCCAGCCTCTCGGCCTCGACCACCTTGTTCACAAGTTCCCGGATCTCGCCCGGCAGGATGACGTCCTTGACCCCGAGTTCCATCACCTCGATCCCGGAGTCGGAGACGCGCGCCCGCACATAATCGCGCAGTTCGGCGTCGAGCACCGCCTTGGCCGACAACACCTCATCAAGCGTGCGCCCGGCCACGGCCTCGCGGATCGCGAACTGCACCAGACGATAGAGCCAGGCATCGATGTCGGGAACGGTGGCCGTCACCTGCTCCGGATCCGTGACCCGGCGCAGCGCGGTCAACGTCACCCGGAGCGCGATGCGATCTTTGGTCAGCATCTCCTGCGCGGTGATCTCGACCGGCTGTGGCCGCAGATCAACCCGCTTGACCTCAATCCTGCGCCCCACGGTCCAGAAGGCGTGCCGCCCCGGCGCCAGCCGTTCAACAAAACGCCCGTCAACATGGAGCAGGCCGACCTCGTGGTTCTCGACCACGCTCTCGCTCATCACGGTCGAGGCCTTGCGGTCGATCATGGTCAGATGGCGCGGCGCAATGCGGGGCTGACTGGAGATATCGATGCGCTCAACGGCCACCTTCGTCGCCAGCTTCCAGAAGACGCGCAGCTGCCACGGCAGCAGAACATGCGCTGGCCGCCCATTGAGGCTGATGACCGCAATCTCCTCGGCTCCGGTCTCCACCGCCTCGAACAATTCGGCCGCAAGATCGGGCCGCGCAGCCTTGATCACCGCGTAGCGCTCGGACGGGAACTCGGTGGCGACGACGTCGAAAGTCTCCGCAGCCAGCTTCCGGCCGGGATCGAACATCCGATAATGACCCGGCTCGAGCACGCGCGTCAGCATGCCGTCACGTGTCAGCAGCGCCCGCTGTCCATCCTTCACCGTCAGCGTCAACGCCCACAAATGCCTGACCATCCTCACCTCCACTCTTCCCGATGCGCTCGAAACCCCTGCCCGGACAACGTCTTTGCCCTTCAATGTGCTGAAAAGGGCCGGGACACACGCGCTGCGACAAAAGGCGGGCAGGCGGCTTGGAGCTGACGTGCATGACGGGGACCGGCAATCGCAATGCGGCCCGACAAGCTGCCGAACCGCTTTTGAAAGCCGGGCTCCCCCGGCATGTTGACGCCAGCGGTATCCGCCGCCGCGCAAAGCCTCCTGTCTCAGTGTCCCGAATCCTTGAGATGACAACGCCTTTCGGCGTCACCACCCGCGATTCCCGGGACAAAAGCACGCCCCGACCCTCTTCTTCGAAGTCAGACCACCAATATGGCCGATGGAGCGGGAATCGAACCCGCCACAGGATGATTTCGAGTCATCTGCTCTACCAACTGAGCTATCCTTCGCGATCTTTATGTGGCGGAACACGAAACCGCATTGCGGCCCGCGCCAGCCGGGTCTCAGCGAGCCCGAACCCTTTTTGGCCACACGAAGGAGCGGGCACCTACAACAATCGCTGCCAATGTGCAAGTGGTTTTCCGGCCCTGACACCCGCCTGGCGCTGGTCAAATTCATCTCGCAGATGCGAACTGCGCCCATCTGAGAGCAATTTTGCGGCTCCTGCTGGGCGTTGTGAGCGACCCCAGCCCACCCGTTCCAGCCACCACGCTCCCCTCACAGACTTGTGATCGCCAGTCTGCCTGTCTGGCCCTCGAACCACCAGCGGCGAAGCATCCAGCTCCCGCATCATGCAGCCGGAAACATAATGCATCCCAAATTCACAGGCCCGCGCCTCGCGCACAGGCCTCCCCGCCCGCGTCAGGCGGAGAGGTGGATTCTCATCTCTGACTTCCAGCAAAGCCCTGCAATTTTCGGGAAGCTCCGCCAGGAACCAGTCACGTGCGACAACCGACGCTGGCCCCGCTGCCAAATGCCGATCCCGATCCGGAGGGAACCGGGAGCCCATGTCCCATATCCCATGTCCCATATCCCATATCCCATGTCCCATATCCCATGTCCCATGTCGCAGGTCTCGTGACTCAAAGGCGACCTGCCGCGCGCCTTCGTCTCTGCAGCGAAAATATTCTCCGCAGCGGTTCCAGCTTGCGAAAACTCCTCTCCCCTGAAGCTTTCCGCAGCCGGTCTGTCCGGCAACAATGCCTTGAGAGCCCAGATCGGCACATCACCCGGTCTCCAGCTTCGACGTTTGACAGCACTGGACCTCTGGACTTCCCCTGGCCACCCGATCACAGCCTGGCAGAAAGCCAAATCACGCGGACGGATGCATCGCGTGCCACCGGGAGCTGCAGGAAATCGCCAACACACCTGCAGGGACGCGGCAACGATTCGACAGCACGAAAATTCTCCAAACCGCGATCCTGCTGATGTGGCGCAACAGGCAACTCTGCCCTGGTCTCGCGCTGGGCCCGGCGATCTTCTGCCCGGCATTGTCCTGTTTCGTCGGGCTGCTTCTGCCCTGGTCGTTGCCCGGGACCGCCGGGCGCGAACTGCTTCCGATCTGTGCAATTCACCCTGCTCTTCCCTGCTCTTCCCTGCTCTTCCCTGCTCTTCCCTGCTCTTCCCTGCCCTTCTCATCCCACTCGGGCTCCAGGCGGTTTTCGTGTGAACAACTGTGTCGCCACCACAACGGCCGGCGTCGCATGCTCTCCACCAGCCTCAGCGTCTCCATAGTAGCGACCTTCCCGCACGCTCCCTGTCGCAATCTTCCTCGCTGTCGTCCTCACCGTCTTCCCCCCCCTTTGAATGACTGACCTTCTCTTTCCTGCCGCGAGACTCCTCCTCACCGCGCTGTTCGTCGCAATTGTGCCCCACACGACTGAAACGAACCGGCATCGCAACCCGCGACAGAAGACGCTTCCTTCTCACCAGAGGCCCTCGCCGGCAGATCTTCAGCCTGATCTTCGCATCCTGAGCTCCAGAGCGGAGTTTTCGCTGGCGTCGCTTTCGCCGTAGCCGCCCCCGTTGTTCTCATTCGAACCCTGGCCCCGGATGCGGTCCGGATGGCGCTGGTTCCCCTGATTCCTCCTAATTCATGTCCGTTGCCTATCCACCATCTGGTGTCTCTGGGGCGCGCCGCCGGTGCTTAGTTTCAACCAGCGGCAGAAGAGCAAACAGCCGCATCGCTCTGGTTCCGGAGAAAACCGCACAGTCCCGCAGCAACTCCGGCACAGCAGACGAGCCCCCCGCAGAACACAGCCTCAGGTCTCCACCATGAAGAATCTGTCCAATACAGATCGGTGCCATTGGCAGAACACAAAGCCGCCATCGACAGCCCAGGCAATCCCTCCCTCTGATCCCCGCTGGGCCCTCGATCGTTGCTGGCGCGCAGCGACGGCCTCACAACCGCACGCCACTGCAGACAGGCGCGGAAAGGGCGATGTCCGACACGGCAACGGAGCGGTAGCGGGATAGGGGACGGTCACCTCCGCATGCTCCGCCGAACCTCACCGCAGACTTAATCGACTCAGCATCCGGGGTCCACCCAATGCGGCTCGACAACTGGACCGCTCCACGTCTTTCGACTATAGCTCGACGCCAGCGCAACGTTGCGCATTGTTCGCCATCTGCACTCACAGCAGCTGCCAATCCGGAGTCCATCAATGGCCGTCACCGATACCGGGCAAGAGGCGCCACAGAAACTGGAAAGCAGCATCGTTCTCGACACTGCGATGCGCATCGGCTGGCGCTACAAGGGCACCCTCTTCCTGCTCGTTCTTTGCCTCACGGCGGTATTCGCTGCACTATCCTGCGGGTTTGGCTTGTTGCTGCCGTCGTCCTTTCACCCCAATGGTGAACTCAATCCGCGGGCGCTGGTCAAAATCGCGCTCTACGCCACCGAAATTTTCGTTCCCATGCTGCTCCAGGCCGTTCTGGTCGACGTCTATGTCGCCGACCTCGAGGGCCGCCGTCCTGCGCCTGGCAGCTGCCTGCGCAGCGCAGCCGGCGCGGCCATTCCCGCTCTCGCCATCGGAATCGTCATATTCCTCGCCGTCACCATCGCCGGGCTTTTCTTCATCATACCCGGCATCATGCTGGCTGTTGCCCTGTTCGTCGCCATTCCGGCCCAGCGACGGGACGGCGGCGGCGTCAACGTCAGCATCAACCGCAGCCTTGAGCTCACCCAGGGCCGCCGCTGGCAGGTCTTCAGCCTGGTTTTCAATCTCGCATTGTTGTCTGGCATCGCTTACGGTCTGTTGATGGTACTCCTGCTCGTCGGCACCCAGCTTGCGGTCAAATTCCCCGATTTCGCTCTGACCATTCTGGTTGCGCAGGCCCTGGGTCTGGCTCTGGCCCTGCCTTTCGTCTGGCTTTTGTGGGGCTTTGGTCACGCCATCGCCTATATCGAGCTGCGACGGATCTCGGAGGGACCGGATTTTCTCGCGCCCAACGGCCACAGCCCGCCACCACCCTGCCCGCCCCCGATCCGCAGCTGAGAGCACGGGCCTTGGCGCACCCTTGCCGCTGCGGGCACCGCTCCCTGCCACAAACGGAAGACACCCTCCCCCTTCACTGCGGCCACCAAATCAGGAGCATCGGCCAATGCCCGTGGGCACCACCGATACCGCGCAGCACACACCGCAGCGATTCGAAGCTGCGCGCGTTCTCGAAACCGCCATCGGCCTGTTGTGGCGCAACAAGGCAACCTGCCTCTGGCTCCTTCTCTGCCTCGCCACCCTGTGGACGGCATTCTTCTATTCTCTGTCGCGACTGCTGCCATCCCTGGTCGGTCCTGGCGAAGAGGCGACGGCCCCCTTGTCGCTCGCCATCCTTGCCACCCTGGTGTCCGCTCCCTTCCTCCTTCAGCCCGCTCTGGTCGACATCTACTAATCCGTGCATAATTTTGATGACCCCTATTGCATTCCATGTTCTGTTAGTGTATAGTGCGTTCTATGAAAATTGATGGTCGCACAATTGGTCGAAAGAAGGCCGAGGAAATCCGCTTC
>WQYW01000163.1 GCA_009781045.1 Alphaproteobacteria bacterium
AGAGGTCCAGTCAGCCACCGACTTCAATGGATGCTCGCGACTCGATGGGGGAACGGATCCGAATCGCACCATGAACAAAACGGAATCGCGGCGAATTTACCCACAGAAATAATCGCACCCGGTGGTTGCAGACATGTGTGGCATTTCCCGGCTGCGCTTTCGCGACATCGAAACCGGTGGACGCTGCCGGGAAGCGCCTCTGTGCCGCCCCGGCGGTGCTGGAGCGGATCGACAACCTCGTCAGGACCAGGCTGCCGATTCTGTGCGGCCGATCCGCTCCCCGATGAGACAATTCTGACCGGGTCTCATCGGGTCGCTCGAGCTTTCGCGACATTTGACGCATATGCGCTACTGGAGATCACAGCGCAGGCACCGCCCCCTCCAGGGCCCGATAAAGTCAATTCGCTCTGTCGCGCCCTCCATTTTCAAGGAAACTCCAACATCCCCTCCGGGCGCTCCGGGCGACACCGCCTTCCTGTCACCACAATTCCCAGCCAGATGTATTCTGGCGGAAACTCTGCCCGGCCACCGTGAATCGTGGCCAAATCGCCGTGCAAACGTCGGCGGAATGTGGTACGGAACGGGGCAATCACGCCAGCCCTTCGCTCCAGGACGTACGCTATTTTCATTTCAGAAACCAGCGCGATCCCTTGTGTTTTCCGCAAACGCGGCCGGCAAAGCGCCCAGAACTTACAAAGGCTGGAGAATATCCTGACCCCCGACGCATCGGTCTTGCCTCGTCAATAGGGCAGTCAGAGACAGAAGATCTTTTTTGTGAAAAAAGACGACACTTCACGGAGATGGTGGTTTCATGCCCCTGCTCTCCAGGATTTTTCTCGTTGAGGGCCGAACCGGGGAGGTCATTGAGGGAGAATTGCGTGATAGCATCGAGCAATCGCAGCTCGCACTGCGGCTGGTTCGAATCTCTCGACCGCCAACATCGGCGATTGACAAACGTCTATATAAGTGTCGATGAACTCCAATCCCAGGGTGCTCGCCAAGTGATGATCATGACCATGCTGCAGGATGAGGCCTGCAGGGAAGCATTGGTGATGTGCCGACACGGGTTCGTTTTCTGCATCGCGACTTGAACAGGCTGTTTGGCAGCCTCATTACGACGTAAGCTGCCGACAGAATTTCTCTCAATGGTGGGCCATCATCATGACAAACGCTGACGTGGCCGGGGTCTACTTTTGGTTCAATGGATGGCCTTGCATTGGTCGAGCCGCTGCGATCGGTTCCAGCGGTGTGCAGGAACAGGTTTCGTTTTGGCGGCGGGCTCGAAATCCATGCGCTACGACCGTTGCGGAGGAGGTCCTCAGCCAGACGGTCGTCCTCCTGGATACGCCGCCGCCTCAGGCCCGCACTCAGGCAGACATAAGCGTTGCTGCGCTGCTCGCTTTCCAGCACCTCGGAGCTGATTGGGATGGTCTCGGCGCAAAAGAACCAAACCTCCGATCAATCCGATTCGCTCACGAGTTCCTCAGGAAGCTGAGCACCGACAGTCGCATTCCCACTCCTGCGCTGTATGTAAATGGAAACGTTCTGCTTTTTGTTGCCGATCCTGACAGCTATGGAGAGATCGAGTCTTATGAGAACTGTCGGGTTGGCTACTACATATGTCATGGCGGTAAAGAATGGAGCAACGAGATTGCTTTGCGGCTCGCAACTGCCTGGAGGATGGTTCGTAAGCGCCCCCACCCCACTGTTCGACATGCGAGAAATGTAAGGCAATGGCGTGGTTGGCCGAATCGAACAATGGCCGTAATAACTTCGGAAGGCTATTGTTCCCTTCGATTGAGGACAGGGACGCGTTCCTGCAAGAGGTCGGGGATGGTGCGCTGTCGAGACAGGAGCCACTGAGCTTCACGAAAGCCGAGACGACGCACGGCAAGAAAGGGAAACCTGTTTTGTCGCAACGGCGAATCGGTACGTCTCGGACTTCGATGAGCTGAACGCCATTGCGAAAAGGAATGGCGGGCGGTTTTCGTCGTTCGGTGTCAAGGGCTTCCAGTTCCCGACCGACGAGGCGCGGCAGGAGTTCATTGACGAGGCAACGGTAGAGCCGAGCGGTCTTGCCAGTTCAAACAGAGAGAAAGGAGACGGAAATGGTGAAGAATCGGGGGCGATACCAGGGGTTCATCGATGGCCCGAGAGCGACAGCCCCACCGGAGGAGTGGGACGAATACATAGCCGTGTTGAAGAATCTCCAGAAAAAGGGGTGGGATATGGATTGGGACATCGCGGAAGCGATGAAGGACCGAGACTGGGCGTTGAAATTTCAAGAATTGAAGAGGAATTTGCGGCGGGGGCAGGCGGCCGGGATCGAGTAATCACACACGGCATAAGCACTGGCAAGGAGGCGATGGTTGCTTATGATACAAACGGAGGTGAATTAGGTTTCAGAGAGGGGACCGAATACAATGTTGCCTTCCCGAAGTCTATCAAATCCATGCATGGAGACTCCGCGTCTGGTATGGTGTTGCACCACAACCATGTAAAGGGAGAAGGGTTAAGCGCCCTTGACATTGAAGCATTGGGTCATCGCGGCATCCGTGCGATATGGGCGCATTCTCACAATGGCGTGTGGTACCGATGCGAGATTGCAGATGGCGTTAGGGAGAGATGGGCATCAAGCGATGGAATAATCGGTAGCCGGTTAAGAGATTCATACGCGTTAGCAAGGGAAAAAGTTAAGCGCTACGTGCAGGAGTCGGCCTTTGACGGTCGTATCGCGTATGAAGATGTAGACGTGGCATTGGCGAATATTGATCATTCGGTGTGCATCGCGCTACAAGATGCAGGGTTAATTAAGTATGCGTCGAATTACGAGATTGGCAGCGCGGCCAAGGCGCTTGCACCGTTCCATGCCGCCATAGACGCTGCTACCGCCGCAGTTAAGGAGAAGAATGATATCGGCGTATGGGGAGATGTAGTTTCGAAATCGTGGGGGCTAGGCGCCCCCACCCCCCTATTCGACACCCGGATGCGCGATACGCTGGCCGGTCGCGCATCAACTGCCCTCGGCATCGGCAAGCTGAACCTTACCGAGGCGCGGGTGAAGCTCCAGGACAAGTTCGCCCGGATCAAGAACCTTGAGAACCGGGTTGGGCTGACCGACACCGACATTTCCACCTACCAGGCCGAGAGCCTCTATTACGGACGCACCGGATACCGGCTGGAACAGCTCGAGAAGCACACCACCGAGCCTCTGATTGAGGAAATGTCGAAACGCGGCATCTCTGCCGAAGCCAAAATCCAGGCCAGTCCCGAGGGTCTGCGGCAGATGGTTGAGCCATTGCAGTGCGGCACCACTGTCCAGCCAGTGGCGCAAGGGAAATTTCGTGAGCAGAATCATGCCTGAGACGGGCATGCTGAAGGCGGCGACGATGCGGAGGATGGCGATCATGCCGCGCGACGCTGGTTCGCTGGATGCCGCCATGGTCAGCTCGCTGGCTCCCACGATCGGCTCGGGCTCTTTGAGAATCGATGATCTCTGTCACGCGAGCGCAAGGATCGGAAAAATTGCGCCGCAAGGCGCAGAGGGTACCCGCAACAGGCCGATCTGGGCGCAGCTGCGCCGGCATGTGCGGTTCTGCACCGATGCATTCGCGGTCCTCGGCATTGACGGTCAAAGCCGGCTTTATAGCGGTGACGTGATTTGTCTTGCCGGTGAGGCATCGCTACCCTGTTGCAATCGTCAGGTAAAAAGTGCCTTGAGCGGAGTTTTCCATGACCTGGATACCGGTGATGTGCCGTGCTGGCAGAATTCCGCAGGTTTTGGCGGGGCTTGTGGTGGCAGCGCTGGTCGGCGGCAGCGATCCAGCCTGGTGCGACAAGCGCGTCGCTCTGGTGATCGGCAACAATGACTACCAGAACGTTCCCAAATTGCTGAAAGCGGTCAATGACGCCCATACCATGGCCGAGACTCTGAAACAGCTCGGCTTCACGGTGCACATCGCGGAGAACCGGAACCGCCAGCAGTTTGCCGAGACGCTTCTTGCCTTCGACAATGCGCTCGAAAGCGGCGATACCGCCTTTTTCTTTTATGCTGGTCACGGCTTTGAGATCACAGGCCGGAACTATCTCTTGCCCGTAGACGTGCCGGCGGCGACCGAGGGGCAGGAGGAGCTGGTGCGCGATGCCGCCATTCCCGCCGACCGGATCATTGAGCGGCTGGCGAACCGCAATGTGCGCAGCGCGATTCTGGTGTTCGATGCCTGTCGCGACAATCCCTTCGCGCGTCCGGGCGTGCGCGCGCTGGCCGGAGGTGCAGGCCTCGCCCTGATGCAGCTGCCCGAGGGGGTGTTTTCGGTGTTTTCGGCGAGTCCCCGTCAAACCGCACTCGACCGCCTGTCCGACAGTGACAGCAACCCCAATTCGGTATTCACCCGGATTTTTGCCAAAGAGCTGCTCAAGCCGAGGGTGAGCCTGGTCCAGGCGGTGCAGACGACGCGTCGCTCCGTCGCCGCACTCGCTGACAGCGCCGGCCACCGCCAGGTGCCGGTCTATTTCGACCAGATGGTCGATGATGTGTTCTTGAGCGGCAATGTGGCCGGGACGACTGGAGGAGCACAACCGCAGCAGGCGGCAGCGGAGCCGCCGAAGACGCCACCATCGCCGAGACTGGAGCCGCAGAATGTTGCCGCCGCGCCGCCAGTCTCGGTTCCATCCCGTCCTGCGGAGACCGTGAACGCCCCGATCGCCAGGTTCACGCGCCACAATTTCGGTTGGACCGTGAGGCTGTCCTTTGTGGACCCGCCATTGGCGATCTCCTGGCGGTTTGGCGACAGGGGGGAGTTCCAGGAGACGGGCCTTCTTGTTGAGTTTGATCCGCGCACGCGCAGGCGCATGGCGAGGTCGATGATAGAACTCGCTCCCGATGTGCAGGCCAGCATTATTGAGGTGCGTTATGTCGATGCCGCAGGCGTCACTCAGGGTCCGTTCCCGATCCGATTCGATCCCGTGGCGGCGGTGATAAAAAACGATCGCGAGAGTCTTGAAACGGGGTGGACCGACTGGCTGGGATTTCGGGATTTCTACGGACTGAAGCTCTATTACTCCAGCCTGGTGAGCTACCGCTGTGCTATAAGTGAGGCGCGGATCGGCATTGACTCGATGGTACCCGACAAGCTGTTGGAAATGGCGCCCTGTGATCTGAGTGATCCCAACTCAACGCCCAACAATGCCAGGATTTATATACAACTGCAGCCAAAGACCCGATTGGTGTCGGTGAGATTGCGCTATCGGGATGGCAGTCAATCGGAGATCAGGGCGTTCCGCTGGAGGAAGAATGACTGAGAGTCGGGAGAACCCGGCGAAACGATCCAAAACCTGCCGCAGCCAAGGAGTGGTTCATATGGCGTTTCTCGCGGCGGTTGTGCGATTTTCGCGTCAGATGTGTCAACGTAAGTATAATGGCGTTCAACGGCTCGGATCACAGGCGAGGATGCCATGTTACCGGAAGGATCATGCCAGCATGACTGTGTATAGGCCTGGATTTCTCTCTGTTTTCAGTTAAATGACGTATGTCGGAAAGCGATGTCCCTTCCCGGGTAGACCATGAATTGCCTCGGAGAGCCTATGTCCTTATCGGCCTGTCCTTCATTCCTGGAATCGGTGTGCTATTTGGTATTATCGCGGTAATCTGGGGGCTGCTTACCTCAAAGTTCCGAGGGAGGCGTCTGGTGGCGCTTGGGCTGACAGGAATCTGCATTGCCTGCATTCCGCATGGAATACTCTACTATCTCGGCTTCGTAAAGAAGGACGGATTTTTTGCCGAAGCCAACCGAAGTTTCACGCAGCGTAACTTGAATTCGCTTGTCCTTGGCATCGAGTATTACAAAATCCAACACGGATACTACCCCGAATCACTTAAGGACTTTAGGGAATTCTCAGCGACCACCGGGAGTCTCGACATCTACGAACATTGGTCGCTCGGACCTCGAGCCAAACCGACTCCTTTCTTTTATCAGCGTGTGGGGAGTGACCATTATTACTTGCGTGCTGTGGGGCCGGATAGGGCACCGTTTACCGCCGACGATATTGCACCTTCGTTGCCGAAGGCCGAGGCGGCCATGACCGGGCTGCTGCTGGAAGGAACCACTCCGAGACCGACGCCGTAAGCACCGTTTCCGATGATGTGGGGTCCGGCAGACCTCCAGAGGCGGTGCCGCGGTGCTGGAGGCGCTTGACCGGTGGCATTTCCGCCTTCCGCCTCACGCGAGCCAGATTGACCGGCAAGTCCTGCCATTTCGGGTGCCGGTGTGTGCCGGAAAGCGTGTGGCCCTCGTGGTCGGCAACAATGATTACCGCAACGTACCAAAGCTGCTGAAAGCGGTGAATGATGCCCACCTCATGGCCGAGACCCTGAAACAGCTCGGCTTTACGGTAATGTTTGCCGACAGCCTGAGCCGGCAGAAGTTTGTTGAGATCCTGCTCAGCTTCGACAATGCGCTTGAGAGCGGCGACACGGCTTTCTTCTTCTATTCCGGTCGCGGCTTTGAAATCACGGGGCAGAACTATCTCCTTCCTGTCGACGTACCGGCCGCAACCGCTGGGCAGGAGGAACTGGTGCGCGACTCAGCGGTTCCCGCCGACCGCATCATTGAGCCGTTAGGGAAGCGGGTAGTGCGCAGCGCGATTCTGGTGTTTGATGCCTGCCGCGAAAATCCCTTCCAACGCTCGGGCGGGCGCGGTCTCCCCGGTGGTGCCGGGCTGGCGCCAATGACGCAGTTGCCTCAAGGTGTGTTCTCGCTGTTCTCGGCCGGTCCCCGTCAGTCCGCGCTCGATCGCCTCTCTGACGATGACGGCAATGCCAATTCCGTTTTTACCCGGATCTTTGCCAAAGAGGTGGCAAAGCCAGGGGTGAGCCTGGTCGATGTGGCGCAGACGACGCGTCGCTCCGTCGCCGCGCTCACCGACACCGCCGGGCATCGGCAGATGCCGGTCTCTTTCGACCAGATGGTCGATGACGTGTTCTTGAGCAGTAAAGCGGCTGAGACTGGAGGGATGGGGCCACAACAGGAGGCGTTTGAGTCGAAGACGTTGGGTTCTGCAGGGGCGGTGGAAGGGGCAAAGGTGGAGTCGCAGAAGATCGCCGCTGTGCCGCCGATTCCAGTCCGGCCTCTGGACAGCGCCAACGCACCGATCGCCCGTTTTATCCGCAGCAATGAGGCCTGGCTCGTGAGTTTCTCGTTTGCTGAGCCGGTGTTGGCGATTTCGTGGCGGATGGGTGACAGCGGTGAGTTCCGGGAGACCCCTGGAGGACAGTTTTGATCCACGCACAGGCAAGCGCAAGCCTGGGTGGATATCTCGTGCTGAGGATGCGCCCGCCGGCATCATTGAGGTCCGGTATGTAGATGCCGCAGCTGTTCTACCGGGGTCGTTTCCGATCCGGTTTGACCCCACGGCGGCCCTGACCAAGGGGGATCGTGAGCGTTTACGTCTCATTCATTTACAGCACGCTGGTGGAATGGCGTTGTACCATAAGTGAGGCGGCTCTGGGGATCGACAGGATGGAGCCGGACAGGGCGCTGGAACTGCCGTCTTGCGAGCTCAGAGAGCCCAGTGGCATTCCGTCTCACGCCGAAACTTCCGTGAAGCTGCCGCTGAAAACGCAGTTGGTGTAAGTGAGATTGATCTGTCGTGATGGCAGCGCATCGGATATCAGGACACTCCGCCGCGAAGCTGAGCGCGGCCATCTGGCGCGCCTGTGGATCGTTTTGCCTGGCGGTGCCATCGTTGCTGGCGCTGACCTTGCCCTCGGCTGCCGCTGGGGGGCTCCTCCCACAGCAACCCCATCCATCGGCACGTGGTGGCGATTTCGGATGCGGGATGCGAGCTTGCAACGGAGCGGACGGGCGGGACCTTCGCCACCGCGGCCTCGGCATTATAGGTCAAAACCCGTTCCAGGCAGCGCGGCATCGCGCCACGCCCGCGGACAGGGCGGCGGCAGGGGGCGGGGCTGCGACCTCCAGTCTGTACCCCGCATGTGGCGACCACGTGATTTGCCTTGGCCGTCAGGCGCAGCTACCGTGTTCCAGCCCGAAGATTGCCAGGAGCTTCAGCTTTCCATGACCCTGATACCGGTGATGTGCCGCTTCTGCCGGATCCTGCCGGTTGTAGCGGCACTTGTGGTGGCGGCACTGGTGCTCAGCCAGCCGGCGTGTGCCGACAAGCGGGTTGCCCTGGTGGTCGGCAACAATGATTACCGCAACGTGCCCAGACTGCTCAAAGCGGTCAATGATGCCCACACCATGGCCGAGACCCTGAAACAGCTCGGTTTCACGGTCATGGTCGCTGAGAACCAGACGCGGCGGGAGTTTTCCGAGAGCCTGCTCAATTTCGACAATGCGCTCCAGGCGGGCGATACCGCGTTCTTTTTCTTTTCCGGCCATGGTTTTGAGATCATGGGGCAGAATTATCTCTTACCCGTGGACGTGCCAGCTGCAACCGACGGGCAGGCCGAACTGGTGCGCGATGCCGCCATTCTGGCCGACCGCATCGTTGAGCGGCTGCAGAACCGCAGGGTTCGCACCGCGATCCTGGTGTTTGACGCCTGTCGCAACAATCCCTTCGAGCGCAGCGGCGTGCGCTCGCTTCCCGGGGGCGGCGGCCTGGCGCCGATGACGCAGCTGCCCGAAGGGGTGTTTTCGGTGTTTTCGGCCGGTCCCCGTCAGACGGCGCTAGATCGCCTGTCGGACAGTGACAGCAACCCCAATTCGGTCTTCACCCGGATCTTTGCCAGGGAGCTGCTCAAACCCGGGGTGAGCCTGGTCCAGGTGGTGCAGCATACCCGCCGCCTCGTCGCCGAGGTTGCGGAAACCGTCAAGCACCGCCAGGTGCCGGTTTATTTCGACCAGATGGTTGATGACGTGTTCCTAAGCGGGAAAACGGCGGAGACCACGCCGCCGGTGCAACAACAACAGGTCGCCGCGCTCAATCCGCCGAAGACCCTGGAGCCGCCCGGGGTGGTTGAGCCACCACCGACGGCGGATCCGCCGAGGACAGCCGAGCTGCCCAAGGTGGTGGATCCGCCGAAGAGGGTTGACCCCCCGAAGGTGGAACCCCAGAAGGTCGCGGTGCTGCCGCCGGTGTCACCTCCAGCCATGCCTGTGGACGTGGCCAACGCGCCGATTGCCAGCTTCATGCGCCATAATGGTGGCTGGACCATAAGCCTGTCCTTTGCCGATCCGACATTGGCGATCTCCTGGCGGTTTGGCGACAGTGGCGAGTTCCACGAGACCGGACTTCTCAATGTGTTCGACCCGCGCACCCGCAGGCGCACGCCCAATTCCACCATCAGCCTGCCTCCCGATACCCCGGCGGGTGTGATCCAGATCCGCTATGTTGATACCGCCGGTGTCACCCAGGGACCGTTCCCGATCCGCTTCGAACCCATGACGGCATTGATCCAGACCCAGCGTGAGATTCTCGACATGACCGCATCGAGCTGGTTGGGTTTCCGGGAATTCAACGGACTTCTGCTCTATTATACCCATCTCGTGAGTTACCGCTGTGCCATCCGCGAGGTGCGGCTCGGCATAGATTCGACGATGCCGGACAGAGTGCTGGAATTGCCGCCCTGTGATATGAATGATCCCGGCTCCATCCCCAACAACGCCAAGGTCTCCATTCAGCTGCCGTCCAGAACCCAGCTGGTGTCGGTGGAATTGATCTATCGCGACGGCAGTGCCTCGGAGATCAAGACCTTCCGCCATTAGAGCTTGAGCCCGCCCACGGAGCATGAGTCGCAGCAGGCTGTCACGTCTGATCGGTCGTCATCGCGGACCGGCACCCGGCGGAGGGCGGTGTCCGGATGTCCGGATCGGGCTGCCTTGAGATCTGTCGAAAAACCGTGACGCCTGTTTTCCGACAGAGCGCCGGGCGCGACTTCGGCCACTGGCGCTGCCAAAAATGCCTGACGAGGCCGGTTGAGGGCTCCCAAACCGGCGGCGAAATCAGGAGGGTCCGGAACCTGAGGAGTCCCGGCAGTTTTGCCGGCCGGGTTCTGTTTATCGCAGCTGATCGTGACCTCTCTATCGGCAGACACGCGATGCAGATTGCAGGTGGGGCTTGCGGACCATGTGAGAAGAAGCGTTTTACGGCGTGTCCGGAAATCGGGATGGTCTTCCCGTCCGCGAGGCGGGGAAACGATTATCGCCGCGGCTCTTTTCTGGTCCTCGTTGATGCCTCTTCGGTTGCGCGTTGCCGCTGTCTCGCATCAACAAGGATCCTGCTGAGGTAGTGTACTTCGCCTCTCGTGCCCACGACCAGGGCATGGCGGACATAGTCGGAATGCGTCCGGATCAGTCTGCGGTCGAGGGTAAAGGCGTTCGCCTCAGCGAACTGATGCATGAAGGTCATCGTTGTCCGGGTGTTGCCCTCCCGGAATGGATGCACCTGCCAGATGTATATGATCCTGCGCGCGAAACTCTCCATGTCCGCTGCTTCGGGCATATCCTTCAGAGCCGACCAATCCCGGCTGTTGAGGTCGGTGAGATGATATTCAGCCCGGATCTTGATGAGGTGGAAGGGAGCATATTCGACGCTTGCCCCGGCCAGTTTCTCTTCGGCTTTGGTCATGTTTATCGTACGCTGGTTGCCGGCGAACGGGTAGACCTTTGCAAAAATTCGCCGATGGATCTCCTTCAAATGGTCGAAGTCAAACGCTCCGTGAACCGGCGACCTGCGGAGGCTCAAGATAGCTTTCGCTGCGATTGCTCGTTCCGTCGCGGCCAGCTCGGCTTTGTCCCTGATGTTCAGGTGATTAATGAGGATCCTCGTCCCAGGGCAACAATAGGGGTCATTCATCAAGCCGCGCGGTCCCTGGATACAACAACAAAACGCCGGACAAACTCAATCATTTCGGCTTCCGTGATCAGCCCGTAGTCCTCGCACAGAACGAGAAACTGTTCGAACATATTCGGTTCGTCGCCGGACACGGCCATGATCGAAAGGCTGTCTTCAAATTCAGGGGTCATCAGCCGATCGACAATGCCTTCCAGAGGTCGCGGGTCGAGTGTCGAAATGGCGGTTTCGATAAGCTCGAGCGCGGTGTTGCGGTCCGCGATGACGCCTTGATTGGGAACGATTTCGGTCATTGAAGCGCGCTCCTGAGAGGGGTTCCATTCAAGTGACAAAAATACGGAACGGCAGTCCGTGCCGCCTGCTCCAGTCGGCTGCCGTCTCTCCCACTATTGGAGAAAGTATCCGATTTTGCAAGAGCCTGATCGTCAGATTCAGCGAATGTCGAGGCTCTCGCAGCGACCTCGGTCGCCGAGGTGAGCGAGCCCGACGACGGTGGTGTCGATCGCGGTGATAATGTACCCCCCTGCATCGTCCAGGTTCCATTCCATTGCATTCGGGCGGCCGATGAATTGTTCCTGAGTGGGACAACAACCCGTGTGAGGCTGCCGGTGGCTGCGCGCCAACTGAGGCAGAGGTGGTGCAGGAAAAGCCGCTGCGAGAACGGCGATGGAACCCGGAGGTTTGTTCGTCGGGGGATTTGCGCAAACCGGGTTCCATGAAAGATCCCGATCCGGGACGCTGCAAGCGCCAACCTGAGTTGATGTCACGACCTGTCGGAGGGGCTCGGAGTTCCTGTTGGCGCCTCGATGGCTGTTCCCCTATCGCAAAGATCTGTGTCGTGGCGGGTTCGGGGGACCGCATCGGGAAGGCGAGCCCCGATTCCGTCACTTCAGTTGCGCTCTCAAAAGCGGATCAGCACAACATCCGGCCATGACCGCGAGCTCCCGGGATCCGGGCAACGGTTCCGGAGTCGCGCAGCCCGCCCGTTTCTCCAGCGGGAGGCAAGGATTTCAGGGGCAGGGGTGGCAGGGACAGGTCGGAACTGGCACAGGCCCGTGGAAAACTGCGACTCGCCCTCCAAGGTGAAGGGACAGCGGGGGACAAATTGATTAAATCTGCTATCGCCCATGACCGTCCAAGAGCCTGTTCCCGTGTCCCTTCCGGATCCTGCCGCAGCGGCAGGGGAGGCGGCGGCGCGCGTTACGCCGATGATGGAACAATATCTTGAGATCAAGGCCTGCCATCCCGGGCTGTTGCTGTTCTACCGCATGGGCGATTTCTATGAGTTGTTCCTTGAGGATGCGGAAGTGGCCTCAAAGGCGCTCGGCATCACCCTGACCAAGCGCGGCAAGCATCTGGGTGCCGATATCCCGATGTGCGGGGTGCCGGTCGAGCGCTCGGATGATTATCTCCATCGTCTGATCGAGCAGGGCTTCCGGGTCGCGGTCTGCGAACAGATGGAGGACCCGGCGGCGGCGCGCGCCCGTGGCTACAAGAGCGTGGTCAAACGTGACGTGGTGCGCCTGGTGACCCCGGGCACCCTGACCGAGGACAGTCTGCTCAATGCGCGCGCCAATAATTATCTGCTGGCGCTGGTGCGCGCCCGCGCGTCATCCGGCGATGACCGCTTTGCGCTGGCCTGGATCGATATTTCGACGTCCGAGTTCACCGTCACCGAATGCGGGGCCGGCGAATGGGCGGCGATCCTGGCGCGGGTCAATCCCAATGAAGTGATCGTCACGGATGCCCTGCTCGGCGACGGCGAATTGGGGCCGGCGTTACGGCAGTTGCCGGCGGTGACACCGCTGACGCGCGACGTCTTCGACAGCGCCACCGCGGAAAAGCGGCTCTGCGACTATTTCGCGGTCGCCACTATGGACGGTCTGACCCGGCTGTCCCGGCTTGAGGCCACGGCCGCGGCGGCCGCCGTGACCTATGTCGAGCGCACCCAGGTGGGTCGATTGCCGCCGCTGTCGCCGCCAGCGCGCGAGGCGGCGAGCGCGATCATGGCGATTGACTCGGCGACCCGGGCCAATCTCGAACTGACGCGGACGCTCAGCGGTGAGCGTCGGGGCTCGTTGCTCGACGCCATCGACCGCACCGTGACCTCGGCGGGGTCGCGGCTGCTGGCGCAGCGTCTGGCCGCGCCTCTGACCGACCCGGTGGCAATCGGGCACCGGCTTGATGCTGTCGCTGCTTTCGTCGCGGATAGTGCAGCACGCGAGGACGTCCGTGCTATCCTGCGTCGGGCTCCGGACCTGTCGCGCAGCCTGGCGCGGTTGTCACTCAATCGTGGCGGGCCCCGTGATCTCGCCGCTTTGCGCGACGGCATCGATGCCGCCGACGAGGTTCTGCGCCGCCTGGCGTCCTGTGAGGAGGTGGCGGTTGAGATCGCGGCGGCGATGGCGAGCCTGCGACTGGCATCGCGGGAGCTGGCCGCCGAACTGAC
>WQYW01000164.1 GCA_009781045.1 Alphaproteobacteria bacterium
AAGAGGTCCAGTCAGCCACCGACTTCAATGGATGCTCGCGACTCGATGGGGGAACGGATCCGAATCGCACCATGAACAAAACGGAATCGCGGCGAACTTACCCACAGAAATAATCGCACCCCCCTGTTTGAGGTGCTCAACACCGCAGACCACCGCCGCCAGACAACCCTCGACGAAGACCTCAAGCAATTCACCTTCGTCAACCGCGATCTGTTCGCCGAACGCCTGCCCTTCCCCGCCTTTGATCGCGCCATGCGCGAACGTCTGCTCGATGCCTGCGATTTCTCATGGGATGCGATTTCGCCTGCGATCTTCGGTGCCCTGTTCCAGTCGGTGATGAACCCTTGGCAACGACGCGCGCAAGGCGCCCATTACACCACCGAGAAAAACATCCTCAAGGTCATCGAGCCGCTGTTCCTCGATGATCTGAGAGCCGAATTCGCCCGCATCAAGGCCCGCCGCGGCTCCGGCCGGAGTGCCGCCCTGCGCGGCTTCCAGGACCGGCTTGCAAACCTGCGCATCTTCGATCCGGCCTGCGGATGCGGAAACTTCCTCATCATCGCCTACCGGGAACTGCGCCAGCTCGAAACCGACGTGCTCAAGGAACTGAACCCCAAAGGGCAGCGCGAACTCGACGTCGCCGCTCTTTCGAAGGTCGATGTTGCCCAGTTCTACGGCATCGAGATCAGCGAATTCCCGGCCCGGATCGCCGAAGTCGCGTTGTGGATGATGGACCACATCATGAATATCCGCCTGTCTTTGGAATTCGGTCAGGTCTTCGCCCGCATCCCGCTGACAACGGCGCCGCATATCCACCACGCCGACGCTCTCGAACTCGACTGGAACAAGGTGCTTGCCGCAGGCGAATGCTCCTACATCACCGGCAACCCGCCCTTCATCGGCTTCGTGATGCGCGGCCGCCAGCAGCAGGATCAGGCCCACCAGCTTATGAACCGCCTCGGGGCATCGGGAAGCCGCCTCGACTATGTCTGCGCCTGGTTCCTCAAGGCCGCAGAATATGTCCAGTCGGGAAGCGCCGGAATCGGCTTCGTCGCCACCAATTCCATCACCCAGGGCGAACAGGTGGCGCAGCTCTGGCCTTCTCTTCTCGACCGGCATGGTCTCGAGATCACTTTCGCCCACCGCACCTTTGCCTGGGGCTCCGACGCCCGCGGCACAGCCCACGTCCATTGCGTCATCATCGGTCTGGCAAAACGTGATTCGGCACCACCTGCGCGCCGCCTCTTCTCCTATGACACCGAGGATGGCGAGCCCCAGGAGACCATCCACCGGGCGCTGTCACCCTATCTCTTCGATGCCTCGGAGCTTGCCAATCCCCATGTCGTCGTCACCCGCAGCCGCCAGCCGCCAGCGGACATGCCGGCGATCCGGGTCGGATCAAAGCCGGTGGACGGCGGCTATTTCATCCTGGACGGTGCCGAGCGCGCCGCTCTCCTCCACAGAGAACCCGAAACGGAAACGCTGATCCGCCCCTATGTCGGCTCCGACGAATATCTCAACGGCGGCAAACGCTGGATCATCTGCCTGCACGGGGTATCTCCCGACAGGCTGCGCGGCCTGCGCAAAATCCGCGAGACGGTGGAGAAAGTGCGGCTTTACCGCCTCGGCCGCCTGCCCCCGGCCAGGGACCCCGGCGGCGAAAACAAGAAAACCACCGCCCTTTCCCTGCAGCTGGCGCAGACCCCACGCGAATATCACGTCACCGTGCTGCCTGAGCGGCCCTTCCTGGTCATTCCCGAAGTCAGTTCGGAACGGCGTCCCTATCTGCCCATCGCCTGGCTCGAGCCGCCCACGGTTCCAAGCAACAAGCTGCTGGTCGCCCTTGACGCCGAACTCCACCACTTCGCGCTGATCACCTCGCGCATGCATATGGCCTGGACCGCCTATGTCGGCGGACGCCTCGAAAGCCGATACCAGTATTCCCCCGGTATCAATTACAACCCCTTCCCCTGGCCGCGGCTTGATGCAGCAGCAAAGACCCGCCTCAGCCACCTGGCGCAGGCGGTTCTCGACGCCCGCGCCGCCTGTCCCGGGGCAAGTCTTGCCGACCTCTATGATGACGATGCAATGCCCCTCCGTCTGCGGCGTGCCCATCAGGCCCTCGACCGCGCGGTCGACCGTCTGTACCGCGCGACACCGTTCAGCGGCGACCGTGAGCGTGTCGAATATCTCCTGGCGCTCCATGAACGTGGCGCCTCTCCCCTGGCGCCGGTTCCGCCCTCACGCACGCGCCCAGGGTCACGGTGAAAGTTGAGAGGGCGTTCCGGCGAAGTTAGAGCCTGGGTGCAGGAATCAGCAGCGTACACAACTGGTTCTGCATTGTCCGCGCCGCTTCCGCTGTGCACAGTGCCAGTTTTTCCTTGTGGCTGCGCGCAAAATTCTCCACCTCAGCGAGGTTGCGCCAGCGTTCTCCCATCACCGTGGATACAATCGCGGTCTCGACCTGACCCGGCAGCATGCGCGGGGCAAACAGCAACGCCAGAATGCCGGACACCAGACCAGCGATTGCCCCGGCCAGAAACATGCGCCTGCGCTGCTGACGCTGGCGCGCACTGACAACATGGCCGACGATGCCACTGGTCACACGTGCGAGATCGACCGCACCCTGTCCGAATTCCCGGGCGGCGTCCCGGAAGGTATCGCGCCCGTCTGCGTGGTCGCGGAGAGCCACGGCCTGTTCGACCGCATCAAGGCGCTTGATTACATCGCTCAGCACCGTGGCGATACGCCCGAGATCGGTGGTGCGAAAGACGACCGGCACACCGACTTCCTGATCCTTGAGGCCGCCATCCCCTCCGTGGATGGCCGTGGTGTCCGGTTTCTCTACACCGTGTGGCTGCGCCGCGCCTGGAAGATCATCAAGGACAAGCGCTGGATCACCAACGTCATCCTCTGTCATTTCACGACTCTGACTCATGCCTCACCTCCCACCTGTTCATTCTTCATTCCGGGTCCAGGAACCCGCCCACCTGGTTTTCAGCTTTCCCCCTCGAACGGATTGAGACCAAGCTCCGGGGCGCGGGAACGCAGCATCGCTTTCAGCTGCGGATCACGCTCGAGATCTTGAGCAAGGCTGCGCATGTCCTGTTCGATCTGTCCACGCGCGGTCACATTTTTTGAGTGAAGCAAATCCCGCCGCCTTGTGGCAAGTTCCTTCCAGCGCAATACAAAGCGGTCCGCGCGAAAGGCCAGATCGCCAACCGGATCCTTCCCTCGCGTGGTGCGGGGAGCGAACCCGGTGCCGCCCTGTTCCCGCCGGGAAACCAGTGCGACATCCAATGGCTGATCGGTGCGAAGACGGGCGGTGCGCGCCTGCCGTAGCCGCCCACCCTCTGCCCGCGGTCTCTTACCGGGCTCGGGCCTGATTTCATTGCTGGCTGGCGCCGCACGCCCCCTGGAACCGGCTTCCGGTTTTCGCGGACGCGCCTCTGGCTCGGCAGGGCGCTCACGCTGGAAGAAGCGCCTGATGGCCACAACGTCCTCCTCCTGCTCAAGCTCAACAGCGTTCAATGGCAGCTTCTGTGCTCCTGCATGGTGTTTCGGTGCCAGTGGTATCTCGGCTCGCTCATCTCCCACACGCCGCTCAGGGGGGCGCACTTTCCTCGGCCTGACATCCTGCGTCCGGTCAAGCACGGACCGCAGCCATTGCAACTCTGTCTGCTCCCCAGCCGGGCCCGACCTCTGCGGCCTCCCAGCAGCGCCAGGAGTCCATGCAGGACGCCACTGCGAAGCCTGGCTGGTGCCGGAGGCACGGTCGCCACCAGGTCGATGCTGGAGAGCAACGTCCAGTGGCCGACCGAATGCAAGACCAAGCGAACGCAGACGCCGTGTTGGTGTTGCCTCCGCAGGCTTGTCAGCGGACAGCCGCCCGGCTCCGCGATTATTCGACGTCGGATGGCGGGCTCCGGCTTCTCTCTGCTCCCACCGGGTCTGCCCTCCCGACTCCATGGGCCGTTCAGGCCCGGCAACGGCGGGATCCGGGCGAGGTGCTCCCGATCGTTTTGTCTCCGCGCCTTTATCAGACTGAACCGGCTGCGGCTTCTGTTTTCCGGAGGCCGGATCGGGCAGCGCAGGGCTGCTGTCAACGCCGCTGCCCTCATCGTGTTCGATCGGCGTTGAGTTCGCAGCGTGACCGGCAGTCGCCTCCCTGAGCGCATCCTCCAGGGCATCGCGAAGAAGCCGAGCTCGCTGCGCTCCTGCCTTCGCAGTGGAGGGGTCCTCGCTGGCCGCCAGGCCTGGCTCGTCCAGCGCCTCGCCCGGATGGGGCGGGCGGATTATCGACACATTGTCACGCGGCGGCTGCGGATCCTGGCGCGACGCCCGCGACGGCTGCTTTCCTGCTCCCTCCGCAGGCGGGACCTTTCGCAACGCCTTCCTGGCACTATAGGCCTTCACATAGCGGCCAACAGCCTCTCCAAGACCGCCGGTTGCCACGGGTCTGTCATCGCCAGACGCTTTTCGCTGGCTGCTGTCCTGCTCCAGTCCGGTGTCGGTTGCCTGCTTCTGATCGACCCTCGCCAGCAGAGGCTCGCTCCATTGAGGGGGTGACGGATTGAGACTGAGATCCGCGGGCCGTCCTTGCCCTCTGCCCTCTTCGCTCTCGCTGCTGCCAGGCCTCACCACTTCCGGCTGTACCGGATGGGACCCTTCCAGCCCGGGCGAGCAAGCCTTTGCATCGGCCTGGTGTTCACTGCCGGTACGCAATGCCACCTCCGGATCCCGCAGCAGCGGATCCTGTGGCGCCTTCCGGGCATCCTCAGCCACCACCTGCGGCGCAGGCGCTGTCGGACGATCGCGCTCACTGGTGCCTTCGGTCTCAACCGGCTCCCCCCTCCTCGGAGGCGCTCGATTGCCTGCCCTCAGGGCCGCTCCGAACCCAGTCTGCTCTGCCTGCTTCGCAACCGGCACGCCGTTCTCTGCCAGATGGCGCGAGATCGGTGGCAATTCGGCAGCTCTCGCTGTTGCCGGGCGGATGTCCTTCCTTGCCATCTGCCCTGTGCCCGGATCCGATCGCAACGAAGGCGCGGGCGGTTGTGCCGAAAGACCTGGCAAGCACTCCGCCGGTTGCGGTCCGCTCCTGCTGTCGCGCCCGCACTTTTCCTCTCCCAGACGATCCAGCATCCTGGACAGTCCCTGACTGACGCGGATGGCAGTCTTGGCGTCCGAACCTCCCAGCTGGCGGTTTTTTTGTCCTTCGCCCCTGCGACCCGACCCCGCAGCAACCGGCTGTGCCGCATTGCGCACGCCCGGTGGCACTGGGCGTCGCCCCCAGACTCCACCCGAACTCTTGAGGAGAGCTGCCCCTTCCTGCGCCTTTGCTCCTGCAGCCTTGCTGTCCACCCCCGTTTCGAAGGCCTTTGCCGCATCACGCTGTCCCGAAGCCGCGCCCGGACTCTCCGCTCGATGCGGCCCGGCTTCCTCATTCGGTCCCTCGACCCTGCTGTCCTCCCCAACATCACGCGACTCTGCCGCCTTGTTCTGTCCCGAAACCGCAGCCGAACTCCCCGCTCGATCTGGCTGGGCTTGCGCCTTCGGTCCCGCGACCTTGCTGTTCCCGATCCTGCTGCCCTGCCTCACTTCAGGCGACCGCAGCCTGTCGCGCAAGCCCGGTGGCACTGCCGCCCGACCCGAAACAGCCGCCGGGCTCTCCGCTCGATCTGGCTGGCCTTGCGCCTTCGGTGCCGCGACCTTGCCGTCCTGCCCCGCTTCGCGCGGCTGTTCCGCATCGCGCCGTCCCAAAGCCGCGCCCGGACTCTCCGCCCGATGCGGCCCGCCTTCCACCCTCGGTCCATCGAGCTTCCTGTCGTGCCCCAGCTCAGGCGACTTTGCCGCGTCACCCAAACCTGGAAGCACCGCACCCCACCCCCGGACAGCGCCTGTAGTCTCGGGCTGAGGAGGCTTGTCTGGCGCCTTCGGTCCCTCGACCCTGCTGTCCTCCCCAACATCACGCAACTCTGCCGCGTTGTGCTGTCCCGAAACCGCACTCCCCGCTCGATCTGGCTGGCCTTGCTCCTTCGGTCCCGCGACCCTGCTTTCCCCAATCCTGCTGCCCTGCCTCTCGTCAGGCGACCGCTGCCTGTCGCGCAGTCCCGGTGGCACTGCCCGCTGGCCCGACACAGCAGCCGGACTCTCCGCCCGATCTGGCCGGGCTTGCGCCTTCGGTGCCTCGACCTTGCCGTCCTGCCCCGCTTCGCGCGGCTGTTGCGCATCGCGCCGCCTGGCTGGCACTGCCAGCCGTCCCCAGTCCACATCCGAACCCTTCGGCACCTGTGGCCTTTTTCCCGCCTGCTGTACCGCACCCCTGCTTGCCGCCGCCACGACCGACTGTGCCGCATCGCCCGAACCAGATGGCACAGCCCCCGGACTCACAGGCAGAACCGGCTCCTTCCTGAGAGCGGTTTTCGTTTCCCTGCTGTGCTGGCTCCTAACCGCTTTTGTCTCCCGGACGGGCATCTGGTGTGTCAATGCCGGAACTGGAGCCCCTGTCTGCTCCCTGGAGGCATCGACGCTGCTCCTGCTGTCCTGTCTCTCGCTGCCTTGCCTCTCGCTGCCTTGCCTCTCGCTGCCTTGCCTCTCGCTGTCCTGGCTCTCGCTGTCTTCGCCCTTGACCGCCCTGATGCTGACTGCCTCTCCCAGGCCACGCTGCAACTGACTGAGCGCCGTCCCGACGTTTTCGCTCACCGCAGCTGATCCCTCGCCTTGCTTCACCGATGCTGCATCGGGCATCGCACTCAGGCGCTGGCGTGCGACATCATTGCCCTGTTCCGCCGCTTTGCGATACCAGCTCGCGGCAGAGGCAACATTCTTCCCGGTTCCGACACCTGCACAAAGCGCATCTCCCATCGCCAGCTGCGCCACCGCCAGACCCTGGCCGGCAGCGCGCTCGAACCAGGTGATGGCGGTCTGCGGATCCGGCTTGACGCCCTGTCCCTTGGCGTACATCAGCGCAAGATTATACTGGGCAACCGGGTGGTTCTGTCTGGCGGCCGCCTCATAGCAGGCAAAGCCGCGCTCCAGGTTCGCCACAACCCCATTGCCGATACAATACATCACTCCGAGCTGGAGTTGCGCAGGCGCGTGTCCAGTGTCCGCGGCCTGTTCCAGATACCCCGCCGCCCGCTTCGCATCGGTGACGCCACTCCTGGTATCAAGATGGAGCTGCGCCGCGGCCATCATGGCATCCACCAGGCCTGCCTGAGCACCCCGAGCATACCATTCGACAGCTCGAGACAAATGCGCCGGCCCGCCCATTCGACCTGCAAGGACATGGCCAAGCTGCAGACATGCCGGGCCATGTCCGGCCGAGGCTGCTTCCGTCAACAGTTCCAGCGCCTGGCTGCGGGAGGACTCCGACGTCTCCGATTCCAGCAGGAACAGCGCGTAGGCCAGCTTCGCCTCAGGTTCACCGCTCGTCATCGCCTGCTGGAACCAGTACGCGGAACGAAACCGGTCGCGTTCGATTCCGCTGGCACCGTTGGCATAGAGCCGACCGAGTTGAATCTGCGCTGCCCGATTCCCTGCTTCCGCCGCGACTTCAAACCACTCAATGGCGCGGTTGACATCCTTCTCAACCCCACTGCCGCTACCATAGCAGGTCGCGATACTGAGAGCCGCAGCGCTGTGACCGCTCTCCGCCGCACGAAGAAACCACTTCGCCGCCTCTCGATCGCTTGGCACCACGCCGTCCCCGACCGCATAGAATCGCCCGGTCAAAAATTGCGAGTGGAGATCGCCCTGCTCGGCCGCCTCTTCATACCAGCGCGCAGACTCCCGCAGATCGGGTTCGCCATTGCCGCCACGGGCGTAAAATTCCCCCAGCGCGACCTTGGCCGGCAGATAGCCAAGCCGCGCCGAATTGCGCAATTCAGTCTCAGCCCGGTCACTGTCGCTGGCAACACCGTCGCCTTTGAGATGCAGGATGCCGATATGATAGAGCGCGATCGCATCGTTGGCAGCCGCCGCCGCGGCAAACAGTCGCGCCGCCTCGACATGATCTTCCTCCACGCCCTTGCCGCATAAATGCAACAATCCCAGCGCGACAGTGGCACGAACATGATGCTGCTCTGCCGCCAGACGGTACCAATGTACCGCCATGTCCAGTTTTTCCGGAATCCCACGTCCATGGAAGCAGACTTCGCCAAGCGCGAACTGCGCCGCCGCAAGATTCTGCCGTGCCGCTGCGGTATACCATCGCGCTGCGGAATACAGATCGCGGGCACACCCCTCGCCCGTGCTCAGCATGTCGCCGAGAAGGACCTGAGCTTCGCCCTGGCCCGCCTCGGCAGCGCTGGCAAGCCATTGAAATGCTGTTTTCGAATCCCTGCCAACGTGGGTGCCGTTGGGAAACATCATCTGCTCAATCGCTGAGCCCCCCGAATCGGCTGCAGCGGCCGCCCTGCCTCCGGCGCCATAGCGATAAATCACGCCCAGTCGATACATTGACCCGACATGCCCGCCCGCTGCCGCCCGCTTGTACCAGGCCACGGCATCCGGGAAGCTGCCTTCGACCCCTTCCCCCCTGTCGTATAATTGCCCGACACGGTAATTAGCTACCGCATTCCCCTGTTCACTCGCTTCAAGCCACGCCCGCAACGCGACGAGAAATTCACCGCGTTCGTAAGCAGCGATCCCCGCTTGAAGCTGCGCCGTCGGCGGCGCGGCTTGCCTGACGGAAGATATCGCTTCATGGCTCACGCATCGCCTCCCTCATCCCTCTCAGGACGCCCCCGAGAAGATACATCGCCACCGAACGGCGGCCGACATTGACATCCGCCACCAGCGTCATTCCTGGAATGAGGCGAAAATTGGTCGGCACATCAACAAAATCCACCCGTTTAATCTCGCAGCGCGCCTTATAATAGGATTCCACCGCCCGACCCTCGTCATCGGTCGTGAAAGCCCCGTCACTGACCCAGCGCACCGCTCCTTCCACGGTTCCATGTTCCGCGGAATTGAATGCATCGACCTTCATCGTACAGCGGTCGCCGTCCCGGATAAAACCGACATCGCGCGACGAAATCCGGATTTCCGCCTCCAGCCGTGCGCTGGTCGGCATCAGGGTGATGAAGGGATCGCCGGGCTTCAAAACCGAGCCCACTGAAAGCTTGGCGAGCGTCAGCACCACCGATTGTTCCCCCGCGGTCAGACGCACCAGATCCTGATGCCGGGCCGCCTTTTCAAACGACGACCGTGCCGTGTCCAGACCGTTCCTGGTTTGCACCAGATCCTGGCTCAATTGCGCCCGCCACTGCTGGATGAAAGCGTTGCGGTCCGCTTCCAGAGACTGCAGTGTGTTCTGGGCCTCCACCAGCCCCTGCTTGGCATTGCCGTACTGGCGGTCCAGCTCCACCCGGTTGTCTCGCGAAATGAACAGGTTGAGCTTCGACCCGCTGCCGCTTTCCGCCAGACTCGCACGCATATCCTCGATCTTCTGGGCGATATCCCGGCGCTCTTCAAATCCCTGACGATCATTCGCAAGTTTCTCGATGGTGGCACTGGTCTGTTTGATTTTGCCGTCGAAACTGGCCACCTGCGCCGCATATTGCGCCGTCCGCTGCTTGAACAGCGCAGCCTGCACATTGGCATAGGTCTTGAATTCGTTATCCCCACGATCGGGGAATTCCGGCTCGCGCCCATCAAGTTCCGCTTCATCGCGTATCAGCTGGGCCTCCAGACTATAGGTCTGCAGCCTGGTCTGCTGCAGGTCGGCGGCCGTCAGGGTCGAATCAAGGCTCCCCAGCAACTGCCCCGCCTCCACCTGGTCGCCCTCCCGCACGTCGATGGTCTTGATGATTGACGGATCGAGTGACTGCACCACGGTCACCGGATCGACCGGCACCATTTTGCCGCCCACGCTGGTGACGATCCGATCGACATGCGTCACACACATGATGAAAATCATCGTCACGATGAATGCGACCAGGACATAGAGGGTCACCCGGGCCACGACCGGTTCCTCGGCCTCGCGAATGGCATCGGTTTCCGACTGGAACTGGCGAACGGAGGCAAGCGCCCCATCAGAGCTTTGAGACAAGGGTCGGACTCCGTCGGGCTGAAGCAATCGCGTGCTGGTTCTGCTGGTACCACAGGCCGCGATAGATGTCATTTCGTTCCAGCAGCTGCTCGTGACGCCCGATGTCATGGATGGCGCCGCGGTTGAGAACCAGGATGGCATCGCATTTCACCAGCGACGACAGTCGGTGCGAAATGATGATCAGCGTGCGCCCGCGGGCGATGCGCGTGATATTCGCATTGACGATCGCCTCGCTGTCTGCATCCAGCGCGCTGGTGGCCTCGTCGAGGATCAGGATCGGCGGATCCACGATCAGGGCGCGGGCAATCGCCAGGCGCTGGCGCTGCCCGCCCGACAGATTCGGCGAACCTTCGTGGATATAGGTCTCATAGCCCCGCGGCAGTTTGTCAATGAACTCCTCGGCCCCGGCGAGCCGCGCCGCGCGCACCACGTCATCGAAGGTCGCATCGGGTTTGGCCGCAGTGATATTCTCCCGAATCGTGCCGCTGAAGAGGAAATTCTCCTGCAGCACCACGCCTACATTGCGCCTGAGGTGATCGACGTCGTATTCGCGCACATCAATGCCGTCGATCTTGATCAACCCGCCATAATCCGAGTGCAGCCGCTGCAACAGGCGGGTGATTGTGGTTTTTCCCGATCCGCTCTTGCCCATGATGCCGAGCTGATGCCCCTGCCCGATCTCAAAGGTCACGTCGTTGAGCGCCGGCGTCACCGCCCCCTTATATTTGAACGTCACGCCGGAGAATTCGACCTGTCCCCGGATCTCGCTGCGGACCCCATTTCCGCTTCGCCCCTCTTCCGGTGCCTGGTTGACCAGCTTGCCGACCACCGCAACCGCGCCGCGGGCCTCGTCATACTGGTTGATCAGCTGCGCGATCTTCATCAGGGGACCCGACACCCGCTGCGACAGCATCAAAAACGCAAACAGCGCCCCGATATAGATCGGATCACTGGTGGACAGCGCCAGAAACACGCCCAGCGCGTAAGAGCCGTTAACGGCGAGCCGCTCCAGCGGACGAACCACCGCCTGGATGGCGTTGCCCGTCATGCCTTCGGCGACACGGGCCTTGGCGACGCGTGCCACCAGGACGTCCCACATGTGGCGCTGCTGTTTGTCGAGTGCCAGAGACTTGATGGTCCGGATTCCGTTCAGAGACTGAACCAGAAAAGCGCCCTGCGCGCCTTCCGCCGCCATCACCGCACTCCACCTTTTGCGGTGAAGCGGCAGCATCAGGATCAGCCACACCGCAATCAGCCCGGAAAACGCCAGCACCACAAAGGTCATCAGCGGGCTGAAGAAGAACATCACCGGAATGAAGAACAGCAGCGTCGTCGAATCAAGAATGGTCCCGAACATCTGGCCGACCAGGAAGGTCCGGATCCGGAAGACCTCGCGAATATCCCGCGACACCAGACCGACCGCATTCTGCTCGAAAAAGTCAATCGGCAGGTTCAGCACCTTGTCGAACACATACGTCGAGAGCTTGACATCCAGACGCGAGGTCAGATGATGAACCAGGAACTGGCGCAGAAACGCGAACGCCCCCTCAAACAGCACAATGACCAGCATCGCCAGACATAGTACGTAAAAGGTATTGTAGGCTTTGTAATAGACAACCTTGTCCGACAACAGGCGCCAGAACATGATCGGGGCCAGCCCCAGCATGCCCAGAACCAGTGCCGCCACGGCGATATCCCGCGCCATCCGCCGCTCGCGGAAGATCAGCGCAGCAATCAGTCCAATGCTGAACGGCTGTGTCTCGTCCGAGAGGTCGTAATCGCGCTTCACCATGATGACCTCGCCGGCCCAGATGGCCTCGAAGCGCGGCAAATCGATCACCACCCGTGCATCGTTGTCGCTCTCAGGACTGCGCAACGTCACCCGCACGCTCTTGGCGGGATCCCCTTCGACCGACAGCAACACCATACAGCTGCCGTTGCGCAACCGCACGATGACCGGGAGCGCATTCTTCAATTCTGTCAGATCCCCGGGCTTGAGCCGGACGGCCTTGGCGCGCATGCCTGACTTTTCGGCACATTTGAGCAAATCGGGGACGCTGATTTCCGACGCGCTGAGCAGATTGTCCCTGACCAGCTGCGCCGACGTCAGGTGCAAACCATGGCTGCGCGCGACAATGACAAGGCATTCGAGCGCCGATGGCGGCACCAGCCGTGATTTGGCGACCGCAGCTTGTGGTCCGACTTTCTCTGTGACCAGCTGAATGGGCATGGGGCCGCCTCCTTTAAGCAGATGATGTTGGTCGATTGCCTTCGAAATCACAGCGACATCAAGGGAAATAGTGGCGCTGACTGAGCGGAAGAGGGCTCCGCAATGCGGAGCCCTCTTCCGTATCGACTGTCCTTAATACCTTACCGGTCAAAGGCCAGAACATCCGCGGAGAGATGGTGATCCGACCACATCGAACTCCCGCTGGGGTGCATCAGGCTCTGCCCATACCCGGTTCCAGTATCCGACGTATCGGCCTGCTGTCCCGCGGGGCCAAAAAGCTGCCCCATATACACCAGATGGTGGTTTTCCGTCGCACCCGACTGCGAGTCCACATGGGAGTCGACCGGCAACAGGCTGGACGACCCCGCACCCGAACTGCCATCGGCCTTCGAACCCGTCGGATCAGGCAGAGATCCGGTCGCGTTCCCCAGCAGATCGGTCACGATGTTATCGACCGAAGACTGCGAAACCAGGCTTTGCGGATCGCTCTGCTGCTGGGCCCAGTTCTCGAGCATGTTGATCACCTGCTGCTTGACGCCATCCATGATCTGATCCCAGGTCTGGGCGTCAAAGCCGGTCACGCCGTCACCATTGAGATCCTGACCAAGGATCATCTCGTGAATCTCCAGCAGCGGATTGTCGCCCGAGACATTCCCCGTCAGGCTCTTGACGAAATTGCCGTCGCTGTCGGTAGCCCAGACATTATATTGGTCCGTGCCATCCACCTTCCAAGCCACCTCATAGCCGGTTGCGGTCTGCTCGACCGCAATCGGACCGTTGTCGGATTGAGCACCGGCGCTGACAGCCTCACCGCCGAATTTCAGGGTCGTTCCGTCACTGCCGTCCGCAGCAGTCGGATCATAAAGATAATAGTGCCCGTCAAATTCCGCGAGGCCCGTGTTCCCGGAGTTCTCAAGCACCGTCCAGTCGGCCCCGTTG
>WQYW01000165.1 GCA_009781045.1 Alphaproteobacteria bacterium
AGCGTACCGTTGACGCACTGACAGAAAAGGTCGGCACTGTGTTGAAGAAGATAGAGCCGCCTGAATGCAAGCGATTTGTGAGGCACGCCGGGTATGTGCCAATTTGAGCGGGAACAGCTCTAATTGGAGACACAGGTCGCCAAGCGATCAGTACCCTCGATACGAACCTCTGAGGGAGCGTTTCAATGCCGAATTTGCCAAGGTTGCTGAGTTCTTGGAGGAGAAGCAGCTTGGCAAGATCCGCTGCAATCAGTGTGAGGTAACCTACATCAATGTAATCTCGCTTGATGATGGTGAACCGGGAGCTCAGTTAAGCAAGATTTTTACATTCTGGTCGGACGACAGCGCTTGTGTGGTGCCTGGGTCGTTTGATCGTGGTAGTTTTGGTATGTCCTTTATAATTGATGGTGAAGTTGGCGGGGATCCATTCGGACGGCTGCATGTAGACGGTGGTCCCGTTTTGCTTCCATCGGAGGACAGGCTTGCCTTCCGTGTGGTCTTGACGACGCGCGGGAACCCTGCCGATGAAACTGTCGAAAGCGTGTTCGCTTGGCTTGATCGGGCAAGAGAGGTTGGGGTCAGGGTCTTTACTTCGATAACGACGGAATACATGCATAGACTATGGGAGAGACGATCTTGAGCGCTGTACGGCATCTCTCGGATCGGGATTTTCAGGCGGTCCGAAGCGAATCGGAGCCGGCTTTCGGGGCCGGCGTTAACGCGTTCTCGGCTCCGGCAGCGTCATCTGAAATCTGCTATCTTGACAGACATCGTGGACGGCCAGCACGGGAACGGGTCGTCGCGAACACATTGTCTGAGTATACGAAGCTTCCTGCGGGATGGGACAGTTATGGCGGCGAACCGCTCCGACTGGACACAGGGATGTTTGCACTGCAAGTCCTTTGTGATGTGATGTCGGATTCTACTCCTCCTCCGTCACTGGTGCCGGTTTCTTCGGGAGGGGTTCAATGCGAATGGCATGAGAATGGCTTGGATATTGAATTGTACATCTCGGCCCCCCTTGAGTGCGAGCTGATGGTTTATGATCACCTTTCAAGAGAGCAACAGGTGTTCCAGATGCGGGCGGAACTTACGCCGCTCAAAGAGCAAATGAAGCGTCTTGTTGATTTCAACCGGGACGTGAATGCACGGACGAATGGCGAACGAAACTAGGAACATCCCAGATTCCTGTGGCTTGCTGCGCCGAGTGACGCAGAATATGATCGTGCCGGACATAAATTCCGGAGGTCCGCGTCTTTCTTCTGGTGCCTTTCGTGACCGAAAATGTCTGTCGACGCGGAGTGCCTTCTCATCAATGCTGGGCGAGATTGGACTTTCACACTCCGGGATCACCCAAACTTTTTTCTTGTCCGATTGAACGCTGGTTTTGCAAGACAGCATGGGCAGATAGTCGAACATGTGCCTGAAGGCGGAAATCCCTTCCACGCGGAAGTTGGGTCCGATCTGCGATGCCTTTCGGCGGGCTGCTGAATGGGTAAGGAAGCCTGATGAGGTATCATCAGGCTGAAAACTTCTGAAAGCGTGATCGGGCGGCGAGAATCCAGCTTCCAGTCTTGAGCATTCGGGGCGTTTTGCCGCCATGCCGAGCGCCACCAGCTGCATGGTCTCGGCGCACCAGCGGCCGTTCACCCGATGGGTGACGATCCGAGAGCGGCTGGATCAGCCCCAAGCCAATTTGAATGTTTGGCTTTTTCCGTCACGACGGGCTGCCAACTGCCGTTTTCAGGATCATTGGCGCCTGGTTGGGTCTGGCACAAGGGGGGCTGTGATGGCGATCGCACGTGCCGCATCCCTGCAGGATGGCGACACACGCCAAAGGCTCGATGCCAGCGGTCAATCAACACCCCCTTGGCCTGGGGCGGAGACCGGCGGGAAGGCGTCGTTGAGATGCCGCTGGCGCGTGCGGTATGCCACGGCTCCTCGTCATCTGTCATGGACAGGATCGTGGTCAGTGGGTGCGCATTGGCCGCACGCGGTCTGGCCGCTTCAGGGTAGCGGCAGGCTGGACTCCTGGATCTGGCCTTGTGCAGATGGCGGCCGCGCCGGCGTGATTTCCGTCACAAGAAGCCCGCCTTTTTCTTTGAGCCGGGCGCGTTCCACGACATGGACGGCAGGAAAATGCCTGCCAAGCGTCGCGACCTCGGCGGGCGTGATCACGGCCAGGGCAGGTTCAGTGAGGTTCGTCATCTGCTCGAGTGTAACCCGGTGGACCGGTGCCGGCACATAGATCAATATGTTGAGGTTCGCGCTTTCGTTGCTGACATAGACCGGACCAGGTGCCATGGCGCGGACGCTGGCAATGATCTCGGCGTTGGTGCGCGACTGGCGAAACAGTTCGGGGGCGATGGGCATGACCAGCCATCCCAGGGTGACGAGAGCAACCGAAATCAGGGTGACGATCGCGGTTGCGGCAGCAATCATCCTCGGCCGCGTCGTTTGCCAGCGATCGAACAGGATGCCGCAGATTACCGCCAGCCCCAGGGTTCCAGGCATGGCATAGCGGGTGGCGACGCCTCCCGGCCACAACAGCAGCGCCAGACTGCCAAGCGTGGCATAGAGCAGCGCGGCCAGAATCAGATTGTGGTCTTTGGGCAGTTCCCTGCGTATCAGAGCCAGGATGGCGGGTATCAGCAGGAGCGAACCCGGCAGGCATTCGACGGCCAGGCTCACGGCAAAGTTGCCATGATCGTGGAGCCAGTATGTCCCGCTCATGCCTTCGGCGAGCCGGGAATGGTGGAGCCACAGGTTGACGTCGCCGGGCGCCCGTACCGACCAGTACCATAATGCCGCCGGCAGGATGGCGATGGCGTTGGCGGCGACAAAGCCCGGCACGTCCTTCCAGCGCCGCTGGAGCAGAATATAGCTTCCCACTGCCAGCCCGAAATAGGCCAGCGGCTGCGGTCCCTTGGTCAACCCTGCCAGCGCCAGCAGGATACCGATTGCGAACCAGCGCCACGGCGTGATGCGCCCCAGGCTTTCGCCAAGCCACCACACCACGAAGGCAGCGAAGAGCAGCACCGACAGGGTCACGTCGGGCTCGCTGGTGATGAATTTCTGCCCCACCATCGGGCAGACCAGCCAGCACAGGGCAGCGAAAACGGCGGATCGCTGTCGGGCATAGCGCGACACCAGATGATACACCATCAGTGCGCCAGCGAGCAGAAACAGCAAATGCGGAATGCGTGCCGACCAGATGCTGACACCTCCGGTCATGCTGCCGAAACCCGCGGCAATCCATGACAGCAGCACCGGCCTCTCGACGAAGCGCCAACCGTAAAGAAAGGGCTCCAGCCAATGGCCGTCTTCCAGCGCACCCCGGGCCAGACCGACCACAGTCCCTTCCTCGAGATGCGCGCCGCGCAACGCGATCGCCGGAAATGCCAGCACCAGCCACAGCACAACAACCCAGGCCCAGCCCGGTACGCCGGTCCTGCGGATCACCCGGGTGAACAGGTCAGCGCCAGGAATCCGAGTGCGGAAGGATGACAGTCCAAAAAAAGCAAGATTCATGGAGCATCCTGGTAACTGGCGAGTGAGGATTTCCGGCAGGCTTTGGAACGTGAGGGCACCCGCCAACAGCTGCCCGGATGCTCCGCTTCTCCTCCCGGATCCCGGATCAGGACGTCTCCCGCAGCGCCGCAATCGTAACATGATCGCTGTTCCTGCATCCCTTCGTGGGACATGGAAGTCCGCGATGCTTTTGATTCAATTCGAGGATCTGAGGAAACTGCGTTGTTTCGGGGGCGGAGCCGAAGAGGATCGCGAGGCTGCTTCGATTGGCGAGGGCGCGGCTCCGGCTGAAGCGCGCTTCGACAGCCTGCGAAGGATGGACCGCAGGACAGGCTTTCTTCTGCCTGCCTGCCTCGAGTCATGAATGGTTGGAGGATGGTCTCGCCTGCCTCGCTGTTGAGGTCATGAACCGGCACTATCGCGACTTTGCGGCCGCCTGTCTCTCCGGCGATGATGGGCACTGCGGATCCATGGCTGTACGAACGGCATTTTTTCCAGGCTGCAAACTCGAAAACGCGACTCGTGAGAACGTGCCGTTTCGCTTTATTATAGTCAATCAGTATCCTGTGACGACATCATTATCTGACTCCAGCGGCGCTTTCTCCTGGAGGTGAGACAAATCTGCAAATCCGGCGATTCCATGTGCTGGCCGGCAGCCTGCGTGGCCCTGGCTGCAGCCCTCAAGCCCTCAAGGGGCGCGTGTTCGATCCGCTTTTTGGGCGTGCGGCGCCAAAAGGCCCTGCGCGCTTGCGGAGTTCTCTGAGAAATCCGCTCTGGCTATGATAATATGCGGCGAAGTTTCAGGGCAGAAGCACAACGTCCATCGCGAGGCCCGCTGTTTTTGGCACGCGAGGCATTTCCTGCACCTGGTCAATGGTGGAGGTATGTTTATACCAGGTCGATGTTTTCGGCTGGCGGCGATTTGGGCCGGAAACACGCGAAGGGGGAGGGGGCTCTCTTTCTCCCGCGAGGGCTGTGGCGAACACCGGGGAGAGCGATGAGGGCTTGCGGAGCAATTTGCAGACCACCAGACCGGTAAGGTCGCCGGTTTTTTCGGGACGTAAGGTAACAGACTGCCATGAACCGCACCAATGCCGATGCCTTTCGCCTCGATATCAATGCGCTGCGAGCGCTCTCCGTGGTCGCGGTCGTGGGCTATCACTTCCAGATCCCGGGGTTTGCCGGGGGCTTCATCGGCGTCGACGTCTTCCTGGTGATCACCGGCTATCTCATGACCGGGAAGGTGCTGAGGGACCTTCTCCGGGGCCGCTTTTCGTTTTTTGATTTCAGTATCGCCCGAATGCGTCGGATCGTTCCAGCGCTTGCGGTCATGATCGCGGCGTCGGTGGTCGCCGGCTGGTTTGTGACCGTGCCGGGCCTCTACCAGAAGCACACGCAGCAGGCGGTGTCGGCACTGACCTTTGTTTCGAATTTCATCTTCGATAAGGAGAATGGCTATTTTGCCATGGCGGCGCAGACCAAGCCGCTTCTGCATACCTGGTCGCTTTCCATCGAGTGGCAGTTCTATATCTGGATGCCTCTGGCGGTGGCGCTGGTCTGGCGCAGGGGCGGCTGGCTGAAAAATTCCGGCCGTTTTCTGGGGCAAAACCGGCGGCAGCATCGCTCCTCCGACCAGGGTTGCGCCGACCCGGTACCAGGGGCCGCCTCAAGCGACAAATCCAGGCTTAATACCGCGATTGCGGCACTTCTGGTGGTGGCGGGAGCTTCGCTGCTGTGGTGTCTGTGGCAAAGCCATCTCGGGGCAACGGCGTCGTCGTTTTTCTCGCTGCGGGCGAGAGCCTGGGAACCTCTGGCCGGCGGTCTGATCGCGGCTTTCGAAATCACACGCCGATCCGATTGCCGCGCGTCCCCTATGTCCTGGCTGGAGCTGCCGGTCATCGCTGTGCTGAGCTGGGTTCTGATCGCAGGCTCTATCGCCTGGCCTCTGCCCGAATCGCAGTGGCCGGGTGCCCTCACCATCCTGCCGGTTCTCGGAGCGGCGTTGATTATAAGGGCACGCTGCGGGACCGGTGCCACCCGCCTGCTTGGAAATTTCCTCGTTCAGCGTATCGGCGACTGGTCCTACTCGATCTATCTGTGGCACTGGCCGATTTTTGTCTTCTCCCTGATCTGGCTGTCCTTTCACGGCTATAGTCTCGATGCGCGCCATAAGCTGGTGATGGTGCTGCTGTCGCTGGCGCTCAGTGTTGCCTCCTATCGTTATGTGGAACAGCCCTTCCGGGAGCGTCGCGACTTCTGGACAGCACGGAGGCTGTTGGGAAGCTACAGCGCAGTCGTGGCGGCGTTGCTGGTCTTCCTCGTGGCGGTCAACGTCACCAGAGGTTTTCCATCCCGGTTGCCGGATTATATGAGGGCCGCCGAAGAGGCGCGAAAACTCGACACCCCACGCGATGAATGTTTCAGGGATGGAAGATCGATGAAACAGGCGCCGGAAACCTACTGCGGATTTGGCAGTGCCGAGGGCACCGGCAGACCTTCGGTGCTGTTGTGGGGGGATTCGTTTGCCAATCAGTACCTCGAACCGGTTTCCGCTGCGGCGCTTGCTCACGGACTGCATGGATGGATCGCGACCCAGAGTGCCTGCCGGCCGCTGGCGGATGACGCCAGCCGCAGCAGCGCCGACCAGGCCCACTGCCGTGAATTCAACCGCTCCACGCTGGAACTGGCGATGAAACCGGATGGGCCCGGCATCCTTGTGATCGGAGGCAACTGGGGGAATGCGTCCGAGATAACCGATCTGGCCGAGCGTCTGCTTTCTTCGGGGAAAGCCGTGGTGTTGATCCTGCCCCTGCTGGCTCTCGACTTCGACGTGCCGCAGCGCTGGATGGAAATGCAGGCGAAGGCCGGCCATTCGGTGGCGGAGTGGAAGGTGGATGCCGATCCTGTGGTGACGAGAAGCGCGATGCGGGCCGAAATCGGGCAAAGACTCGGCAGGTACCGGGACAATCCACGGCTGATTTTTGTCGACCCCCAATCGGTGGTCTGTGAGCCTCATGAATGCTATCTGGTTCGGAATGCGCAGGCCAATTTCCGCGACACCGCCCATATTTCGAACGTCAACGCGCTCCAGTATGAGGGACTGTTCGATGCCGCATTCGCCACTGCGATGGGGTCCCGGACGGAAAAGCAGAAGGAACTGCATTGAACTCTTTCGGCTGTTTCTGTATTCAGTGCCTCCTTTGACATGAATTGAACCGAAAGGGCGACTTTATAACCGACACTTTTCTGGGCGCAATGGTTCTCCGCATGGCTCATCCCGGCAACATCATGAACAAAACCGACGTTTGCGACATCTTTGAGAAGCCCTGGCTGTTCCGCCTTCTTCCACGAAGATCCAGGAACGACTTAAAGCTTTGTGTGATCCAGGATCAGGCCATGTATGGAATTCGCTCATGGTCATTCTTTTCTCTGAACGACAGTTATGTTTTGCGCCGCCTATATTCCAGATGAGAAATTGACCTTATTGAAAGGAATCTGTCGATATACGGCCGAGAGGCCAATTGTTTCTCCCGATTTCTATCACGAAACACGGGTCTCTGTGGAACGCCTTGGGTGTCTGAGGAACGAGTTGATGTGGATCGACTCGAGGTCCTTCAAGGTAACAATCAACAGCGTTCAGACGATTTGCCTGACATACGTGGAAGAAACGCCGGAAGTTGGTGTGCGGCAGGCGATCTCTGCGAGCCTGGACCGGGCTGTAGACCGGGAAATGCCATTCAGATAGTCGGAAGAGAAGTCATGGGAACGGTTGCGAATTGCGAACTGTTCAGTGTCAGCCATTTGCTCTGGCTAACGCCGGTGACGTTTGCCGTTCGTCAGGCTGGATCGGGTGCCGGCGGGGCCATCGATGGAACGGGAGGTGCCTGGCAAAGCTGGACAGGGAATAGGGTGGCACGCCGGATCGCTGATTATGCCTGTGGCGCGCCACCCGGTCGAGGACAGCTGACGCAGGGAGACTGCTTTTCGAGGAAAGCGAAATTTTTCGCCTCTCGCGAGGGTGTCTGTCCTGTTTTTGGCGCTTCCCTGCGAAGTCTGCGGGCATCCTGCGCCCGTTCCCCGACAAGGGAGTGGCCGAAAGGTCAGGTCTGGTCGGTAAAGGTCAAAAGTCGTCTGCATCGGCGACGACAAAACAGGCGGGCGGGGGTCGGGCCTTGCGGCGTGAGGCAGCTTTATGTGCCGGCAGCCATATTTTACCCTCACTGGCGCAGTCGTTGCAGTGCCCTTGCGGCTTTGTCGTTTCCCTGTGCGGCAGCGAGTTGATAGAGGGTGATCGCCCGGCTGATGTCTTTCGGCACGCCCTCGCCCTTTTCGTAGAGCGCGGCCAGGGTGAACTGGGCGAGGGGGTTGCCGGCATCAGCGGCGATCCAGAAATATTGCACCGCCCGGTCGATGTCTCGAGCGACGCCACGGCCGGTATGATAGGCGTGACCGAGATTGTTGATGGCGTAGGTCTCCTTGAGTTCCGCGGCACGCTCGAAATATTCGATCGCCCGTTGCGGCTCAGCCGGAAAGCCTTCGCGCCCCTGAAAATAGATCAAGCCGATCTGATTGAGCGTCCAGGGATCATCCTGGGCGGCCGCCCGGAGATAGTAGGACAGCGCTTTGGTCACGTCCTTGCCGACACCGTCGCCCCTTTCATAGGCACTGCCGAGACGGACGAATGCGAAGACCTCTCCCTGGCTGGCGGCGCGTTCGAAATAGTCGATCGCCTTGACCGCATCCCGGGGCACACATTCCCCCTTCTGATGGAGATCCCCAAGGTCGATCTGTGCCAGAGCGTAGCCGCTATTGGCTGAAACCGCGATATATTTGAGGGCGGTTTCGCAGTCTCTGGCGACGCCTTCGCCTTTCCTGTAGAGCCTGCCCAGGTTGAGCTGCCCGAGGGGATTGCCGGCATCGGCAGACATTCTGAAATACTGCTGCGCTTTACCAAGGTCCCGAGGCACGTCCTCGCCGTGATGATAGAGGTTGCCGAGATTATTCATGGCATAGCTGTCCTTGAGGTCGGCGGCGCGCTGAAAATATTCGAGCGCCAGTTCCGGGTTCCGGGAAACCCCGCCCCGACCTTCGGAATGGATCAGTCCAAGATGGTTGAGCGACCAGGAGTCCCCCCGCATGGCGCCCTGGAGATAGTGGTGCATTGCCGTCGACATGTTCTTTTCGACGCCGATGCCGTTTTCAAAAGCGCGCCCGAGATTGGCAAACGCGGCGACGTCTCCCTGGTCGGCGGCGCGCGTGAAATAGCCAATCGCCCTGGCCGGCTCTTTGGGCGCACAGTCACCCTGCTGATAGACTTCGCCGAGTTCGTTCTGTGCCGGAGCGTAGCCGCTATCGGCCGCAAGCTGGAGATAGCGCAGGCTGGATTCGCAGTCCTTTGCCACCTCGTCGCCTTGTCGCAGGATTGATGCGAGGTAGAATTGCGCCCTGGCGCTGCCTATGTCTGCGGAGCGGCGGAAATATCCGGCGGCGGTCCGGATATCTTTGGGTTCGCCACCAGTGCCCGCAAGAGAGATCCAGCCGAGCCGATCGAGGGCGTCGGTGTCGCCCTGATCGGCGGCCAAACGCCAGTATTTGAGGGCGGAGGCGTGGTCAACCGCGAGCCCACCGAGGCCGTTCCAATAATAGTGGGCGAGATTATACTGGCCCTCGGCATCATTGGCATCGGCGGCCTTGCGAAAGAGCCGGGCAGCGCGGACCGGATCGGGCCCGATCCCTTCTCCCTCGTGGTAGATCAGGCCCAGGCGCTCATAGGCATGGGGAAAATCGGAGGCTGCGAGATGGAGATAGATCACGGCCGCCTTGCTGTTCCTGGGCAGATCGCCGATTTCTCCCAGATCTCCAAGATAGGCCAGGCCCATGAACAGGCTGCCGGTGGGATCGCCATGATCGGCGGCGGTCTGAAAATGGCTCAATGCCTTGATCGCGTCTTTCTCGAAGCCCCCTGTCCCCGAGAGGTAAAAACGGCCGATTCGTGCCTCGGCCTGGGCGCTGCCGTGTGAGGCGGCGCTTTTCCAGTAGCGTATGGCCTTCTCGCTGTCCTGGGGCAGCCCGGGCAGTCCCTTTTCAAAAGCCTGTGCCAGCCCGCTCTCGGCAGAAGCGCTGCCGCGCTGGGCGGCGTGCTGCATCAGGCGCAGGCCTTCCGCAGTGTCCTGGGCCACGCCATCACCATTGAGATAGCGTGCGGCAAGGGCCCCTTCGGCGTCAGGATCGTGCGCTGCCTCCGCCCGGTCCTCTTCAATCGTGGAAGTCTCGCCCGCCGCAGCGGTGAGGCTCAGGCAGCAGAGCAGCAGCGCCAGCACAATGCGAGGCATGGGGCTATTCCTCACGGGAGAAACGGAAAATGATGTCTTCGCGGTTATAGGCGGCGCGGGCGGCCTCAAGCAGCGCGTTGGCGTCAGGAGGTGGGCAGACGCGGCCTGGCGGGCGTGAGAGGATACTGACATGGCGCGTCATCCCGCCATCATCATGGGCCCAGCCGCTGAAATATTGCATCAGGGGCGTCACCAGGGAGACCGGAGGCAGGATGCGCGCCGGCTTGATGCCTGAGGGCAGCTTCACCGTGGTGTCCAGCGTCATTTTGCCGGGGCGGCAGAAAAGCGGAAATTTGCGTTTGCTGTCCTGTGCCAGCGGAACGAAGCTGTCGCGATCCACAGTGAGCGGGGTCAGGCCGGGTGGTGGCAGCCAGCCTTCCTTCAGGAGTTCAATCGGGCCGTCCGACTTCCATTTGACCGTGATCCTGTAGCGGCTGCGGTGATCGAGCGAGGAGGGCGCGTCAATCGAGACCTCGATCGGGTGGGTGCGGTGGCCACCGCTGTCGAGCATGCCAAGGACCGTGTTATCGAGGCCGTCGCGCTCATAGGCGGCGACGAAATCGCGCATGATTTCTGCGAATTCTCCAGTAGCCTCGGTGGTGGTGGTGCCGTGCAGCGTCAGGTCAGGGGCGAGGTCAAGGCGGGTCTCGATTGCTGCCGTGTTGCCGTCGGTACCGGCTTGCGGAGTGGCACGGATCCGGGATTTTCCGGGTGACAGCAGCAGGACCGGCTTGCCGGCGTCGGCTCCCGGCAGGGCCCCGAGATTGCTGGTGGGGTCGGTGGGGTCGGCAAAGACGTCAAGCCCCGGGATGTAGACGATCATATGGTTGAAGGCGGACAGCACGGCGGTCTGCGGCAGGCTGTATTCGGCCTCCTGGGTGATCAGGACTGGCTGGCTCTCAATGCCTACGGCGGCGAGCAGCACATTCATGATTGTGGCATGATCCTTGCAATCACCGAAACCGCGGGCGATGATGGTGGATGGTTCATTGGGAATATAGCCGCCATTGCCGAAATAGATGCCGACGTAATGGATGTGGCTCGTGATCCAGTCGAAGATGGCCTGGGCCTTGTCGCGCTGGGATTCTTTGCCGGCGGCGATCTCACTGGCGAGTTTGCCGATTTCGGGAGTGACCCGGAGCCGGTCGGCAACCGCGCCGGCATAGACATTGCCCAGTTCCTCGAAGCTCCCGAAGGTTCCAAAATTGACCTCAGGGGTGACATCGCGGGCATTGACCATGTTCTTCTCCAGCGCTGCGCGGGGATCGAACTGGGCGGTCCAGCGATAGGTCCGGGTCCCGTCGGCCGAATTCTGTTCCAGACGGAACCCGCTGTCGGCGCTGTAAAAAAATGGCACGCCGGCGCTGACATGGACGGTCAGGTCATAGTCGAGGTGAAAGTTGGAGGGATAGGAGCCGGTCTGCCTGGTGAAGTGTCCCGGTATATAGTGTTCCTTTTCCGTATATCGGGCCTCAAGCACCACCGTGTCGCCGACTCCGACGCCCCGGAACGAGATTTTGTGGATCTTGAGATCGCCATAGGACTGGGCCTGTCCCACTGCGCCATTCTGGACCACGATATCGCCAGGTTCGACCCTGACGATATCGCCATTGGCCTTCCGGGTGTGGGCGTCCAGGATCTCAAGGGTCTGATTGCCGTGGACATGAAGCGTCAGCTGCGAGACCTGCTCGACCAGCGATCGGACCAGCGGGGTGTATTCGCGGTGGGTGCGCCAGCTGACACTGCGATCGGGAGCGATCGTATAGTCTTCGGTGAGAGAGGCACGAAGGGTCTCTCCACGGGCGTGACCGGCGAGGAGGGGAAGAACTGCCGCGACCAGCACGGGGAGCACCAGCCTTGCGATCAAGGGCAGGGTTCTGGCGCGGTCTGGAACGGGGATCGGGAGGGAGGCGAGGGAAGGGGAGCGTTCCGTCATGAAATGGCGCGGGCTTTTGACAGGATGAGCGGCTGGAACCGCGGGAAGAAACAGGAAACGAAGAGCAGCGGCAGGATCCAGGGCGGCACACCATGGCGGTCTTGAGCGCGTGGGTGAACCGAAGAGATCGGGTGGAAGCCAGGAAACGACAATGCCGCAGCGGCGTCAATGCCCGTGACGTGGTTGCCCGTGATGCGGAGACCCCCTTCTGGTCGACAGAGTCGCGTCGCAAAAGGCAAAAGGGTGTTCCAGATACTGCTCGGTGTCATGGTTGGGGGCTGGCGGCAGGTACCGAGGCGCTCGACCAGATCGAGCCTGACGGTGTTGCGCAAAAGTCGCGAGGCCTGTTGTGCGCCCCTGGGCCATTGATGTCAGGGAGATACCGCGAGGTCGCACCACACTGCTTCTGCGGGATCCAGGAAAAGACCGGGTCGGGCTGCGAGAAGAGCAGATGATTATCCGGGCTGGCAACAATTCCCGCAGCAGCCGGCAAATCAATCGCAGCGACGTGATCGGGACCAGGCTCAGGAAGGCGGATTATCTGGAGGGGATGCCAAAACTTTATGGAACTCCTGGCCCGTGAAGGGCTGGTGTTGTCGGATGGCGACCGCCAAAGCTGGCGTGTGTCGCCTTCTGCGGTCCGCATCGTTTCAAGGCAAGCCATCCGAAACGTAATCGAACCGCTCTCTCCACCGTGACCGGAGTCAAGAGTCAATGGGGGGCAATGTATTTGCCGTCTGTCCTTACCATCCTGAATTTACATGTATATGACGCGGCAGTTGGTTGCACAACCGGGGCGTCGGGAGACGGTGGGGCGTTCGAGCCGGCAAAAGCAAAAAAGGTAGCGACCGCACGGAAGCGAGTGTTGCAACGTGGACGGGCAAGACGGTTCATGGACAATTTGCGTATCTTTTACCTTCCATGGTGTATGGATCGATCTACATATCCCGTCCATGATTTTCCCGACCCATTGTTCATTGTTCTGACATCCGACTTCCTGGTTTCGTGGCGACGAAAACTGCTGTCACTCAGGCCAGCCCGAAGCTCTTTAGTGCTGGCAATCCTGGTTTTTCGATAGAATATGCGGGAATCCCTGGAAATGAACGGATGGTCACCCTTTGTCAGCCTCGTCGTTGCGTCGCAAAGATGATTGGTCCATCCCGTACTAATCCGTGCATAATGTTGATGACCTTAAGCCGCAGCGTACTTACAATCCTTATGCCTGAAAAATGCGCGGACGGAATCTGGCCTCATTTGTAGCTTACGTAATCCACGCCTAACCGCCCTCTTAAGATCCGAGAAGCT
>WQYW01000166.1 GCA_009781045.1 Alphaproteobacteria bacterium
ATGACCGACACGATTTTCATTACCGGCCTTGCCATTCACGCCCGTCATGGGGTGATGGAGCATGAAACCGAGATTGGCCAGCGCTTCGTCATCGATCTTGAGCTTTACACCGACCTGTCGGATTCGGCCCGCACCGACCGGCTCGCCGACACTGTGTCCTATCCCGACGTCATCGCAACCACCACGGCGACGTTCAAGAACACCAGCTATAAGCTGCTTGAACGCGCCGCTGGCGCGGTGGCCGAGGCCATTCTGGCCAATTGCTCCCGCATTGAAGCGGTGAAGATCACCGTGCACAAGCCCCATGCCCCGATTACCGCGATTTTCCAGGATGTCGGCGTGGTGCTGACGCGCTCGCGGAACAACTGAAAACATGGCGCGGGCCCTGATCGCATTGGGCGGCAATCTCGGCGACACCCGCGCCATTTTCCGCCAGGCAATCCGTGAAATCTGCGCGCTGGCGCCGGCACAACTGCTGGCGCGCTCCCGCGACTATGCCACGCCGCCCTGGGGGGACGAAAACCAGCCCCGCTTCGTCAATGCCTGCATCGAGATCGAGACGGCGCTTTCGCCCCACGAACTGCTGACGCTGCTGCTCCGGATCGAGGACCAACACGGCAGACAGCGCGATCCTGCCCGGCGCTGCGGCCCCCGCTCCCTTGACCTCGACCTCCTCACCTATGATGACCTCAAAGTCGAGGACGCCGATCTGACCCTGCCCCATCCCCGCCTGTTCGAACGCGCCTTTGTCCTCCTCCCGCTCGCCGACATCGCGCCTGAGCGCGTCATCACCGGCCGCCAGGTCAATGCCGCCCTTTCCTCGCTGTCCCGGAAGGGGATTGAAGTGCTGCCTGACTGCGACACCTGACAAAGGATGGCCGGAACATTCCCTCGAGCACCTCTATCCCCGCAACCTTCATCCAATCGAGCATAGCGGCAAAAACGCTCAGCATGCCATCCTGCCGTAAGTTTCCTTCGACCCTCGATGAACAGTGGCCCCCTTGTCGACACAATCTCCTGGGCACCCCACGATCACAAACGGTTACATTCCAGAGATATTTGCCTCACCGACAGGGAGGGATCGCCACGGAACCGCCCAAATCGAAGGAGATCTTGGGTGAGGTTCCCAAAGCCTGTCTGGACTGGTAACCACAACAGATTGCACGTGTTTTTCAATCGAACCCATCCCTCCCTGATGGCCACAGTGATGCCATACCACCCCGTCACGCGGTACGCGCAATCGTGATTTGACGAAACGTCTGGCACCGCGCAAATTTTTTATTCTTCACCTCGAGTCGGCATTTAATTTCTCAAATCAAATGAGGCAGAGACAATGGTGGCTCTCCAATATCTTGGGTTAGCCATCGGTTTATCCATTGCGGTCATCCCCTTGGTAATCGCGTGCAGGCTCGCTCGGATCGACCGGTTTGAAGCAAAAAGAAGCGCTTCTCGTGTCCAGGGAGTCAAGGACGCAATCATGGGCCGAGCACGAACCCGGAGCGACTGGTTGCCAGACGGCCGCATCAAAGCTGGTATGACCTTTAATCGTAGAGAGAATCGCATTGAAGTCAGCGGCCGCTTGTCAGACGAAGCATTCGATCGAATCTTCCGTCCCAAGCATACAAGGAATTCCAGATAGAGGCTCGTGTCCATACGTTGGCTGGATCCCAACAGCCAATGGGCGGCTATCATTTCGACACATCGGTGATGCAAGAACGCCCACGGCGTCCTGCTTCGAAAACCTGGACACCGGCGCTGAACGGGTCATCGTGGCCTATCAGTACCGGCCATTGAGCGACATCCTATTTCCCAGGACCATCCGTTTATTTCGCGATATTGGCGGGGATTTCTGGTTCACTCTGACCGCAAAGGCGCCAACAAATTCCGGAGGAAGCACTCCTGCTACCGACTGCGTTCACGGGAAAGTCCACATTTTCAAGAGCGACAATGATTGGAACGCCTTTGCACTACATCAAATGAAGGCAATCATTCAAGAACTGGGAGACTGCCGATTCGACCCATCCTGCATGGCGACGAGGGCAGCTTGTGCATTCAACCGCGCAACAACCTTGGTTGAAAAATGCGCAGACATACACATCGAATTCCATCTTTATCGCGATGGAGAAGTTTACTTTTGCTCTCCGTCGTTTGCGAACCAAGATTTCAGAGACAGATCAGAGAACTTTGCAGCAACGACTGGGCACAACATCACGAAATGGATCGCCGATCAGTGCTACTTCTTCTTACGTGATTTGACCCACACACATCAACACCATGAACCGAGTTCAGACACGATTCTCATCCTCCAGGAGAGGGGCGACGATGACGTGCAGTGGCGAAACAACATCATCTATTCGCTACACTATGCCATCATCCGATTCAAGCGCTATGCAGATAGCAAATATACGCTCCGGGCCACGGGCATCCTCGGGTACTGCAAAAGCTTTATGGCATGCTGCGAGAGGAAGGCTAGCAAGACCAATATTGCTACCTTAGCAGAATTCAATTGCAATGATCTGCTTTTGTCACTCCATGCGAAGTCGCAAGAATCAAGCGCAGATGAGCAGACACGATCCAACAGTACAGCCTCGACATTTGCAAAAGTGAACGCATGGCGTACATATACCCTAGCTATTGCCGCAATCCTAATTACCATACTGCCTGTTTTTGTTTCCCCACGTATTCCAGCCGAAGATAAAGAACCATTTCGCGTCCTCTACCGACTCAGCGTATTGGCAACTACGCATTTCCTTGAAATGGTTTCTGTGATCGGGATAGTCACGTGGCTTGTGTGGCTCTTCACATCACTGTACGCGAACGCAAGATTCCGATCAACATCGGAAGCCTCTTACATACTAATCCCATACTCGACGATATTTTTTCTCATAGCTTCGCTTTTAATCGCCGGCTTTTCTTTATGGATGTTCGCTCCGGCTGTATTGGGCGTCACGTCTTTGGTCTCTGATCTCGTGAAATTACTGAGCCAAACCAACTAGACGACGTCACGCTGTTTTCCGCCGTTTGCCAAATTGACCCGACCGAATGCGACCTCCTTTCAAGATCCATTTCGACAGACCGGTCAATGCTATGCCAACTTATCCCGGCGCGCAGAATGTGTGCACGAGAGATCAGAGTGCCGCCGCCACTTCAGGCTTCAGGCCTTTTGTGAACGACTCCGAAATGCTGTGAACTTCCATCGAGTGGGAGAGAAAGAAGACGTTCGGTCTTGGCCATTCTGAATGATAGGTGATGGGTGCAAAGGAAGGCGCAATACTCCCACTGAGATCAACAATCGCTCCCCAGATACCCCTTTGAAATCCGCCAGAAATTTGAAATTCTGAGTTTAGAGCGGGTTGCGGTCAGATGGAATCGGTTTGACAAAGCCCAAGAGGTAGCCCGTTCAATACATTACGGGGATGCCGCCAGTCGGTATGAGATTTCCCTTCGGGGGCAAGCAATCGCGGCAGCCTGTCGAAGAGATTTCTCGCGCCAGCGAACACGAGCTTTGATCAGGGCCGATCGACCCGGTCGCATGTGACCTGAAACCGCGATTATGCACCATCACTCGACATCTTCCGGAGCACATCCGACGTGACGGCCTCAATCTGGGCACGTGAACCCAGAGCCGAGAAGGCTGGAGATCCAGGCCCACATCGACATTCGAGAAAGGCTGTTCTTTTCGGTGATTCAAGTGCAGAAGGCAGAAGCCAGCCGCCACACGCAAGATCGGCTTCAGCGGGAGGCCTGCGGCCGGTTCCCGCTGCCCCTTCCACCATTGGGATACCGCCTTTGACTCAAACGCCGGTCCGACCGGGTTTTCAGCTTTCACTCCCGTGCACGCACTTTCAAGAAACCCTTTCGTCAGGGAACAGAGCCATCCCCTGACCGGCTGCCGGGATGTCCGGCTGATGCCAAAAAAGCATGTTCTTTCATGACGTTGAAAAGCAGAGAATTTCTTCAACAGGGAATTGAGCAACCCGCCGATCCGGAGTAACCAGAAGCTGCGCCTTGCCTCTGGCAACCGCCTGACGATGACTTTTCGATCATGTTTTTCAAGGATCCCCTGTCGAATGACCTCCGTGACCCATGATGTGCCGCTCGGGGCGGACTTCGCACACTCTCATGAGGACTGGCGCAAGCTGGTCGATGGCGTCCTCAAAGGTTCCGCGTTCGATAAACTCGTCGCCCGGACCTATGATGGATCGAGAATCGAGCCTCTTTACCAACGGGCCCGGGATGCGGCGGCGATCCTCGGCCGGCCGGCCGGTGCGCCCTGGCAGATCATGCAACGGATCGACCATCCCGATGCCGCTGCCGCCAACACCCAGGCGCTCCAGGATCTGGAGAATGGCGCCACCGCACTGGCCCTGGTGTTTGCAGGCGGCAACGGTGCCCATGGCTTTGGTCTGGAACCGAGCGCTGACGCGCTCGCCACCGTCCTCCAGGGCATTCACCTCGATGCCATCGGCATTGAGCTTCAGATCGGGCCCCAGTCGCGCCAGGCGGCCAACTGGATTGCCGCTCACCTCAAAAAGCAGGCGATTGATCCTGCCAAATGCGATGTCCGCTTCGGCTTTGATCCGCTGGGCGCCTGTGCGGTGTGGGGCCACAGTCCCTATGAATGGGAGGAAATCGCGCCTGCGCTGACGGACGCGATCCAGGAACTGGTTGAACTCGGCTTCAGGGGTCCCTTTGCCTGCGCCGACGGGCGGGTAATCCATGACGCAGGCGGTTCGGAAGCCCAGGAACTGGCCTTTGTGCTGGCTTGCGGCGTCGCCTGTCTGCGCGCGCTTCATGATGCCGGGATCCCGCTCGCCCAGGCGCAGGGCATGATCCATGCCCGACTGGCGGCCGATGCCGACCAGTTCCTGACCATAGCCAAATTCCGTGCGCTCCGCCTGTTATGGGCACGCATTGAGGCGGCCTGCGGTCTGACCCCGAAACCGCTCTTCATCTCCGGCGAGACCGCCTGGCGCATGCTGACAAGGAGCGACGCCTATGTGAACATGCTGCGCTCGACGCTGGCGGTGTTCTCGGCCGGTCTCGGCGGTGCCAATGCGGTGACGGTGTTGCCGCACAGTCTGGCGCTGGGCCTGCCGGATCCCTTTGCCCGGCGTGTGGCGCGCAATACCCAACTGGTGCTTCTCGAAGAGAGCAATCTGGCGAAAGTGGCGGACCCTGCCGCCGGTTCCGGTGGGATCGAGACTTTGACATCCGAACTCTGCCACGCCGCCTGGGCGCTGTTCCAGGACAGCGAGAATGCCGGCGGCGTTTTTGCCGCACTTCAGGAAGGACTGATCCAGAGCGAGGTGATGGCGGCCCGTCGCGCCCGCGATGCCAATATCGCCAAACGCCGCGACATCCTGACCGGCGCCAGCGAGTTCCCGAACCTCAATGAGAGCGAGGTCGCCGTACTTGCCGCTACCCCCTTCGTGCCCGCCTCCTATGGCAACCCGAAATACCGCTTTGAGCCCCTGACACCCACGCGTCTGGCCGAACCTTTCGAAAGGCTGCGCGACATGTCGGATGCCGCCCTGAGAGCCAAAGGCCGGCGCCCGGCGGTATTCCTCGCCGGACTCGGCACGCCTGCCGATTTCACCGCCCGTGCCAGCTTTGCCAAGAGCTTCTTCGAGGCCGGCGGCATAATGGCGATCGACAGCGACGGCTTCACCGACAACACCCAACTGGCGGAGGCCTTCAAAGCCTCCAGGGCCGAGCTGGTGTGCCTGTGCTCGCAGGATAAAATCTATGCCGAACAGGCAGAGGCCGCCGCGACAGCGCTGCGAGAGGCCGGTGCCGGCTTCATCTATCTCGCCGGCCGCCCGGGCGAGCAGGAAGCCGCGTGGCGCCAGGCCGGCATCGGCGGCTTCATCTCTGCCGGCGCCGATGCGCTCGCAACCCTCGACGACGCCTGGCGCCGCATCGCTAAGGTCTGAGTTCCCTTAAAGCCCTTCTCTTTTTGCGGAGGGCTTCAAGGTTTCTGCGACCTTACGGAATTGAGACTTCCGACTTCAGCGCCCTGAAAAGGCGGAGAGAGCACCAACCACAAGAAGGCCCCGCTTCCCCCTCTTGTCCCTGCCACCAATTCGCCCGCGAGATGACCGATGATTCCGAACTTCGCCAACGTCTCCTTCGAGCCCACCCCGATCCCCGCTCCCGCAGGTCTTACTGAGCCCTGGCTCACACCTGAGGGTATCGAGGTCAAACCCCTCTATACCGAGGCCGATCTCGCCGGCATCGACTTTCTTGACACCTGGCCGGGTCTGGCCCCCTTCCTGCGCGGCCCCTACCCGACCATGTATGTCAACCAGCCCTGGACCATCCGCCAATATGCCGGCTTCTCGACGGCGGAGGATTCCAACGCCTTCTACCGCCGCAACCTCGCCGCCGGACAGAAGGGTCTTTCGGTCGCCTTCGACCTTGCCACCCATCGTGGCTATGATTCCGACCACCCCCGCGTTGGCGGCGACGTCGGCATGGCGGGGGTCGCCATCGACTCCATCTACGACATGCGCACTCTGTTTGCCGGCATCCCGCTTGACCGCATGAGCGTGTCGATGACCATGAATGGCGCGGTGCTGCCGATTCTGGCGCTCTACGTGGTGGCCGCCGAGGAACAGGGCGTGCCCGCCGAGAAGCTCTCCGGCACCATTCAGAACGACATTCTCAAAGAATTCATGGTGCGCAACACCTATATCTATCCGCCGGCCCCCTCAATGCGGATCATCTCCGACATTTTCGCCTTCACCTCGCAGAAGATGCCGAAATTCAACTCGATCTCGATTTCCGGCTATCACATGCAGGAGGCCGGGGCGACGCAGGACCTGGAACTGGCCTATACGCTCGCCGACGGCGTCGAATATCTCCGTGCCGGCCTCGCCGCCGGCCTCGACGTCGACCGTTTCGCGCCAAGGCTGTCCTTCTTCTGGGCCATCGGCATGAACTTCTTCATGGAGGTCGCCAAGCTGCGCGCCGCACGGCTGTTATGGGCGCGGCTCCTCAGGCAGTTCAATCCGAAGGACCCGCGCTCGCTCAGCCTGCGCACCCACAGCCAGACCTCGGGCTGGTCGCTGACGGCGCAGGACGTGTTCAACAATGTCATGCGCACCACGGTGGAGGCAATGGCCGCCACCCAGGGCCATACCCAGTCGCTGCACACTAACGCGCTTGACGAGGCGCTGGCGCTGCCCACCGACTTCTCGGCCCGCATCGCCCGCAATACCCAGCTCTTCCTCCAGCAGGAAAGCGGCACCACGCGGATCATCGATCCCTGGGGCGGCTCCTATTATGTCGAGAGCCTGACCCGGGATCTCGCCCTCAAGGCCTGGGCTCACATTCAGGAGGTCGAGGAACTCGGCGGCATGGCCAAGGCGATCGAGGCCGGGGTGCCGAAACTGCGCATCGAGGAAGCCTCGGCCAAGACCCAGGCCCGCATTGATGCCGGCAGGCAGGCGGTGATCGGCGTCAACAAATACCGGCCCCAGCATGAGCCGCCGATCGAGATCCTCAAGGTCGACAACAGCAATGTGCGACGGCTCCAGATCGACAAACTCGCCCGGCTCAGGGCCGAGCGCAATCAGGCCGACGTCGACGCCGCTCTCAATGCGATCACGGTGAGCGCGCGCGAGGGCGAACGCGCCGGCAATCTGCTCGAACTGGCGATCAACGCCGCGCGCGCCAAAGCCACCGTCGGCGAAATTTCCGATGCCATGGAGAAAGTGTTCGGGCGCCACCGCGCCGAGATCAGGTCCATCGCCGGCATCTACAAGCGGGAGGCCTCCACCATGGGCGACCGGGTCGAAAAGACACAGGCGCTGATCGACGCCTTCGAACAGGCCGAAGGCCGCCGCCCGCGTATCCTGGTGGCCAAGATCGGCCAGGACGGCCATGATCGCGGCCAGAAGGTGATCGCGTCGGCCTTCGCCGATCTCGGCTTCGACGTCGATATCGGGCCGCTGTTTGCAACCGCGGACGAAGCTGCGCGCCAGGCGGTGGAAAACGACGTCCACATCCTCGGCGTGTCCTCGCTCGCCGCCGCCCATCTCACCGCCGTGCCAGAACTGAAAGCGGCGCTCAGGGCACAGGGTCGCGAAGACATCATGATCATTATCGGCGGCGTGGTGCCGCCACAGGATTATGATGCACTTTACCAGTCGGGAGCCGAAGCGATTTTCCCGCCCGGCACGGTGATCGCCGATGCCGCCGAGGAGCTGATCGGAAAGCTCAATCTGCGGCTGGGCCACACCGGCGGGGCCGCAGAGTGAGCGCAGGCCTGGTCAGCCAGCCGGCAGGAGCACGTTTCATAGCACGCTTTATGGCGGCACCCGCACACAGGCTCCTTTGTGCCATGGCTGTGGTCGCGGGCACGTTGCTGCCGTGCGCCAGCCCTGCTGCCGGAACCGAAACCAGGCCGCTCGCCGAGACCCCAGAGACGCCGGCAGATGAGATTAAGACCCAGGCAATCGGAGCCCAGGTCTATCTCGACATGGCGATTGCAGCCGAAGCGCCACTTGCCGCCGATTGCCTCAAAGAGGCCAGGAAGTGGATGAACGCCAGTGCAGCAGACGCGGCCGCTGATAGGAAGCAGAACCCGCAAGCCTTCAGGGACAAGGATCGCCCGCGCTGGGACTTCCAGCGCAACTATCAAGTGCATTCAATCGTTGCCGGTCGCTATGTCAGCATCGTCAGGTCGGATGCCGAGTACAGGACCGGGGCTGCGCATACGAATTACGACATCAACACCATCCTCTGGGACAAGGCTGCGAAAATGCGGATCAGCATCCGCCCCTTCTTCACCGAAACCGGCGACGGCGGACCGACCCTGACAGCGATGCGAGGGGCGCTGATTGCAGCGCTCAAGGCCGGACTCGCGGCTGAGGCCGATCGTGCCAGTCCGGCCCAGGCCCCCCAGGATAACCCGCCCCAGGAACCCCAGGAGCAGTGGTTTAACGACATCGAACCGAGCCTCCTGAAAATCGGCGCGGTGACACTCGCCCCGTCAACCGACGCCGGGAAAAGCTCCGGGCTCGCCTTCCATTTTCCGCCCTATCATCCGCTCTTCCTCACCGGCCATGTCGCCTTCGTGCCATGGAAGACCCTCGAACCCTTTCTGTCGCCCGAAGGACTTCGAATCTTCGGCGGCGAACGCCCCCGAAACGATGAAGACCAAAAACAATGACCTCCCCTGGCGCACCCGACATCAAAGCCCTGGCAAAAGCGGTTGGCGCGGGCCAGCGAGCCGCGCTGGCCCGCGCCATCACGCTGGTGGAAAGCCGGCGTGCCGATCACCAGGCCGCCGCACGCGAACTGGTGCAGATGCTGATGCCGGGCATCGGCAAGGCCATCCGCGTCGGTATCACCGGCTCACCCGGGGTTGGCAAGTCAACCACCATCGACGCCCTGGGCAGCCATCTGATCGCACTGGGCCACAAGGTCGCGGTGCTGGCGGTCGACCCCTCCTCGGCACGCACCGGCGGATCAATTCTCGGCGACAAGACAAGGATGGCGCAGCTCTCCGTCTCCGAGCACGCCTTCATCCGTCCCTCACCCTCGGCGGGAACGCTCGGCGGAGTTGCCGAACGCACCCGTGAAGCCATGCTGTTATGCGAAGCAGCGGGATTTGATGTCGTGCTGGTCGAGACCGTCGGCGTCGGCCAGTCCGAGACCGTGGTCTGCGACATGACCGACTTCTTCCTCGCCCTGATGCTGCCGGGCGGTGGCGACGAACTGCAGGGGATCAAGAAGGGCCTGGTGGAACTCGCCGACATGATCGCCATCAACAAGGCCGATGGCGACAATCTCAGCCGCGCCCGCATCACCGCCGCCGACTATCGCAGCGCCTTGCGCATTCTGGCGCCGCGCAGCGAACACTGGCAGCCCCCGGTCGTAACCTATTCCGCGCTGACCGGCGCCGGCATCCCCGATCTGTGGCAACAGATTCTCGAGCACCGCAGGATCACGCAGGAATCCGGCGAGCTTGCCGCACGCCGCCGCTTCCAGCAGGTCAAATGGATGTGGTCGATGCTGGAGAGCCGCATGCTGGCGCGCCTGCACAATGACGCCTCGATCCGCTCCCAGGTCAAGGAGATCGAAGCCGTGGTCGCCAGCGGTGACGTGACGCCGGCGCTCGCAGTCGAGGACATCCTGAAACTGCTGCACTGACGATTCGGCACCCTCCGCGCCCTGTCGAAGCGCCCCCTCACCGTGAGCAACAACAACCGGAAACCGCCTCGTCCCGGTTGTTGCGCCCCGACATCCCTGTGTCACAATTCGTTCCTGCTGTTCCCCCCGCTTCTCCAAAATCAGGACCGGTTCCGGTCCCGCCCAGGCGCGCCAGGCTGGCTTCCCACACTCCTCCCGGCACCCTGATCCGCCGGAATCAAATCACCGCGGCAGAGGCAGACCTTCTCATCCCGTTAATGGCGGCCGTTTCGTTTCCGGCAACTTCCCTGACCGCGTCGCTTTTTGCCAGATTGCCGTTTTTCCAATCCTTGAGATGTCGGCCCCCCATCATGGAAAAAGAGAGCTGACCGATGACCGATCGGGAACGATCTCGAAAATATCAGATTCCGGTACGGCGCGACCCGTCATTGCTTCTGATCTGACGAGGCAAAATTTTCCACCATGAGGTGGGTGATTGAATGCCCGCGTGTTCGTCGCTGACGCGTGACGTTCAACTACCTCTCGCCCAACCGCCAGAGTATCACCCCACAATCATTTCCCGGTGAACGTCGCCGGCCGTTTCGCAAGGAAGGCCGCCACACCTTCGCGGAAGTCTTCCGCCGCGGCCGCCACCGCCTGCGATTCACATTCAAGGCGGAGTTGCTGCTCATAGGAATTTTCCATACTCTCCCAATAGAGTCTCCGCGTCAACGACAATGCAATTGTCGGGCCTCGGGCCAGCTCCTGCGCCAGCTTCAACGCCTCCTCCATCAGCACCGCGTCATCATAGACCCGATTGACCAGGCCCCACTCCAGCGCCTTCTCCGCCGACAGACGCTCCCCCATCAGGGACAGTTCAAGAGCGCGCGCCCTGCCGATCAGCCGCGGCAACACCCAGGTCGACCCGCTATCGGGCACCAGACCGATACGGCGGAACGCCTGCAGGAAATACGCCGAACGCCCACACAGGATCATGTCGCCCATCAGCGCAAGCGTCATGCCCGCCCCGGCGGCAGGGCCGTTGACCACGGTGATGAACGGACAATCAATCCGACGCAGGCGGAGCAGGAACGGGTGATACACCGTGTCGAGCAATTCTGCGACATTGCCGATTGCATCCCTGCCGCCCTGCAGGTTGGCACCGCTGCAGAACGCCCGGCCGGCTCCGGTGAGGAGGATGCAGCGCACCCTTTCCTCTTCCTCAATCACGGTCAGCGCCGCATTGAGACCACCAAGCATTTCAACCGAGGCCGCGTTCATCGCCTCCCTGTGATCAAGGGTGAGAATTGCAACCGCTCCCTCGAAGTCAAGTGTGGCACGTTCGAACCGCATTTCTCTCCCCTTGCTTTTGATTGACCGCCAGTCTGGCGTTGGTCTCGAGGTAACCCGATCCGCGCCAGGGCGCAACGCCTGCGCCGAGGACTGCGCACCGCAAGGCGCCAGGAAAGCAGAGCATGACAAGGGCCACGCGATCGCTGCGGCGCCCGCCAATATCACGACAGAACATGGTCGACCGGGTCGAAATGCCGAATGCCGCGCCTCGTCGGGTGGCAGGCCGGCTCCCTCACTGCTCCCCCGTCGTCAAGCCGCCCCTCCAACAGCTGCGCTGCCGTCCGGAACATTCTGGCAAGCGTTCCCTGGCGCAGCTTTGCGTTGCTTTGCTTCCTTTACCGGTTGACGTCCCCGCCGACCGCCCCGTCCGGGATCCTCGCGCAACTTTCCTCCCGCAAAAAGCTGCCCGCCAAAACCATCAAGGCCGGTCTTGCCGATGATGCGATCGTACCCGCGCTGCGCACACTGCTCACCACTGCCGCCGATGGCGCCAGGATGTCGGTCGATGACATCCTTGCCCTCAATCGCGCCCTCCATCTTCTCGCCTCGCGCCACGACAAAGAGAGCTGGCAGCCGCTGCTGCGCCTGTTGCACCGGGGGACACCGGCAAACCTGATCCTGCCCGCGAGCCTGCATGACCTGTCGCGGATTGTCGTCAGTTTCTTCGATGGCGATGCAGAGGCCCTGTTTGCCTGCGCCGCCGACCGCTCTGTACCGACCTGGCACCGCGCCTCGCTGATCGACGCCATCACCGTCCTCACCTGCAAGGGCACGATTGCCCGGGAGAAGGCAAAAGGCTTTCTTCAATCCCTCCCTGTCAGCGATTCCGGCATCGAAAATCTGGCCGTGGGAGCCTGGATGCAGGCGATCATGCTGCTTGGAATGCGCGATCTCGCCCCGCTGGTCTACCACAGAATGACCACGGACGACTGCGGTGAACGGGTCGAAAATCGCCCCTTCTTTGACAGCATCCTCGAAACCGCCGAGGAAAACCAGGGCGACCTCGAACACCTGCGAATTTTCAGCCTTGACGACAATATTGGCGACGTCGTTCCCAGGATCAACCAGGACCTCGACGCCCTCGAATTCCTCGATAACCCGAATGCCATCTGCCCTTGCTGCGGCGGCAGAATTCACGCGCAGGTCGACAATGTTGAAACCCCCATCGACAGCGGTGATGATCTCGACGACGATGAGGATGAAGATGAAGATGAGGATGACCTCGACGGCGTTGTTGACGACCCTGCCGACCTGGAACTCATGGCTGATCTTGCCACCGCTCCCTATTTCCGCCCCGACCTCATCAAAACCTGCCAGACCAGCCTTTACAGGACGGTCCCGGCCCTGCGGGCGGAGATCGAGAAAGCCGCCGCCTCCGAAACGCTGTCGGAGGAAAGGGCGTAATCGGTCAAAAACCCGTGGGAGGATCCGCTTGTCGCCACTCAGAATCATGAGCAGCAAGCGGTTTGGACACCGTGACCCCGACTTTCCGCTCGCAACGAGGCAATGTTCGCCAAAACCG
>WQYW01000167.1 GCA_009781045.1 Alphaproteobacteria bacterium
CCTTGGGATGAATGAAAACGAGAAGACTGGCCGCCAGGGAATGTCCGCAGAATCGGCGATGCGGTGCGCCATTCTGAAGCAGTATCATCAGGCCAGCTACGATAACCTCATCCACTTGCTGATTGCTGATCACCCATTCGTGCACGATCCTGTTTGCGCGACTTCCCGATGGTTACGTTCCGGGCAAGGGCACACTACACCAGAATGTTACCGCGATCAAGCCATCTACCATGCAAATGATTTTCCGTGTCATTACCGGACACGCCAACGAGATCGACGTTGAGGATGGTTCGGTCTTTCGTGTGGACAGTACGGTCGTCGAGACACTCATTCATCCACCAACCGACAATTCATTGCTGGCGGACTCGGTGCGGGGTGCGGGTAATGGATCGTTTGCTTGCTCGTGGCAGCAAACTGCCCGGATCCTCCCCTTTTTTGGCGCGCGCGAGTGGCCAGGAAGCGCGCGAACATACTCAACCGCAGGATCCAATACTGCCGTGGCGATGAACGCAGAACGGAACTCTATCACGAACTCGTTGACATGGCCCGCGATACATCTGAGCGGCTCGAATTTGCGCTGACAGCGGTCCCCTTTTCGATCGAATGCATCGGCTGGAAGGCGGACATCGACCTCTACAGGCCATTGTTTGCTCAGGTTATCAATCAGTGCGAGCGTCGTGTCTTTCAGAAAGAAAAGGTCCCCGCTTCTGAAAAAATTGTGAGCATTTTCGAGCCGCATACGGACATAATCATCAAGGGCAGCCGTGGCACTGAATACGGGCACAAGATCAGCCTCGCGACCGGACGCAGCGGTCTCCTCCTCGACATCTCCATCGAGAAAGGAAATCCCGCAGATTCAGACCGACTGATGCCAATGATTGAACGGCACAAACAGCACTATGGTAAAGCCCCGCATCAGGTTGCCGCCGACGGTGGATATGCGAGCCGGAAGGGGTTGAACGAGGCAAAGGCGGCAGGAGTGGACGATATGGTGTTCCACAAGAAGTGCGGCCTTCAGGTGGAAGAAATGGCCAAGAGCAGGCGGGTATATCGTAGCCTTCGCAACTTCCGGGCAGGTGTCGAGGCAAACATTTCCTGTTTGAAACGCGTCTTTGGTTTCAATCGCTGTACATGGCGCGGCCTGGAGCACTTCTACGCATATGTTTGGTCTGCGGCGATTGCTTGCAACTTGCGTGCGCTCGCCAGGATCGCTCTAGGGTAGTTGGGCTCTGCCGACATCCATGAGGTGGAGGCTCTTCCTATTGAAGGCCTCAATTTCGAACGACCAACGATGTTTGTTAGGCGGCAAAAACGTACGTCGTAGTGTGCATTTGTCCGGGCAACGCGATAATCTCTCCTGATTGACGTGCGGCTCAACCTGCGGAAACGCTGTGCGTGGGAGAAACACGTAGTTTTCGAACAGGCACTGGGTAGTCGGGAATTGGAAACTACTCATTCCGTGCAGCACATTCCAGAGGTGAGGATCTTACATTTTCGTTAATTGCTGAAAGCAGAAATTTACCTTGAGGAAAGGACGCCTTGCGCTGCGCGTGGCAATTTTCATTCTAATTCGCTAACGCTGCCTGGCGACGGACCAGATGACTTCATGGTCGAGGCGGTCTGATGATGATCGTGGCAGCAATCACCGAGAATTAGGCATGGCACCCGTTGATCCGGTTTGGCTTGGCTCTCTTGCTGTGCTGGGGGCATCCGTAGTCATGGTATTGCGCCCAATGCGCTTCTTTGGCCGAAAGTTGTCGTTGGAGGAGGCGTTGTCGGTCTGCTGGGTTGCGTGGTCGATCTATATGGGAGCGTTCGTGATCTACGTTGGACTCAAGCTTCCATTGGGTCTTTCACGAAACGCGCATGCTCCCGCCGTTGGCTTGGCCGTTTGTATATCCGTGCCTGTTGTTTTGTGGTTGGCGCGGGTCGTCACCGATTGGAGAAGCGCGGTGACGAAATCGCTTTTTGGTCTGTTCATTCTTGCTCTAGTAGTGGTTTCTCTTACGCTTCCCTTGGTGCATTCTCGCACCTGAAAATTCTTGCTCTTCCCACTCCTGGCCATCTCGGTGGCATCATAATCGGTTCCAATCCCCGCATCGCGCCAATGCCGCCAGATTGGCCAAGGATGCCAATTCAGTCATGCCCCGTTTCGTTCCAGTCCTGTGGTTCTCGTTCGGATTCGCAAAGCCTCTCCAGCGCAGATCTCGATGGGGCGCCGGGTGTCTTTCGCCGGAGAGCTTGCTGAGCAGTTGGCTTCCATTTCCGCCTCACGTTTGGCAGCTTCCTCAGAGGTAATCCCCATCACCTTATCCAAGGCCGCCCTGATCCGTTGATGCAACCGATGTTTTGCGCGAGGTCATGCCGCCAATCCTTCGGCCTGCGGTGCTCCGGTAAGGGAACAATTCGTCTGCAGATCCATCGCTGAACCCGTGGACCAGCGCGTGAGAGTATGTAGGCAGGCGTTCTGAAAATTTCCATGCCGTCTGTCCTGCTATTGCCTGGCATCTTCCGGCATTGGCAAAATGGCGGGTTGGTGTCAGGTGTCAGGGAGGTGCAAGCTGCGATGTTGTCTTGCGTGAGGGATTGTCTCGGGAATGGAACCTGCGACAGCCTGGGTTCTGGGTTCAGGGGGTCACGCAACGCAGGCCGGGGGAGCGTGGTGAAGGTCAATCCTCTGAGAGTTCTGAGAGGAACCGCAGGCGGGTGAATGCCCTTCGGAAACCGGCCGATGAAGTCCTGGAGAGACACGAGAATGACGTGTGTTCGGTTCAGGTGAGCCGCCACTTGCCTGCGTCTGTGCGTCACTGTCGTGGCGATCGGCACGGATGTGAGAGGCCGCGGGCCGCAGGCGGGCCTGGTGTCTGTGATCAGGGTTCACATGCCTTCCGCGGGTTGAATCGCGATCGGGGCCGCAATGATGGCCTCCCGGCAGTCAGGAGGGTGGATTTTCAATTTTCAGTTTCCAGTCGGTCCAGGGCCGGGAATCTCCCGGCTTTTGACTTTCTGACCGGAGATTTCGTGGCCGGCGTCGCGAGGCATCTGCCAGAAGAACCAGGCTGAGGCTGCGGAGGCCAGTGCCACCACGATGAAACCGGGCGCAAAGGAACCGGCATCAAGTTCGCCGAGATGGCGCAGCGCCATCGTGGTCTCGACCGAGAAGGCGCCAAGCGCGACGCCAGCGGAGATCGCCAGCTGCTGGTTGACAGCCACGAGCGTGGTGGCGCGGCTCATCTGGGCGATGTCGACCTCGGCATAGGCCACGGCATTGATCGCGGTGAACTGCAGCGAACGAAAGAAGCCGCCGATCAGCAGGATCAGCATGATCAGGCTGAGCGGGGTGGTGACGGTGAACAGCGCGCAGGCGGCGAGCGATGCCGCACTGATCACGGCATTGACCGTGGTGAGATTGCGAAAGCCGAAAATGCGGATGATGCGGGGGGCGAACGCCTTCATGCCGATAGCGCCAAGGGTCGCGGAAAAAGTGACGAGGCCGGAATGGAACGGCGACAGGCCGAAGCCGATCTGCATCAAGAGCGGCAGCAGAAACGGCAGCGCGCCGATGCCGAGGCGGAACATGAAGCCGCCATAGATGGTGGCGCGCAAGGTTGGCAGGCGGAGCAGCGAGAAGTCGAGGACGGGCGAGGCAGTACGGCGGGCGTGCAGCGTATAGAGCGTCATGGCGATGGTGCCGATCACGATCAGGCCACCGACCACGACCCAGGGCAGCAGATTGAGGCCGGCTACCGAGAGGCCGAAGGCGATTCCCGCCACTCCGATTCCCGCCAGCACCATGCCGGTGAGGTCAAAGGGTTGGCGGACCTCGCTGGTGATCGGGGCGAAGAAGCGCAGCGCCATGGCGATGCCGACCACACCGATCGGGATGTTGATCAGGAAGATCCAGTGCCAGGATGTATAGGTGGTGATGAAGCCGCCGAGTGGCGGCCCGACCAGGGGCCCGATCATGGCAGGGACGGTCACCCAGGTCATGGCGTTGACCAGCGCGCTTTTGTCGACCGAGCGCATCAGGACCAGGCGGCTCACCGGCGTCATCATGGCGCCGCCGGCCCCCTGGAGGATGCGGGCGAAGACGAAATTGGTCACCGAGGTGGACAGGGCGCAGCCGATCGAGCCGGCCATGAAGACGCCGACAGCGACCGTGAACACATTACGGGCGCCGAAGCGGTCTGCGGTCCAGCCGCTGGCCGGGATAAAAACCGCGAGCGACAGCAGATAGGAGGTGATCGCCAGTTTCAGGGTCAGCGGGCTGGTACCGATATCGGCGGCAATCGCCGGAAGCGAAGTGGCGATCACCGTCGAGTCCATGTTTTCCATGAACAGGGCGGTGGCGACGATCAGGGGAATGACCCGCTGGTTCTGAATCGGCATGAGCGCTGAAAAGTCGTTTATGTGAAATGACGGGAAGGGCTTACACCCCTCGCACCGCCAAGGCAAAACGGCGGGTCACAGGGGCGAATTGCGTCCTGATCGGGGCAGGGGCGACCCCGGCAGCGAGGAGCAGCCCGCAGCGCCTGAACCGGCCCGGCTCCGGGCAGCAGATCGTTGCGGATAATTTCGTTATGGACAATCCGGACAATCCGGACAATCCGGGCTATGTTCGCGGCAGATCAGGGGGAGAAGGTCATGGTCGTTAACCGTCGCACATCCGGCGTAGAGAAACGGTCTGCTGTCGCTGTGGGTGGCACCTCCAAGGCGAAGAAACGTCTAATCGTCGATAATGCCGTTGTCGCCGACATGCGGGATTTGTTGGCCCGGCACTTTCCGGAAATCCCGGAGAAGACACCGAAGGACAGGAGCAGACTTGTTGTCGCTATGACGGCTGCTGTTGTGCGGCTTTCGGATCAGCAGGAGCGACGAGTCAGGAACAGCGAGAGGACTCTGATTGACGCGATAGAGAGCTTTGTTGCTGACGCTGCCGACAAAGAAGTCGAGGATCGTATCCCGCCCGGTGTTTACCCTTTTGTTGATCTCGGCAGAGGGGAGGGCGTGGGCGAACTGCTGGACCCGGCAGAGGCGAAGCGGCGGCTTGCCGAGATTACCGTGAGCGTGCGTCTTGAGGATTGGGCTGGACCGGTGGCAGGTCCGACGGAAATCGAGCGACGCTTTGGCACATCGCGATCGACATTGCATGAATGGCACAAACGAGGTGCCGTAATTGGCATTCTCAAGGGGGAGCGGAAACATGTCTACCCGCTTGCTCAATTTGTTGATGGCAGACCTGTCGCCGGCATGGCGGGCCTGACGAAAGTCATCATCAATCCGCGGGCCGCATGGCGGTGGCTCATCCTCGACAAGCCGAGCATCGGCGGTAAACCGCTCGATCTGCTCAAACGCGGGGATATCACCCGGGTTATCGACGCCGCAAAGCGCGATTTCAGCGGATGGTGAAGCTGGATCGCAGAGTTGTCGCGGATCTGACGGTTCGGATTTTGCCTATTGAATATGTGCGTGTGATGCCAATGTCTCATGCGAAGACTCCCCTTGGCATGGGATTTGGTGATACACGGTTCGCTCCTCCGGATAACTCATTCCAACTGATTTATGTTGCGCGGAGACTGTGGTCCGGGATCGGTTCGAAGGGAGGGTGGAACGTGTCCTCGATAGCACCGAACTCGACCACTGGGGAGTGTGCGAAGTTTCGGCATCTAAAGAACTCATAGTAATGAATTTGCGGACAACGGGATTGCTTGGACGTGGTGTTTCGACAAACGCAGCACGTGCGAAGACACAGCATTCGAGCCGGGAGTTAAGCCAAACGCTGTACGATGAATTTGATGTCGACGGCGTGCTCTACGCGTCGAGACTGACATCGGCGAAATGTGTAGCCGTGTATGATCGTGCGGTTACTGGCAAGCTGGTGTCGACTGCGGTCAACAGTCTCTCTCTTCATCCGCAGCTGACGGACGCATTGAATTCGATAAATGTCTCGATCGAGTTCGACCCCTAAATTCCAGCTCCAGCCTTGGAGGCATCTGGCTTGCCGGGTGCCAAGGGGTCAGGGAGCGTGTGCAGGATCCTTGAAGGAATGTCAGGGTAGCGGACGGCCCTCTATCTGCCGAAACTGGACCCTGCAACCGGCGGTGGCCAATGGGCAGAGGCGGGCAACATGGAAGGGATTTGAGCGAAGCCGGAGCACCCCTGTCATCGATCAAGGATCAAGGCCATCGGTTTCTCGCAGAACCTTCCGGTTCGTCGCCGGCAGAAAGGGTCTTCTGCCCTGGGAGTGGCATGCGATTGACGGCTCCGGCACGTCTTTTCGGTCTGCTCTCTTTGCTGGCTGCAGACTGGGGCAATCGGCTCGGAGACCCTCCCGGCGCGGTTCGCCATGTTCATCCCCGCCCATCCAGGAAGGGATCGGTGGCCCGCTTCGTGCGCTAGCCCTGATTCGCCAATGGTCCGGTGGGTGCGGGTCTGGGGTGCTTCGTTAACCCCATGATATCTTTGAAGAGAGAAAAGATTTCGCAGAAGGGCCGCTGGAACCCGAAGATATCGTTGAGGACGGGCGAGGAGGTGCGCGAATGTCTTTGATTCGTCGTACCGGCATGCTATCGCCCGCCGTCAACCCCCATTGATGGGCACCTATCATGGCGGCGGTGTCGCTTTCGACAACGCGCAAAAGATGGTGCTTATCGGCGCATCATCGGAAGGCATGTCCCTGTTCGATACAGGTTTTTGCCGGTTCTATAAGGAGTTGGCGATGGCGACAGAGCAAGGTCCAGGCCGTATCGGGCAGAGCATCAGCGAGGCCTACACGTTCGACGATGTGCTGCTCAAGCCCGGGCTGTCGGATGTGATGCCCTCCGAGGTCGACATCCGCTCCCGTGTCACCCGGGCCATTGCCCTCAACATTCCGATCATTGCCGCGGCGATGGATACGGTGACCGAGGCGCGGATGGGCATTGCCATGGCCCAGGCCGGGGGTATCGGCGTCATTCATCGCAATTTCGATGCCGATGGCCAGGCCGCCCAGGTGCGGCAGGTCAAAAAATACGAGTCGGGCATGGTGGTGAACCCGCTCACCATCAGTCCCGAGGCGACGCTGGACGACGCCCTCAAGCTGATGCGCGATCACGGCATTTCCGGCATTCCGGTGGTGACCGGTGCGGGCCCCAGCGCACCGGGCACGCTGGTCGGCATCATCACCAATCGTGACGTGCGCTTTGCCACCGACCGGCGCCAGAAAGTCTCGGAGCTGATGACCCATGAGAATCTGGTCACGGTGGGCGAGAATGTCAGCCAGGACGAGGCCAAGCGGATGCTGCACCAGCACCGCATCGAAAAGCTTCTGGTGGTCGACGCCCAGTATCGCTGCGTCGGTCTGATCACCGTCAAGGACATGGAAAAGGCGGTGGCCTGGCCGCTCGCCTGCAAGGATGCCCAGGGGCGGCTTCGGGTTGCCGCAGCGACCACGGTGGGCGACTCCGGCTTTGAGCGGGCGGAGCGGCTGATTGAAGCCGGTGTCGATCTCCTGGTGGTCGATACCGCGCATGGTCATTCCAGACACGTGCTTGACGCGGTGGCCCGCATCAAGCGCCACTACAGCGCGGTGCAGGTGCTGGCGGGCAACGTTGCCACCGGGGAGGGCGCTCAGGCGCTGATCGATTCCGGTGCCGACAGCATCAAGGTCGGCATCGGTCCGGGGTCCATCTGCACCACACGGATTGTCGCCGGCGTCGGTGTGCCGCAACTGACCGCGATCATGGATGTGGTCGAGGTGACGAAAAAGGCCGATATCCCTGTCATCGCCGACGGCGGCATCAAATATTCCGGCGACTTTGCCAAGGCGCTGGCCGCCGGTGCCAATGTCGCCATGGTGGGCTCGCTGCTTGCCGGCACCGATGAAACCCCGGGCGAGGTGTTTCTGTGGCAGGGGCGCTCCTATAAGGCCTATCGCGGCATGGGCTCGGTGGGGGCGATGTCGCGGGGCTCGGCCGACCGCTATTTCCAGCAGGATATCAAGGACACCCTGAAACTGGTGCCGGAAGGCGTCGAGGGTCAGGTGCCCTATAAAGGCCCGGTCGGGAATGTCATGCATCAGCTTGCCGGCGGCCTGCGCGCGGCGATGGGCTATGTCGGTGCCCATGACATCGCCGAGTTCCATGGCCGGGCGAGATTTGTGCGCATCACCAATGCGGGGTTGCGTGAGAGCCACGTCCATGACGTCACCATCACGCGGGAAAGCCCGAACTATCCAGGCGGGGTGTGACAGTACAACCAGAGGACAGGCGGGATGCACGCATTCCACCTGTCTGTTTCCGGTCAGGGATCGCAAAGGGGGCGCGTTTTTCAGCCACGTTCCCCCCGTCGCCATTTCAGTCCATATTTTGTTGCCGTTTCTGCCCCCGTCCCATTTCTGCAAACGACGGACTGTGCCCCTTTTTTCACGTTGTCGAGGGGCACAGATGCTTTTCTCAAGCGAGGTGATTCGCGGCGAATGGATGACCATCCCGGCTGGAGAGGCGCAGTTTTTCCCGGATTTCGAGCCGGGTGCGACCTGCCTCCTGTCCGACCCGGGCAGTGACAAAAAGATGTTGCCGAAACGACGGATGGCGGTGTCATTTTAACGTTGCCATCGCTATCTGAGATTGCGCTCTGCTTCGTGCGCGGCAGACGCCAGACGTCACGCTTTCGCCTGGATGGACAATCCGCGGGCGAATTCGAAGCCGGGAAAGGTACAAAAGAGTGCCTGATCGGGAAGTCGCAGGATAGGGGGACACCTCCTGGAGGGGGAGACAACCCATGACAACAAGGGGGACGGCGATGGCGTGGAGCGCAAGAGCCCGGGCCGGGCAGAAACAGGTGAAGCGCATTCCAGGGCCAGAGGCGGCTTGCATCCTGGCGCTGACTTAAAAGCCGGGCGATTATTCTTCCCGTTGGGCGCATTGGATAGCGGGGACAACTGCCAGCGCGACCACCCGACTCCAGGAAGATCACCGCTGTGGCAAAGACGTGGCCACGGCGCGAAGGTGTCGGGACGCGGGTTGCTGTCGGCTTGCGGCGGAGCGCGCATCCATTGTGCGAGGCGCAAGCCATCCGCGGTCTTTGCGGAGCGGCGGGTTTGATGAAAGTGGAAAATGGAAACATCGGTCTCAGGGAGGGTGTTGTCGAACACCTGGGGGTTGAGCGGGGAAGGGATCAAAATGGACAGGGAGCGGCGTGCGGCATGACTGAGGACAGAGAGAGCCTTGCTGAGCGGATCAAGCAATTTCTGGATGCCAACCATATCATGGCATTGGCGACAGCGAGCCGGCTGTCGCCCCACGCCGTCAATCTGTTCTACGTCCGCGACGGGTTTTCGCTGATCTTTGTGTCGGCCCCCGAAAGCCGGCATGCCCAGGATCTGTGTGCCAACCCGATTGTCTCGGCAACGGTGGCGCCGGATGTGGCGGATTATCCTGCCGTGCGTGGCGTGCAGATTACGGGCACAGCGCGTGTGGTTACGGAAGTCGAGCAGCGGGCGCGGCTCCTGGGGCTGCTTGCTGCGCGCTACAAGTTTCTCGGGCGCGTGGCCGATGGGCCGGAGCGCCTGCAAACCGCCCTTGAGAAGGCAGGTGTCTACCGGCTGGCGTCAAACCGCATCGTCCTCATCGATAATTCGCTGGGTTTCGCCCATAAGGAGGAACTGGTGGTGACCGAAGGGCGGGCCAAAGCGAAGGCAGGGCAGGCGAGCGGCCTGTGAAGCTGGGCGGACCCCTCACCCATTCCCACGCCGCACGGGCGGCGGCGATGTGTGAAAGGGGGCGCAGGAGAAACACGAGAGCGCTTTCGATGAGAGGCGACCCTTGGGGCCCTTACCCTTGGGGCCCTTGGGGGGATGGAGCCGGTCGCCTGCGCCCGGTGCCAGACGGGACCAGCGTCGGCTCTGGAGTGTCGGGGAGTGGACTTCAAAGACGGACGTCTGCCGCGCCTGCCAAGGAATCGCTGTCGATATCCTGAGTTTTTCGCTCTTCCTGGTACATCGGGATCTTGAGGATCCCCGGCATGGCGATGGCGGGTGTGCAGCGGATTTTCGGCAGGTGAGGCTCCGAATTCGCTGCTGGTGCGGTGAATTCTCACAGGGCACCGTCGTGCACGGTGCAGCAGCTCCAAGAGGTGACCCGGCAGACAGCGGCTGGCGCGCAGCCTGCGGTCCGGCAGGCGGGATGTCAGTCTGGTGCCGGTTCGGAGGCGCCCTTTTCGTCACCTTCCGGAGCCTGGATCACCGGCTTGAACCAGCCGGAAACGCGATAGCTTCTTCGATTGATCTCGGAGCGGTCGAGCTGTGAGCGCTCGAATTCATCGAACTGGACCGCAATATGGCCGCGAAGGCGCGACCCCGGTGTCATCACCGGCGATTGCAGCCGCAGTTCTTTTCTGGTGATCCTCCAGTACAGTTTTCCTGTGGGGACTGGATAGGCGGCAGCGAACGCAACCTCAAACCGGAGCGTTGGCGCGATGCGCACGGTCAGGCTGCTGGCGTAAGCCGGCAGGCCGCCTTCCAGGGTCAGTTCGACACCATCCCTGCCGGCGATGGCGCTGCTGAATTCCATTTTGTGTTCGCCCTGATGGGTGGAGATGCAATCCGCGGTCTTTTCGATGCGGACGAGGTCGCGCGCCGTGATCGGGCCCAGCGTACTCTCCAGCGAGCCATCCTCGTGTTCGATCATGTGCCAGGGCAAAGACAGGCGGAGCTGGCGAAAGAACGGAGTCTTCAGCCTGGGGTCGATGACAGCCTTTGCCACCAACGGGTCCTGGGCCGCGCTGGCCCGGGCCGCGGTGGCTTGTGGCGGGGAAGCGGATGATTGGGCCGCGGTGCCACCGCCATGCCCTCCAGGCAGCAAAGCGCAGATCGAGAGGACGGCCATTATTCGATGGAAATTCGCGCGGCGGTTCAAGTCTCACTCCTGCAGAGCGGCGATGAGGGGCGGCAGACCGGGGCTCCTGAAAGCCCGGCGGAGAACGCGGCAGTTCGTGCGTGCGGGCAGCGAAAGCCGCATGTCTCAAAGCCCCCGCTGTGGGATTTGCGGCATTCTGCGCCTCTTTGCCGCGCTGTCTGCGCGTGGCGTGCCACAGATGGGTCGCCACAGATGCGCAATCAACGCAAGGCCATCGGGATCGGCGCTGTCGTGAAAGGAAGCAGACCTTTGCGCCGCGTCAGCCATCATCGCCGTCGGCTGCACCCCGTCTTCCGTTCCTTCCGAAACGGCAGGCTGCGGGTGAATCCGGTGCAGCAACCTCCTGGATAACAGCTCCTTTCCCGCTGATAATGATCTGCCGGATCCGGGTGAGTGGATCTCTCTTCGACCAATATCGGGTGTGAGCGAGGAAGCCCAGGATCCCGGTCTTCACCGCAACATCGGTCACGCCAGGTCCGAACAGGGGATGCAACGGCCCTCCGATCAGGTCTCCCCAGATGAGACATCGCGACGGGAAATAGAGGTTGGTCCACACCGTGGTGGCAAAAGGCGCTTCTGCCGTGAGAAGCCGGACGGGGTGCGCTGTGCCATCCGATTTCTTCCACCTGTACTGAAATGAAAAGTGTCTGTGTTCCATATACGGTGGGCAGAGCGGCAGCTCCTGTTCGCGTGCCCGGCGATCGAAATCATCTTTGTCATTGGCCAGCAGAAGGGCGGCGTAAGTCAGAGGACTCCCCATGGTGATGAAATCCGTGACCAGCCATTTCAGGCCGGCCTCGTCGATTTGTTCCGGATTGATCGCGCCCGTGCCGATGAGCTGATCGCGCATCATCCTGCTGTTCCTGCGCTGCTCGTGGTCCAGGGCACGGGCCTTTTTACACCAGTCGCAGTTGTTCGCGAGATTGGCGGCGGTCGTTTCGGCGGCGTCCAACGCGGTTTCCTGGTATTCCGGCACTGCATTCTTTTCCGCAAGAACGCTGAGCCATCTGCGTTCGGCAAGAGACCGGCGTTGCCAGGCCAGAGTCAGGATGTCGTAGCCGATGACCGTGCCGAGGCTGTGAGCGGCGATAATGATGCGGCTGTAGCGACCACTCTTGTGGATCCGGTCCAGCAGTTCAAGGCCCTGCGTGCGGATCTTCTGACGAGCCTCGATATTCGGTGGTCTGGCGCTCAGGTAGATTGCGGCATCCCCAACATATTTCTGCAGGATATGAGAGATGAATGTCATCACGACACCGAAAGCCCAGAGTTTTCCCTGGTATCCGGTGAAGGGAGTACCGGAGGAATGTCCGAACAGATAGGTTCCGCCTGTCCACAGGCCGAGGCAGACAATGACCAGGAGGGCCAGGAGGGTCAGCCAGCTGATGCCGTAAATGAGAAGCAATCCACCGGGTATCGCGAATGGGTTGCGGAATATCAGGTTCCAATACCAGCCGAGGATCTGGCCCCAGGTCGCGGGTGGCATGAGATGCGCCCAGTAGAGTTCAAAGAAATCGGTCCGATGGGAAGAATTTGTTGTCACCAGCCGCCGCAGTTCAAAATTGTCGGAAAAGAAATCCGGCTTGCTGTAATAGGCCCGCTTCAGACTTTTCGGGTTGTGTTCCAGTACCGCATCGACGAACCCCCGCAGCGTCTGCATCGGTTTCTGTTCGCCGATTCCATGAATCAGGATCACCGCCTGATGGTCGTTTTCGTGGTTTCCCAACTCGCCCCCCGATCCCCGGCGAAAGCCGGGCCAGTTGTTGCGATTTTTCGCTCTGGTGGAATTACTGTGGCAATGCGGCGCGAATGCGGCACTGCCTGAAAATTTCTCTGGCGTTGAATGAAGTGACAACTCCGTCGCGTAAACACGACGGCTTCTCAGACAAGCTATGCGGCAATCCGCTGGCTTGGCGTCTGACAGCCGTGCCCCGGCTGGAATTCTGCTCTGAAGAGGACGTGTGCCGAGC
>WQYW01000168.1 GCA_009781045.1 Alphaproteobacteria bacterium
CACCGTGAAGACCGGCTCCAGCGGCCTGTTGTGCTTTGTCTCGGTCGAACACGTCATCCGCTCGCCCCGTGGCGTCGCTGTCCGCGAACGGCAGGATCTTGTCTATCGCGACCTGGCCAGCGGACGTCCTGCTTCGTCGGAGAAGGCGTCGCCCCCGCCGCCCAGGGCGCAATTCCGGGAAACCCGCTTTTCTGATCCCGTGCTGCTGTTCCGCTATTCGGCACTGACCTTCAACGCCCACCGCATCCATTATGACCGCGATTACGCTACCAGGATCGAGGGCTATCCGGGGCTGGTCGTCCATGGACCGCTGCAGGCAGCGTTCATGATCGAAATGGCCGCGCGCTTGCGCGGGGGCAGGCCGTCGGCGAAATTCACCTATCGCGGCGTGCGGCCTCTGTTTGAAGGCAGCGAATTCTCCATCAACGCCAATGATCACGGTTCCAGCATGGAATTGTGGACGGCCGACGCGGAAGGTCAGCCGACCATGAAAGCGACCGCGACATGGTAATGGGCGGTTTGCTGAACCAGGGAGCCCCGTCGCTGCCAGGTCCCGTGCCTGGTTCCCCGTTCAATTCCAGTTCCAGGATCAAATCGGCCTGTCGGACCCCGAAGGCTGGGTGGTGCACGCTATGCAACCGTTTGATTGATGTTTGATCCGTCGCCGGGCTCGGGGGGCAGCAGGTGATGCCCCAGGATTGAATCTGAACCTGTGGGGGCATGGGCAGCATCGAGGCTTTTTGCTTTTTGTTTTTTGTTGAGGATGGTGACGGACGGGTCGGGGGTGTTTCGGGTATCGCTCTGGCGTTGGTGCCCTCGAGCCAGAACTGCCGACATTCCAGCGGCATGCCCCTCCAAGGCGCGAAAACTCCAAGTGAAAATAATGCTTAACGCTCATTTTGGAGACTTCCTGCGTATTCGCAGACCCCACGCCGATCACACATATCTGGGGGGCCACATGCTGATGCGGAGGGAGGAAATCACAATGTTCGTCGTTTGTTCAGGGCCGGGATAATCTTGACATTGTCGGATTTTAATTCCAAAATGATGACATAAAGAGGCGCCCGTGTGCGTGCCGCAGTTGAGAAGCCCGCCAATGCGAAAACCATGGCAGGAGCGACAAGCACATTGGTTGAACCGCGTGGACGAAGGGATCGCGAATGGCATCGATTGCGCTGCAGCAAAACTATGCGCGCGGCAATGGCGGTCGTTCCCCAGGGACCCTGGATCCGCCTCTTTTGTGAGAAGGCGGATTGATCCTGTATATTGAAGAGGTTAGCCGACATGCTGAGCCCGGAGGAGATGGGCGCTCGACTAAAAGTCGCCCGAGAGACTGCAAATGTGACCCAGGATGCTGCGGCGAAGGCTGCGGGCATGGCGCGTACGACCCTTGTGGGCCTTGAAAATGGCCAACGGCCAGCCCGCATTGAGGAGCTGCTCGCGCTTGGTCGTCATTATGGAGTGTCGGTGAATTTCCTGCTGCGACGCGAAGCGGTCCATGTTGACCTCCTTCCGCGCTTCCGCTCGCTTCCCGAGACGTCCGACGCTGCAATCGATCAAGCCGCGCGCCTGTTGAATGATCTCGTCAGGGCGGAAGTTGAGCTTGAAAACATATTGGGAATCCACCGGACGCACAACTATCCTTCGGAAAAGGCGATACTGCCCGGTGATGTGCGTTTCCAGGCAGAGCATGACGCGCAGAGTCTGCGGAATTTTCTCGGACTAGGCGAAAGCCCGATACAAAATTTGTTCGCGATAATGGAGTTTCAGCTCGGCGTGAGGATCTATAGCCGAAGGCTTGACCCCAGAATTTCGGGACTGTTTGCATATGACGATGCGGTCGGAGCCTGCATTCTCGTAAACTCCAGTCACAGGAAGGACCGGCTTACCCAGACGGGGGCCCACGAACTTGGGCATTTCACGGCGACGCGTCGACGTCCGGAAATCTATCAGGATGAAAAGTTGGACAATTCGAAGGAGGAACGTTACGCCAATGCGTTCGGGCGGGCATTCCTGACGCCATCCCGTGCGGTGATGGAGAAATTCAGGGAGGTGACGACGGGCGGGAGCCATCTCACCCGCCGGCACATCATCCTTCTCTCCAATTTCTTTGGTGTGTCACGACAAGCCATGGTCAAGCGGCTCGAAGAACTCGGCTTAACGAAAAAAGGGACGTGGAATTGGTTCAGGGACAAGGGGAATATCACTGAGGAACAGGCCCGGCAGGTCCTTGGACCATCGGCATACGATGCCTCCATTGTCAACGGTCCGCAGTCTTGCCGGCTTTTTCTGCTTGCAATAGATGCCTGGAAGCGGGGTCTTATAAGTGAAGAACAGATGTCGGAGATGCTGAAACTCGGGCGAATCGAGGTTCGGGAACTCATTGATGAGGCGGCGGAGGACGAGGACGAGGCAGATGACATTCTCAAGCTGCCTCACTGACAAGGATGACGCGCTTGTTCTTGATGCGAGTGTTGTGATCAATCTGCTAAACACCGATTATTCGACTCCAATTTTGAAAGCATTGACGATACCCATCTTTGTGGCCAGCCATATCGTCGATGAGTTAAAGCGGGGTGTTGTGAAAGGGAGGCAGGAAAGCGACTTGCTGACGCGGATGATAGATGAGCGGGTGGTCGGTGTTGTAGAACTCAGAGGGAATGCGCTTGTGACATTCGCCGATCTGGTATCGGGAAAATCTTCGGACACCCTCGGCGACGGTGAGGCGGCGACACTTGCCATCGCGCACGAAATGAGCTGCGCGGCCGCAATAGACGAAAGAAAGGCAATGCGGATCGCAGCGGAACGCCTGGTATCGCTTCGGCTTGTCAGCACTGTCGACATCCTCGCGCACGGAAAAGTCCGGGCTTCACTGGGTGACGCGAATTTGGCCGAAGCGACGCTTGGGGCATTGCGTCAGGCGAGAATGCAGGTCCGGGAGTCGCAGTTCGATTGGGTCGTCGATGTCATCGGGGCGAAGAATGTGGGTACGTGTCCAAGCCTGAAACGCATCGCAAAAAATCGGGCCGGAGTTCCCAAATCGCTGCCCGGGACAGGCTGATTGCCGACAGAGAATGGAGACGGGGAACGAAGGTCTATGGTCTATGCCTCGGGGGGCCGGCCCCCCGGGGAACCTTCGAAGTCACGATCGGGTCACGACAAAGCCAAAGTCGGGCGGCGGGAGAGGGGAGGTGGTGATGGTGGTTTCCTGGTCATTGCTGTTCGCGGGCTATCGTGGTGTGCGGCCGTTGTTTGAAGCCTGCGAATTCTCCGTCGACGCCAATGATAACGGTTTCAGCATGGAATTGTGGACCGCAGACGCTGAAGGTCAGTCGACTGCCGTGCGGTAGCCGACCATGAAATCAACTGCGACATGGTGACGGAGGCCAGTCCGCGTTAAATTCAACCGGGGCGGCTGCGGGATCCATTGGGGCTGGTGGTCGGCTGGACGTTTCAAATCGGGCCGTCGGTGCGTCGGTGCCTGCAAGGTTGGTGATCGTGACCACGCCCATCCTGATCCCATCTGGCTGGCTGGTCGAGTCTGGGCGTGTTCGTAACCGTGGTGTTGATCCCTTGGGGGGGGCAGTGACGCTCCCCCGGGACCGGATCTGAAGCGGCAAGGATGGTGCGAGCGGGGGCACAGCATGGGCAGCTTTCAGGCATCCGGTCTGAGGATGGCGAGGAGGCGACCGATTCAGGCGGGTTTTCACTTGCTCTTCGCTCTGGTGTCGCTGGCCTTGAGCCGGAGCGGGTGAGTCGTGGCCCGCAGCGGATAAACCTGAATGTCGCGCCAAAACTGTAAATATACCAAATGCTTATGGATATTTCGCAGATTGCCTGCGTTCTCGCGCTCCCCAAGGCGACGATCCCCTCTGGGGATCCAACCTGATCCATCACATACGTCATCTGCTGTCACAGAAAACCACGCAAAAACAGACCCTTGCCAGAGTTTGAAGATCCCGGGGCGGGGGGCCGGATCGGGCGAAAATTTGCGTTGGCTCGGTCCTTGCGGTTCGAGCATTTCAGGGCTATTCGGTAGCCCTCACGCTCCCTTCGTCTAGCGGTTAGGACGCGGCCCTCTCAAGGCTGAAACATGGGTTCGATTCCCGTAGGGAGCGCCAATAAATCAAGGACTTAGGATTTCTCAAGACGAGCAAAAGTCATCTGCAGCTACCACATAGCTACCACATGATGAAATCTGGCTGCCAGTTCTTGCACTATCTCCACGCTCCCCCGTGGCAGATCTTCCCGAACGGCTCTTGGCACTGCCCCAGCCGCAAGCCGCCTTGAGCCCCCCACGGAGCGATTCGACGGCGACTTTCGGCGGCTCGGCAAAGTTCTTCCGAAGGAAAAGCGGCGTGGCTGGATCTTGGCTCAGAAACCGCCCGAGGCCAGCCAGTGGATCAAGGCCAAGCACCAACTGGCGGCTGTCACGTCCGCTTACGTCGACCATCCGTAGGCAAGCGGCGACCATCCAGTTTTCGGAAAACCACCAGGGGAGGAACCCTCAAAACCTTCAAAAGGGCTTCTGAGGGTTTTGAGGGTGACCCTGCTGGCGTGTTCTCTGAAAAAGTGCTCGACAGCTGCCATGGCCTTCGGGTTCAGGGCGAATGAGGTCCTGGATTGGCCGTTGGTCTGCACCGTCATCGGGGCAGTCAGCAGAGCAGGGGCCGAGTGGACCACTGCAGACCGGCAGCCGGTCAGCCCAGGGGCCTTGATCAGGGCAACAGCCAACAGCGTCGGTACAGATCAGGGGTAACCGTGTGTTTGGAGGTGTTACTGCCGCTGGTGCCCCACGCCGAACTGCCGGTCGACAGACCATCAATTTTTCGAAAACCACCAGGGGAGGAACCCTCAAAACCTTCAAAAGGGCTTCTGAGGGTTTTGAGGGTGACCCCGCTGGCGTGTTTTCTGAAAAGTGCCCAGCCATCAGCTGCCATGGCCTTCGGGTTTGAGGGCGAATGCGGTCCTGGATTGGCTGCTGGTCTGCATGTCATCGCGGCAGTCCATGGTTGAGTGGACCACTGCAGACCGATCAGCCGGTCAGCCCAGGGCCCAGGGGCCTTGATCGGGGCAACAGCCTGCAGTCTGTGCGTCGGTGCTTGGAGGTGTTCGAGCCGCTGCCACGCCGAACTGCCACGGCAGACCATCCAATTTTTCGGAAAACCACCAGGGGAGGAACCCTCAAAACCTTCAAAAGGACTTCTGAGGGTTTTGAGGGTGACCCCGCTGGCGTGTTTTCAAAAAGTCTTCAGTCTTCTGACAATTCGCCGCCATTGCCTTCGGGTTGATGGTGAAAGCGGTCTTGGACCGGCCGCCGGTCTGGACCGTCATCGGGGCAGTCCAGTCATATTCAGCCAGCAGAGCAAGGGCCGAGTCAACCACTGCGGAGTGGGTCAGCCCAGCCCAATCACGCTGCTTGATGTCCCGGGCAGTGAACCCGTCCGTCAGGTCGCCACGCCTGACCTTGGCAAGGATCAGCCGGGCAGCCTCGGCGTCGACCACTCTGGCGGAGGAATAGAGCCTGACAGCATGGCTTTCCAGATACTTCGCCAGCTTGATCGCCGCATCCACGGAGATCGCCCCGACAGCGCCGGAACCGCCCGAGGCCAGCCAGTGGATCAGGGCCAGTGCCGGAACCGCCTTGCGGAATTTGGCAAGGTGGGACTCCAGTGCCGGGTTTTCCATGGAGCGCAAGCGGTGCTCCAGGTCGCTGCGCCACCCCTCAAATAGCCTCAACCCCTCAAGGGTGAACCTGAGGAATGCCACGCCGGTGATATCATCGAACACTGCTGCCGCATCCTCCGGTGTCATTTCCGCAAGACTGCGGAAGATTGCCACAACCTCACGGCGCGCCTCCGTGTCAGGGTAGCGGTCAACATTCTTCCAGTTCGGGGGCAGGTCGGGCCAGCACACCAGACTGAAACGCTGCAACATGCCATCGTCCCCGTCGCCGCCATTGATGGCATGGCGCACGAAACTGGCAATTTTGCCGGGCTGGGTTGATCCGACTATGGAAAGACAGGCGGACTCGATGCGCACATGCCCGCGGCTTATCCGGTCGAAGGCATAGGAGCCGGTTCCAGACCAGGCGCTCAGATAGAAACCACGGGCCGAGGCGTTGCGTTCCTCCGCCAGAGACTTGAGCAGGCCGGCAATTTCATCGCGGTGAGCCAGCACTCCCTGTGGATTGTCAGCCAGGATTTCTCCCAGTTTCTCGTATGACACGTCAGTGACGATGAAACGCCTGGCAACGGGTGCCTCCGGTTCAGCAATCACCTTGAGGTCGGGCTCCACGCCGCTTTTTAGGGCCGACTTGATTGCGGCCTTGAAGCGCGCCACTTCAGCATCTCTCCGGATTCTGCAGCTCTCGACAGAAATCGCATGATCCCTGAGCGCCTTGGCGTTCGCGGTGTTCGCCTCATATTCCAGCATCTTCAAGGGTGCCAGCGCCTCTTCAATAGAAGGGCTCTTCATGACGCCGGGGCGCCCGATGATCAGTGCCCAGAGATTGCATGCCTCCGTCCAGGAAGTCTTTGCCTGGGGGCGAATCCGGATGCGATTGCCGATAACGCCGCCAAGCGCAACCAGCACTGGTGTTGCGATATAATCGGCTGGAACCTGCAGGCGCTCCACGATGTCTTCAACCCAGGGCCGGATCGCCGGCGGCAGCCATTCCGGATCGAAGGTCAAAACCGGCTTCAGGCCGGCCGGGAGCGGGGCAGGATCCGGCCATGGCACGGATGGCACGGTGAGCGGCTCGGCGTCATTGATTGTTGCCCCGACATCGTCTCCGTTCATGATTGCGCAGTATCCGCGTTCATCAGGGCATCGTTGTAATCGTTGCAGCCAGCCGGGGGACTTGCCAGCTTCACGGTCCTGCCTTCGAGCAACAACCGCCTGGCACAGTCCGCCGCCGCCTGTTCGCCGGGTTCATCGGCGTCAACCAGAATCGTGATGTCGCGAATAGCCGGGGGCAGAATGATGCCCTTTAGACCGGAAGTGCTCAAACAGGCCCAGCAGGGCTTGCCGGTCAGCTGCAACCCGGTCAGTCCGGTTTCGATTCCTTCCGAGAGCAGCAATGTTTCACCGGGCTTCCACACAGCCAACCGGACCGCGCCGCCGCCGACCGGGCCAAGCATGGCCTTTGTGGGTTCCACCTTGGCTTTGCCGCCGTCAGGGGAGAGAAAGGTGCGGTGAACCGCCACAGGCTTGCCGTCAGGAGATTGAACCAGTGCCACCATGCCCGGGCAGTGGTTCCCAGAAGGGTGTGACAGCCAGCCATGAAACCGCAGCGTGTCCGGAAGCGGCATGATGATGCGGCGATTGCGCAAATATTCCTCGGCCAGTGTGCCCGTGATCGGGACAGAACTGCTCCAGATATGGATCGCCGCATCGATTCTGCGCTGGCGTTCCTTGTGCTCCGCCTTCCGCGCAACCGGGTCGATCACAAAGCTGGACTCACGCCCCGGCCACAACCCTCGGTCCTTCAAAATGTCAATCACCGCGTCCTGGGGGCAGCCGGCGTGACAGTGCACAACAAGCCTTCCGTTCTTTTCGGTCGCGGCCAACGCCGGGGTGTGTGTGTTCTCATGGGCCGGGCAAAAACACATCCATGTGTTACCGCGCTTCACACCACCAAGCGCCCTGGCGATTTTCTCTGCATCGTTCAGACTCATGCCTATTGCCCACCACATTCGAGAAAAGCCCGTGCCTTTTCCGGCGCTGCCAGGTGTCCGCTACTCGTGAAAGCCAGGAAGCGGCGCGCCGCAGTAAGCGCAGCGGGTCTGCACCGCGTCCTTGCGGGTGCGCTCCTCATAATCCTCAATGACAAGCCTCAGTGCGGCGTCGAAATCGTCATGGAGTGCGCTCATCAACCCGGCATCATCGGCCTTCACCAGACGGATCACTTCGTGATCAGTGAGGACGCCAAGGGCAAAGTCCGCCATGATTTGCGAACTTGCCCGCGCCGTGTTCTCGAGTTTCTCATCTTCACGCATGTCTCACCCCTTGCGTTTCGCGGTGGTCTGGGATGATGAAAGCATTAGAGCAGTCGATCATCCGTGATGACGCGCTGTTGTCGGTGCCAGCGTGCCCGGCGGGCGCTTGCGCGAAAGGACCGCAACTCACGCTGTTCCCGGCTGGATCCTCTGCCTCGTTGTGCGTTTGGCAGAACGCCATCAGAGCCAGTTGATGGTGGTATCGTCCGGCAGTTGGGCCAGAGCGGAAATGAGACGCTGGATCCTGTCGACGACTTCATCGCCCTCTCTGAACCATGCCTCAATCACAACCGGGTCCAGGCTATCGACCAACGGAAAACGCACCTTGCAGCCAGACGCGCGGATCACGCGGGTATTGTACTGATACAGACGCACACGCTCCGCCATAGGAAGCGCACGGTCGATGGGCAGGATCTTATCCTTCGGCCAAACCGGCAAAGCTCCGCCGTTCACCGAAACGGTGTCATTCTTCGTCATGCTGGTTGCTTTCGCAGTGATGGTGTGCGATGCCTGAGGTATTAAACGCCGGCGCAGGCCGTGTCAATACCTGAGGTATCGAAAATGGATCTGACAAGCGAACAGGTTCGAGCCGCGCGCGCTCTGCTGCGCTGGGAACAGCGCCATCTTGCAGAGGCTTCGGGAGTGTCTTTGCCAACCGTGAAGCGTCTCGAAACCCAGCCTGGCCCGCTTGCCGCGCAGGAGCGGACGATATCGGCGATCGCCGCTGCCCTTGAGTCGGCAGGAGTGTTGATCCTGCCCGAGAACGGTGAAGGCCGAGGTGTTCGGCTCCGGAAGGCGCAGGCCTCTCGGAGGAAATCTTCGCGCTGACAGACCGGAGCGCGGTTCTCGGGCTCTGCGCGGGAGATGTCTCACGCTCATCATGGTCGTTGACAGCTCCGATACATGGCGCTGCCAGACATTCGCCAGCCGACGACATTTCCGGACTGTTTGCAAGAACCCTGGACGTATTGGCAAGCTCGGGCAGCGGGGGCATCGGGTCGCCTGCGCCGTCGAACCGGGCGTCGGAGTTGAATTGTTCCTCACATTGGTTGGATCGGAAGCGGAAGCGGGAATGTGCTTCCGGCGCTGCGGAGGGCAGATCAAGATAGGAGATCACGCTCAAAACGATGATGTATTCGCGAGATCGTGCGCTTGACGCAGCCAGGGGTGGGATTTCGCCACGAATGTCGGCGCGTCCACCGGCGGCCCCCGCGGACAGGACGGGCTGGTTGGGCCCGTCGCTAACGTCCGTCTCGGGGACCAGGGAGGGGGCAGCATCGCAGTGCGATTGCGTTGCCTCCAGGGAGGTCTCAGGCATTATCCGGACCTTTCTTCCATCCATTGCGCGAGGCGTTGGCAGCATCTCCCGAACGGGGAGTGATGGGACGAGCGCTCGCCTCCGCTTCTGTTCCTGCCTCGAAGGGCATTAAGTGTGCCAACGCGACGGGCATTCGGAGCGAGGGGCACTTGTGGAGTTTGCGGTCGGAGATCCATTTCGCGATGGCTTTCTCGACGGCAGCGGTCATGTGGTCGAGCAGATGTTGCGCATCGAAAGGATCGAGGAAGATTTTCACGTCAGGCGTGAGGACCAGGCCGCTGAGCGGAGAGGAATCGTCGTCATCCATTGAACTCGGAGGGGCGATCCAACAGAAGCTGCACCTGCCACGGTAGAGCGTGACCGGCAGCTGCTCAGTCTGGCGCCATTTCACGAGTTTGGCGCGGTAGGTGTTGCCTTTGACGCCGTCGGCGATGAGCCGCTCAATCAGCGGCAGAACCTCGTCGATAATGCGAGGGTCAACGGAAAGGGTCAGCGCTTCCTTCGGGGGGGCGTCGCCCGGATCGGAGAGCCAGCCAAAGGCGCGGTTCCAGACACGTTCAAAAATGGACATGTGGCATCCTTTTCTACGGTTGCAGGTTTCAGGTGTTCCTGTGCGGTTTAGAACGACGGGAGGCGGACGCCGAGCGCCTGGTGCGCTCCGAAGAGGCTGAGGACAGCAGGGGGCGATGAGTTCAGTATCTCTCAGAGAAGCCGCGGCCGGCGAGTGGTATTCGCGGCCAGAACACTTAACAGGCTCGTCGCCTGGCAGAGGAGTTCCGGGTTGCTGTGCGGCCCATTCTGTGATCATGGCCTTGGCGACTGGATCCGTGGAAAATCGTGAATGTCGCATTTGACGATTTACGTCGTTTTCGCCCTGGTCCTCTGCATCAGAGCGCGCTTGGCCGAGCGGTTGGAAGTGGAACACTGCAACTCGGTCAACTGCCCGGCGGCCCAGCTATCGAGTTCTGACCGCGGGTAGAGCGGAAAGCGCCCGTGGTACCGGAACCTGGGACCGGTCGAAGTGAGACAGGCAAGTTTTGCCAGGGCGTTCGGTGACGTAAGCAGGCCGTGCTGTTCCTTCAGATATTTCGCAGCGTCTTTCCGCCTGAGGTACTGTTCCATAAATTTCTCCAATTCCGGCCAGATTTGCATATCGGCCGTGACTACAACGAAATCGGGTGGCACGTCTGGCAACGACGGCCGGTCTGTCCTGTCGGCGTCACAACATTGGTACCGACAGGCCCAGTTCGGACAGAGCAGTAATGAGACGCTTCAGCCAGTCGACGTTTCATCGCTATTTCGGATCCATGCCTCACTCTCAACCGGGTCCAGGCTAGAGGTCTGTCTCCGGGACCAGGCGGGGCGCAGCTGTGCCGCACGGCGTTGTCTGCTGGAGGGTTTCAGGCATGACCGGGATCCTTCGACCATGCGTTGGCAACATCTCGGGAACCGCGATTGATGGAGCGGTGAGGAGGAGCGTTCGGCTCGTCGGCCGATCGAAAAGGCACAGTCGCGACCGCAATAGGGTACAGGCGACATCCAGGGGGATTACGCCGAGAGATCCATTTGGCGATGGCTTTGTCGACGGCAGCGGTCATGTGGTCGAACAGATCCTGAGAATCGACGGGATCAAGGAAGATTCGGATGTCAGGGGTGAGGATCAGGCCGGCGAGCGGAGTGGCCGAATCGTCAGTCATCAGGCTCGGAGGGTCGAGCCAGCAGAAGTTACTGCCGCCGCGGTAGAACGTGACCGGCTGGTGCTCAGCCTTGCGCCATGCCATGAGTTTCGTGAGGTGGATGTTGTCCTCGGGACCGTCGGCAAGGAGCCGCTGGATCAACGGCAGAGCCAGTTGGGCGATGCGAGGGTCAACGGTAAAACTCAGCGTCACCTTCGGAGGGGCGTTGCGGGAATCGGAGAGCCAGTGAAAGGCCCGGTTCCATACGTGCTCGAAAATCGACATGGTGTATCCTTTTGTGTGATTTCAGGTGTTCCTGTGCGGCTGACAATGTCGGGCTGCGGACGTCGAGCGGCCGGTTTCCCGAAGAGGCTCAGAACGGCGGGATGTGGTGCGCCGATCGATCAGAACGATGGAACCAGACTGGGCCCGGTACCCGAAGGCTCTCGAGAGCCACCTGGTGATCCTGAACGCGTCCTGACTGCCAGAGGGCAACAGGACGAGACGAGATGCCGCAGGTTTTGCGAGCGTCGTTGGGCTGTGGCTTGATGCAATCATGCTACCTCGATTCTGCGGAAGGCGGCGGAATGCGTCGAGCCTTCGAGACACCAAAAAGAACCGTTTAGAATCGGATTTCAACTGGAGAACTCCGAAATCGTGGTTCTGCTACAAATTACGTGCTCTGGGCGGTCCGGTGCGGTGTTGTGCGGTTGCGGAGCGCCCGGTTTCAGCGGATTGGCAACAGTGAAGAGCGAAGAAGCGGGCAGTGGCTGAACCGATACGGTCAATTCCGACCCGGAATCCAACGCGCATGTCGCAAATCGTGCATCCAGCTGGTCTCGCACGGGAGCTCCGAGATGGTTGCAACCTGGAATGTGGCCGCTTCCAATTCCTACTATACACGTGGCACCGAATACTATCTGGGCAGCAGGGAGCCGGATGGGGTCTGGTATGCCCCCCGGGGCGACTTCGAGCGCATCGATGGCGCGGTGGTGGAGGCCAGCGACTTCGCCGCTCTCTATGATGGGAAGAGCCCGAGCGGAGAGACGCTTCTTACCAATGCAGGCGGCAAGACGGACCAGCGCGTCCCGGCCTTCGATCTGACCTTCTCGGCGCCGCGATCGGTATCGCTGGCTTGGGCGTTCGGTGATAATGACCTCAGGCAGCGTGTTGATGCCGCCCAGGAACGCGCCGTGCGTGCCAGCCTTTCAGTCGTTGAGAGGGAAGGCATCTTCGCCCGTCGCGGCCAGGGCGGCGTCCGGGTCGAAAGGGTTGCACTGACGGCAGCACTTTTTCAGCATGGCGAAAGTCGTCCTGCGGCGCACGAAGATGGCCGCGTGTTTGGTGACCCCAATCTTCATACCCATGCGGTTGTGCTGAACATGGCAACACGCTCCGACGGCACGGTCGGAGCACTGCACTCGACGGTCTTGCGGGACTGGAAGATGGCGGCGGGGGCGGTCTATCACGCCGCCCTTGCCAAAGAGATGGCCGATCTTGGCTTTGCCATCGATCGCCTCGGCAAAAATGGAACCTTCGAGCTTGCCGCCATCGACGACAAGGCGATCAGCTTTTTTTCAGCCCGACGCCGGGAAATCGAATCCGAGCTTTTCAATGCCGGCACCACCAGCGCCTCCTCGGCCGCTCTGGCCGCCTCGATTGCCAAGTCAACCCGCCATGCCAAGGAGCCCGATGGCCCTCGCGAAACC
>WQYW01000169.1 GCA_009781045.1 Alphaproteobacteria bacterium
ATGGACTGTGTGGTGGTCCATGACCTGTTCCTCAACGAGACGTCGAACTATGCCCATGTCTTCCTGCCGGGCTCGACCTTCCTGGAAAAGGACGGCACCTTCACCAATGGCGAGCGCCGCATCCAGCGCGTGCGCCGGGTGATGCGCCCGCGCAGTGGTCTCGCCGACTGGGAGGTCACGCTGGGCCTGTCGAAGGCGATGGGCTACGACATGCATTATGGTCATCCCTCCGAGATCATGGATGAGATCGCCGCCCTGACGCCGGCCTTTGCCGGGGTCTCCTATGCCAGGTTGGACCAGCTGGGTTCGGTGCAGTGGCCCTGCAACGACAAGGCGCCGCAGGGCACGCCGGTGATGCACACCAGCGATTTCGTGCGCGGCAAGGGGCGCTTCATGGTCACCGGCTATGTTCCGAGCGATGAAAAGAGCGGGCCGGGCTTCCCGCTGCTGCTCACCACGGGGCGGATCCTGAGCCAGTATAATGTCGGCACGCAGACAAGGCGCACCGGGAATGTGGTCTGGCATGAGGAGGACCGGCTCGAGATCAACCCGGTTGACGCGGCCGAGCGGGGGCTGCGCGACGGCGACTGGGTGCGGCTGACAAGCCGCAGCGGAGAAACCACCCTGCGCGCTCTGCTCACGGATCGGGTGGCACCGGGCGTGGTCTATACGACATTCCACCATCCCGACACGCAGATCAATGTGATCACCACCGACTATTCCGACTGGGCCACCAATTGCCCGGAATACAAGGTCACCGCGGTCCAGATCCTGCCTTCGAACGGGCCGTCGGAATGGCAGATGGAGGCACAGGCGCGCCGCGGTCGCGCCGTGGTGGTCGAGGTGGCGTGAGGGATGTGTGCTGCGCCCTGGAGGGCGGCACATTGTTTGAGCGTGAGCGCGCGGGAAGCGCTTTTACGCGTGAGGCGTGAAGTTTCAGGAGAGATCGATCGTGGCGTCGCCGGACAAGCTGGTCTACATGGCCAATCAGATTGGAAAATTCTTCGCCTGCCAGAAAGGCAGGGCGGCGGAGGGAATCGCCGACCATGTGCGGAAATTCTGGCATCCGACCATGCGTCAGGCGATCCTGGCGCATCTGGAGGAGGGCGGGGCCGGGCTCGACCCCGCGGTGCGCGAAGCCTTGACGATGCTGCGGCTGGCCAAAGGCTGAAACCGCCGGGACAGCAGGTCTCAAAGCGAAAGCCGGCTCGGGTTTGGGCCGTTCTCACTGGCGTTGGAGCGAAGCCTGCGTTCCAGCCTCAAGGATGTCGCGATAGAGCGCGTCCATCCGCGTCGCCATCGCTCTGGCGGTGTAGAATTCGCGGAATCGGAGTCTGGCATTGCTGGCGAAACGCGCCAGCTGTCCGGCAGTGGTGGCGCGTATTGTGTTGGCGATGTCTGCCGGCTCCATGCTGGCGAGATGGCGCCCGCTGACGCCGTCCTCGATCATCTCGGCAAGCCCGCCGGCGGTGGAGGCAAAGAGCGGCAGACCCGCACGCATCGCTTCAATGGCGATCATCGGCAGGCCTTCCCAGCGCGAGGGCATCAGCAACAGGTCGGCGCGGTGAAGACAGGCGGCGACCTCGACGCGCGAGCGCCAGCCCAGGACTGCGACATTGGCGGGAATTCGCGGTGGGTCGGCTCCATCAACGATAAAATCGCCCACCGCCAGCCCTTTTGCTTCAGGCCCCAGATCCGACAATACGTCGAGAAAAACATCAAATCCCTTCTGGAAGTCGAAACGACCGACGAAGAGGATGGTCCGCGGCGCTGTGGCAGCGGTTTCCGCGTCATCCGCGGAACTCCAGCGGGCAGGATCGGGCTGCATCAGGTCCGGCGCCACCTCGTTCTCTGCAATGCCATTGGGGATGACGGCGCATTTTTCCCCGTCGATGCCAGCCGCCACTGCCGCCTCGCGTTCCGAGGAGGAGACGCAGACGATGGCCTCACAGCAGCTGGCGAGGTGCGCCTCAAGCCAGGCGTAAAGCCGGCGGATCCGTGAGTTGCGCAGGAAGGCCCAGCCGTGCGGACAATAGACTACGGCGGGACGGGGACGGACAAGCCGGGCCAGCGGGCGCAGGAGGAAGCCGGCGAAGGTCGAATGGAGGTGGAGGATGTCGGGTTTTTGCGCCGCAATCACCTTGCGTGCGGCCTGGAGGAATTTGATCATCGCCCACGGTGATCGGCCGCGATAGGGGTAGGAAATGACGCTGAGACGGGCGTCCCGCCATGACGCCATGGTGGCGACGGTGATGTCGGGGCCGAACACCGCGATATGCGCGAATGCCGGATCCCTGAGCTGCTCGGCGATCAGCTCTTCCATATGGGCCTGCACCCCGCCCATCGGTGCTTCAGTGAAATGCGCGATCCGGATTGGGGCGATCGCGCTCATGGCTCTGCTCCCGGGTTGTGGCGGCTCATGCCCAGGACGGAACGGAGGATGGCAAGCAGCCCGGGAATGATCAGAAGTGCAAAGAGACCGATGGTGTTGCCGTAGAAGAACCCTGCACCGCCCCAGAGTCGGCCGGCGATGAATTTGGCGACAAGACAGGTCAATCCCGCGATGATGCCGAGCTTGATCTGGAGTTTCACCAGCGAGGGGATGGTCATCAGCGAAATCACCGCGGCGCCGATCCCGAAGACCGGGATCCACACTCCAAGGGCGAAGAGCAGGTCGGGCGGGGCGGTGATGGCGCCACGGGTCCACAGGCTGATCAGCCTCTCGCCGAAGAAATACAGGGTGATGGAAATTGGCAGCGAAAGAACCAGCGCAACGCCGATGGCACCGGCGATCACGGCGGCGGCAGCCCGGCGGTTGCTTTCGGCCGTCATCAGGCGGAAATGCGGCCAGAATGGATTGACGGCAACCGCGGTCGCGGTCTGCACCGCGGATGCCATCTTCTGGAGCACGGAAAACTCCACGGCCTGACGTGCCGGCAACAGATTGAGGGCCAGAAGCGCGTCGAAAGAGAAGCTGATGGTCCGCACCGCGTTCTGCAGCAGGAACGGGGCTCCGGCCCGCAAGGTCGCCAGCATCTCGCGCCATTTCCCGGTAAACACGACACGGGGACGGATGTCGGGGTGGGCGCGGAAGAGCTGGCGGGCATTGAGGAGGTTGACGACAAGCGGTGTGATGCAGAAGGCGGCGACGGCGGGCAGCATGCCGCCGTCAAGGAAGACGCAGAGCAGGATGGCGCAGAAGGTGCCGAGCGCGCTCATCACGTCCCACAGGCTCTGGGTTGTCATTTCCGCGAGCGCCAGCCGGATCCGCCACACCAGGCTGAGTGGAGACAGCAGGCAGAGCGTCAGGCAGGTGATGAAAAAGGCCCGCGACGAGTCGGGTTCGCGGAACTGAAAGGCCCCGAGAACAAAGGCGAGAGAGACCAGGGCGGCGGCAAGGGTCGAAAACAGGATCAGGACCGTGAAGGCGGACGACACGCTGGCCTGGGCCTGGGAGCTGGTGTCACGCGATGCTGCGATCTGATTGACGAGGTGAGAACCGATGCCGAGGTCGAGGAAGCTGAAGGCGTCCATCAGGGAGCTTGCGGCAAGCCAGATCGCAAGATGCTCGGCGCCAAGATAGTTGGACAGAACCGGGATGATCAGGAGGGTGGAGGCCAGCTGAACCATGCGGGCACCGAGACCGGCTGCGGCTGCGACCATGGGCTGCGACAGCAACAGGCGCAACCGCGTGCGGGTGCGGCCGTGGATCGGGAACGGATGCGGGCTCATCGACCGCGCCCGAGGGCGGCCGGTGACGGCGCCGGGTGAGGGGGAAGGGCAAGGAAAGGGAGAAAGGACATGACTGGCGGCAATCGGGTCGGTGTGGAGCCGGAGGTATCCGGCGGCAGGCGCAAGCTCATAATCGAGGACGCCTGAACGCAAGGTGACAGAAGAGCAGCCCCGGGGGATCCGGATCAGGCAGCCTGGTGGCGAAACACATCAAACTCCGGGGTTTCGACCAGCTGGCGGGCCAGGTGCCTGGCGCGGCCGTCGAGACAGGCGCCGGCTCCCAGCGCGATCCAGATCATCGGGGTGCGGAAGGTGTCGGTGGTGATCGCGGCGACGAAAACCGTGATGCAGTTCATGATGATGGCATAGGCCACGACCGGCACCGGGCGGGCGAAGCGGGCATAGATGAGACCGGCGCGGCGGACCGCGGCCATCAGCGTCAGCCAGATCGTGAGCCAGACCAGGATGCCGAGCGCCCCGAGTTCGGCGGCGATGCGGGCGTAGAGCGAATAGGTGTTGGGCCAGGGGGCATCGGGGAAGGTGAGCTGGGTGGTGATCTCGGGACTTTCAAGGCCCCAGCTCGGCATGAAGGATGTGACCTTGAAGGCGAACTGGCCCAGTCCCACCCCGAAAAACGCGTTTGCAGAAAAAATCTTCGCCGCCGAGACCTGGTAGGCGGTGCGGGTGAGGTCGGACACGGAGGCGGTGACGATGTTGCGGGGGACAACGTCGAGTTCAAGGAGATAATAGGTGGCGATCAGCGCAGCGCTCAACGCCAGTGCCGTGCTGCTCAGCCACGTCACCATCCTGTCGACATGGCCGTGGCGGGGCAGGAACACGGTCATCAGGAGGCCGAAGGTGACGACATTGGCGGCGAGCAGGAGCCGCGCGGTGCGCGCCTCGGAGGCGACGATCAGCACGGTGAAGGCCGCCAGCAGCAGGACATGAAAGGCCCGCCGCCAGCGCTGGGTCATGAAGACCGCGGCCAGCAGCCAGGGCCAGGCGTAACCGCTGAAATTGCCGAAGGCCGGGGGTTCGAAGGACACCGAGCGCAGGCGGTCGTCCCAGCCGTTGAGGAAAGCCTCATTGGTGGCCCCGTCCCAGGGCTGCACGAGGAGGTCGACACCGCCATGAATCAGGCTGTCGATGGCGTGATAGAGCGGATTGCCGAGGCCCATGCGATTGAGGGCTTCGAAGGTCGAAAACACCACGCAGAGGATGGCGCTGATCGAGATCGGCATGACCAGAGCGCTGTACCAGCGGGTGGGCACCACGCTGCGGGTGAGGAGCGCCAGCGCGATGCCATAGAGCACCACCGACATCGCGGTGAGCATTTTGGCGAAGCCGGCGCGGTCATGAAAGGTCGCGGTGGCGACATCGGAGGCGTTCCACAGCGCGGAAATGAGGATGGTGGCGAGGATGGCGAAGGTGGCGCGCTGCAGCAGCCGTCCTTCCGTGCCGGCATGGGTGCCGGAGAGCATGTCGAGTATGAATTTGATGAAAGCCAGGATGAGGGCGATGGCGAAGAAGTAGAACGACGCCTCATGGGCGAGTTCGCCAAAGGGGGTGAAGCCGGGAATCGCGTCAAAAGGGATGACGATCACCGCCAGCGCGAAAAAAAAGGCGATCGTCCTGGTGAGCATCACGGGGCTTCCGGTGTGGCGGTGTCGGGATCGGGGACGATCACCGGACGGCTGGTCACAGCGACGTCTTTGCCTCCGATTCGGGTGGTCCTGGTTCTGGCGCTGTCCGCCGTCCGCAGCCAGGCGACAAGAACGCGCGCAGGCCCGTCCTCAAACTGCATGATCCGCAGTTCCGGATCCCCGGACGGGACCTCGCGAAGGAAGCGCATGCTGGTCAGGCGCCTGAGCAGGTCGGCATCATGGGTGGTCTTGAAGGTGCCTGCGAGGGTCTTCAGTCCGAAATGCGATTCGGGATTTTTTTCCTCGTCGCGGGAATCCTTCCATTCATACCATACCGTGGCCTGGATGCCGCTGGCGTTATTGGCGAGAAAGGCGCGGGCAAGATAGGACGCCTGCGCTGCCGGGCTCAGATCCGATGTGGGGTAGCCCCACTCGGTGCACAGCATCGGAATTGTGCGCCACTGCGGCGCCAGCCGCTCCAGCACAGCGCGGCTCGAACGGTTGTCGGCTTCAACGCTCTCGGGATCGGGCTGCGGGTCTTCGTGCATGCGGTAGCTGTGCATGGAGAGACCGTCGAGACAGGTGGCAGCGCCCGCCCGCACCATCGCCGCGTAGAATTTGGGGACCCGGTTGGGCAGCGCCGCGGTCGCTGGTCCGATCACCAGCGCCGCGGGCGCCGCGTCCTTGATGGTGCGGCATGTCGTGGAGAGAAGCTGCGCATAGGCTTCCGGGTCGGGTGTCGGCGGCCAGAAAAATTTGGAGTCGGGCTCGTTCCAGAATTCCCAGGTCACATTCTCACCGGCGTAGCGCCGGGCGGCGGCCGCGACAAAGCGCTGAAAGGCAGCCAGGGTCTCGCCGCTGGCGGGAGGGGCTGCGGCTTTGCGCTCGCGTACCACCGGATCATCGGGCAGTTCCAGCTGTTCGCTGTAGAGCGCGTTGCCGCCGCCGATGATCACGATCGAGGACAGGCCGGCTTTTCGGACCGCGGCGAGGAATTCATCGGGCTCGGTCCAGTCATATTCGCCGCGCTTCTTCTCGATCGCCTCCCAGGCGATGCCCCAGCGGATGAAACGGAAGCCGAGACGGCGGATCTCGCGCAGATCCTCAGGGCTGGTCATCCACACCTGGAGCTGGACGCCGATGCCTGAGGGCAGACTGTTTTGCGCCCTCAGGGGGGAGGCGGCCAGGATCAAAACGAGGGCGGCCAGGAGCGGCGCCAGCAGCCGCAGGCGGAGGAAAATTGAGGGAGGCAAAAGAGAGGCGGGCAGGACGGGGGCAGGCCGGCCGGATCGCATCACCCCGGGCGCCCTGCAAAGCCGCGTGCGACTGCCCGCACCAGATCGGCGTGATGGCCTCAGGAAATAAGACATTTCGGTCCCCACAAACGGTTCGAATAATCCTGCATCTCCTTCAAGGGGATGCGTGGGCTCAAAACTCCGTGACGATGTTGCGGTCAGAAGACCCCCGTCACTGGGTCACCGGCCCCTCGATCATCGGGCGCGCCCGTTGCGGGGCACGGACGTCAATATTATCTCCGGAGGACAGGGGGTCATCAGGCGTCAGCTCAAGTCTGGCCGGAGCGCCGTTGACGATACGGCGCACCACGACATGCAGCCGGCTGGCATTGTCCTGGCTGTTGCCGCGGCCAGCCAGGCGCTCCTGTGCGGCCGTTATCCGCGAACGTGCCTTGGCGGCTTCCGCCACAGCTTCGTTCAGTGCCTCCAGCGTCCTGGCCTGGCGATCGTCGCGGGAGGCATCGAGTTCACGGGTGCGGTCGGCGACCTCCTTGCGTGCCACCGCCAGGCGCACCGCGCATTCGGCCGCCTGGGCGCGGGCCTGGGTGAGGCCGCGCTGGACCTCCTCAAGGCGGACCCGCGTCGCCACGCCCGCGTCCATCAGGTCATTGACCGCCTTGACCTGGCTTTCGGTCTGCTTCACGTCAATATCAAGCTGTTCGGCGGTGCGCTCAAGGGCGGTGACCTCGTGCTGTGCCGCGTCGAGAAGCGCGGTCAGATGCTCCTGTTGATGGGCGCGCGTCGTGCGCGTCGCTTCCATCTGCTTGACCTCAATGCCGACGATTTCCCTGAACACCGCCTCATCGACGCCGACGCTGGCCTGTACGCTGGCTGCGTCGAAGGTCTCCGCACCCGCAAGCTCGGCCTTGAAGCGCGCGGTGCGTGCCGTCTGTTTGGCCAGCTCGACGGTGGCGGCGGCGAGGTCGCTGCGGGCATCATAGACCTGGGGAACGGTGATGCTTTTGAGCCCGCCGCCGGTGGGGTCGATACCGCCGGCCTGGGCGATGGCGGAGCGCACCGTCATCTCCGGCCTGAACTTGTATTCGCCGGGGCGGGCAACGTCGCCGTCGACATAGATCGGGGCGTATTCGACCACGGAGACGATGATGCTCGGGGTGTCGACGATATTCTTTTCCGCAAACATCGTCTGCAGGTTGCGGGTCAGCTCCGACAGCGAAACCTCGGCGGCCTTGACTTCCCCGACCAGGGGCACGCTGACATTGCCCTTGCTGTCCACCACCATGCGCGAATTCAGCGCCGGCAGGCTCAGCACGGTGAGACTGAGGGTGTCGCCACGCTGCGTAATATAATCGGCGCAGGCCGGGGCCAGGGGCGCGCAAAGCGCGGCGACCCAGAGCCCGATCCGCAAGGTCAACTGTGCCAGCCTAGTTGTCCGCATCGACCCTGGTGCCATAGTGTGATCCGTATATCTCGGCGCCGCCGTAATCATAGAGCGAGAGCTGGGTGGCATCGACATGCGATACCGCAACGCCGGCGACACGTGCGCCGCTGTCACGCAGCGTCCGCAGCGCCTGCTTGAGGGCGTTCCAGCTGGTTGAACCCCAGCGCGCCACCACAATTACATGGTCGGCGATCTGAGCCAGGAGCTTGGCGTCACCGACCGCCAGGACCGGTGGCGAGTCGACCAGAATCACGTCATACTCGTTGCGCGCCACCCGCATCAACATATGGAAGCGCTCGGAGTCGAGGATGTGGAGCGGGCTCGTCATCGGCTTGCCTGCGGCCAGGAAGTGAATATTGTTGCCGCGCTGGATCGCCATCTCGAGGGACACCTGGGCACGGACATATTCCGACAGTCCCGGGCTGCGGTCGACGCCGAAGCTGCGGTGCAGGGTCGGCGAGCGCAGATCCGCATCCAGCAGCAGCACCCGCTTGTCGGCAAGCGCCATCGATGTCGCCAGCGCCGCCGCGGTGGTCGACTTGCCCTCGCTCGCCAGTGGCGAGGTCAGGAGCAGCACCATGGCGTTGTTCTGGGCATTGCGCGTCCATGGCAGGGTGGTGATGGCGGCATGGAGCGAGGCCACCGAGGCCGAAAACACATGGTCGGGATCATTGGCGACCAGAGCGACGCTGGCGGTACGGTCAAGGCTGATATCGTCGGTGTCCGGGATCAGGCCCAGGGTGCGCACCCCGCGGCGGGTGACCTCCTCGATGCTGCGCACCGTGCGCAGGAGCTGGAGATGCTTGAACATCAGTGCCATGATGCCGGCGCCGAGAGCGAACAGCGTGGTGAGAGAGAGGACCACAGGCACATTTGGGGATGTGGGTTCCTGCGGCGCCGTCGCCTCGGTGACCACCGACATCTTGACGATCGGGAACCCGGCGCGGTTGGCGATCGAGGTCCGCGACAGGAAGCTTTCGTCCTTGGCGACGTAGCGCGACAGTGTGTTGACGATCTTCGCCGCCATGACCGGGTTTGAGGACACGTAGGAGACGTCGAGGAAGGCCGACCGGCCGATCCGCTCAATCCGGATGTCCTTGGCAAGCTGGGCGGCGATCTGTGAATCGGTATCCGATGTTGCCTGGTCATCACTGCTGGTGAAGATCGAGCCGATCGCAGAGCGGAAACGGTGGAAGATCGAGCCGCGCACCGTCCCGACCAGATTCTTCTGGGCAGCCAGATTGAGCTGGCGGGAAACCTGTTCCAGTGCGGGCGTGGCCCGGAGCAGTTCGATCGCGGCGTCGGTGTCCGGCTCCCCGTTGGGCCTGCCGTGGTTCTGCTCGGTGGCCAGCTCCGGTGTGCGGAAGCCGACCATGATGGTGGAGTGAACCGTATAACGCTCGGGGACGATGACAAGATAGACCAGACCCGCCGCCAGGATCGTGGTGAAGACGGCGACGAAGAGCATTTTCCAGCGCCACAGGAAGCGCAGCAGATATTCGAGCTGTTCGTGGGTGTCGCCGGAAGAACGGATGGTTGCGGGACGCTCATCAAGCCAGGCGTTGTCGGCCAGCCGGGTCTCGCGACGAATATGGGTCGGAAGATTATTCACAGTCGTCATTCCGCCGCTGCAGCTTTGAACCGGACGATGGGCCGGAGACAATGAGGACAGGCCCGGCTGAGAACACAATGTCGGGATGTCGGGTGCACAAGATCCTCCCCAGGGAAGTCAACAACGAGGTCTGATCACTGCCGCAAGTCGCTGCCGGGCGGTGGTTGGGACAACACCTGTTGTGGCGATCGTGATTCCCTCAGCAGACCGGTCCATGGACACAGGTGGATCAGGATCCGGCCTCCGGTCCCGCCTGGGCAGGCAGAGCGCAAAGCACCGCACACCAATTAAAAGGACGCCGCGAGAATAGCTGTGGCACCCTGAAAAGACAATCGAAATTTGCCCGATCCGCAGTCACCGGGATTGAATTTGAAATCGCCCCGGGCTGCCCTTTCAATGCCGCCGCCATGATTTTGCCATTTTTTCGCCACACATCGGTGACCGCTTTCGCGTGGAGGTAGACGGATTCCTCACGGCCGCCATCCGGAAGTTGCATCCCCTGTCCCGGGAGGGGATTTGCCCGCGCGCTTAACCATTTTGCAGCATTGCTGCGCCACGGCGCCGGGCAAAGGCGCCGCAAGCCCGGGGGGGCGGAAGCGGCCTCGCCTTGCTGGTACCGGCACAATTTTGCCACGTTTTGGCCATGTCCTAGTTGGGCCTGCCGCGCGGCCGACCGCCCGCAGTATTTTGCTGTGGTGTAGTTGCGTCAGAGGCCTGCTGCGTTCATGCCGCATTCACCTTTTTGTATCGACACTGCTCCTGATACGAAACGGCAGAGCCTTCCGAGCCGCGGCCCTTCATCACCACGGAGTGCTCTTTGGGGCGGATCATGGCATGTGTCTTCCGCGCTCCGGATGCAGAAGGGGCGCCCTCCAGACGCGGTGCGCAGGGCAAGTTGAGGTTTTGCAGGAAGGGGCTTTTGCCGCCTCACCTCGCGCTCCAGTCGGCATGGACGCGGATCAGGCCGCGGGCGACGAGGTCCGCGCTTGAGCGATAGGGAACACTGTCGGCATCGGCGAGCGTGAGATCCGGATTTTGTGCCAGCAGATCGCTGTAGCGGCGATATTCGACCCCGCCGGCATAATGTTCGCCATGGCTCAGGGCCTCTTCGACCCGATGGCCGAAATCCTGGAAATACTTGAAATGCAGCATCGCGCCGGTGACGGGTGAAAGCCGCACCGCGTTGAGGCGGTGACTGTTTATGAAGGCGTTGCCGGCTTTCCATCGGACCAGCGGGACCTTGTAGGCCTGGGTGGCAACGACAGGTGCGGGCAGGCCGGCGAGAGCGAGTACGCGCCGCGCCAGCTTGACCTTCAGGCGGGGCCACAGCGCCGGGGTATTCTGCTCGGGAAAACAAAGACGTAAGCGGGGCCCGCCGATATGTTCAAAAGGCGGGAAGGCACTGGGATAGCCAAAACGGCGGACCTCGGCGTAGTGGCCGTCATGGTAATTGCAGAGCAGGCGAAAATCCTCACCCGCCTTGTAGTTCACCTCGCGGATGGGCTGCGAACTATACATGTCGAGCAGCAGCGCATAGAGCGCCTCATCGTCGCGGGAATCGAGCCAGGAGCAGAAGTGCGGCAACAGCTTCTTCTCACTGTCGGGATAGACCAGGAGTTCATCGGTGTCCGCCAGCACGATCCAGTGGCCGCTGCCATAGAGGTCGAGCAGCGAATTGAGCCATGTCACCCCGCATCGGGAGGCACCATAGGATCCGGCGGTGAAGAAGACATGGCAGTCGTCCTGGGCGAGCAGAAAGTCGCCTGAGCCGTCCACCGACGAGTTATCGATGGCAAAGAAGCGGGAGACGCCGAGCTTGCGGTAATAGTCGAGAAAAAAGGGCAGGCGCAGCATTTCGTCGCGCAGCACGATGAAGAGGCGGATTTCGCTTTTGTCTTCGCCTGGGAGGCGGGCGTCCTTGCGGATGAGTTCGGGGTGGAGTGTTGTCATTACCGATTGGCCTCAAAGCAAAAAAACAGGCGTCCGCGCGGCAGACAGGCACGGTTCAGCGACGTAGATGGCAGCGCAGGCCGCACGTTCTCGGACCGAAGCGCGGAGTTGCGGCGCATCCGCAAAATCGCGCGACGGCGCCTTTCGCAAGGTGCCGGTCGGCTGCCGCGAGCGCCGCGACGATCCGGCGTATCGGGTCATCCGCGATCGTTGGCGGAAATCAATCCCGACCTTGCGCAGCGCCCCGTAGTTTGAGAGATAGGTCCCGTGACCGCAACGGACAATGGCGGGCATCGGATTCTCTCAGGGAAATTCTGCTTTCGTGCGCGACAGCGCTGCAACAGAGGGCAAAACCGGTCCGGACCGGTCCGGGCGCCTCACCCTAAAAGGCGTCCGCCATGGCGGGAATTGCGGCGGCGATCCGGCGGTGTCGGTCCGACGTCAGGGTCAATGCTGTCAAAGGCGGATCGCCGGCAGGCGACCTGGGGGGCGTCAGCTTGCCGTGAGGGGGCCGGACTAGAGCTGTTCCCGGTCACATCGAATCGCTTTTTGCCAAAAAAGTTGCATGATAGCAACATAGTTACTCAATTGACACAGTTCAGTGTTGGAGGAAAAGAATCATGCATGTGCGAAAATCGA